>SCTQ01000285.1 GCA_004322345.1 Aquabacterium sp. | reverse complement strand
CACCGCCGGCGTCGAACACACGCTGCCGCAGGCCGCCACCGGCCCATTCAGCACGCGCGAGCTGGCCGAGCCCGGCATGCTGGAAAGCCTGGGCGACACCAGCCCCGAGCAACGCAAGCGCTGGCTGCTGTGGGCCGTGCTGGCCGTGGTGGTGGGTGCGCTGGCCTGGATGGCACGTGGCCTGGCGGCCGAGGTGCAGGCCAGGAAGGGCGGCAACGATCCGCGCTGACCGCCGTCGCCTCAGGCCGCCGTCAGCACCTGCATCGCCATCGCCGCCGCGGCCGAGCGGCTCTCGACGCCCAGCTTCACGAACACGTGCTCCAGGTGCTTGTTCACCGTGCGCGGGCTCAGCGAGAGGATCTCGGCGACGTCGCGGTTGGACTTGCCGCGCGCGATCCACAGCAGCACCTCGGCTTCGCGCGGGGTGACTCGGAAGCGCTCGGCCAGGCGGGCGCAGCGCGCCTCGTCGGTGGCGGCCTCGGCGGCGGGGGCGGCATCCTGAGCCGGCTCGATCGCCACCAGGATCTCCTGCCCCGACAGCCGGCCGATGCGCTGCAGCCGCAGGCGGCCCTGGGCCCCGTCCAGTTCCAGCGGCGGCGCCGGCACGGCCGGGTCGGCCAGCCAGGCGGCCAGCAGCGGTTGCAACCGGGTTGCAGGAGCCACCGCGTCCAGCAGGTGCTGCCCATCGCGCGTGTGCCACAGCAGGCTGCCGTCGGAGCGCAGGGCCAGCAGGGTGCGGCCGGTGGCGTCCAGCGCCTCGCGGGCGCTCTGCGCGCTGCGCGCGTTCTTCAGGTGCACCTTGATGCGCGCCAGCAGCGGCTCCAGTTGCAGCGGCTTGTTGACGTAGTCCACGCCGCCGGCCTCCAGGCCGCGCACGACGTGGCCGGTGTCGCTCAGCCCCGTCATGAAGATGACCGGCACATGCGCCGCCACGCCGCGCTTGAGCGCCGCGCAGGTGTCGAAGCCGTCCATGCCGGGCATCACCGCGTCCAGCAGGATGAGGTCGGGCACGATGCGCTCGATCACCTTCAGCGCGGCCTCGCCGTCGGCGGCCACCAGCACCGTCATGCCCGCGTTCTCCAGCGTGCGGCTCAGGAATCCCAGGGTCTCGGGCGCGTCGTCGACCACCAGCACGATGTCGCGCCGCGCGGGCTGGGCCGAAGGGGCCCGGCGGGCCTGCTCGTCCATCGCCATGGTCACCGGCTCAGCCATGACCGGATCGGCGATCCCGTAGCGCAGCCAGGGTGCCCTGGACGTCGGCGATGCGGAAGTCGCGGGCCTGGCGCCGGAGGCCGGCGAGGAGATCGGCCTGCCAAGGCTCTTGCCCGACGAGCCCGTCGAGGCGGTCGAGCAGGCCGCGGAGGTGTCCGATGGCAGCGAGCTGATCGAGTTCATGGAGGATCTCCGAGGTGAGCGGGACGGATGCGGATGCGGTTGAGGCCGCGGCCTCGGCCGGCACGGCCGGCGGCGTCGGTGCGGACTCTTCGGACGGGAACAGCGAGGCCTGGGCCGGGGTCTCGTCGGCGGCGTTCATCGCCGCCCGGATGGCGTCTTCATCGGCCAGTTGCCACTGCAGGCCCAGGTGGCGGCGCAGCACTTCCAGCAGCTGCGCCAGGTCGACCGGCTTGACGAGGAAATCGTTGTGGAAGGTCTGGTGGTCCTGCGAGCGGCGGTTCTCGAAGGCATCGGCCGACACCATCACGATGGGCAGCGTATCCAGCCCGGCGTCGCGCACGCGCTTGGCCACCTCCCAGCCGCTGAGGCCGGGCATCGAGATGTCCAGCAGCAGCAGGTCCGGCGGCTCCTGCAGCAGGATGTCGATGCAGCGGTCGCCACGGCTGGCCTCGAGCACGGTGAAGCCGATGGGCTCCAGGAAACGCCGCAGCAGCGAGCGCGCCTGCGCGTCGTCGTCGGCCACCAGCAGCGTGCGCCGCCAGCCGTCGTAGCCCACCACCTGTGCCGGGCGCACCCCCTGCTCGCGCTCGCCCACGCTGACGGCCGACAGGCCCAGGCGCAGCGTGAAGACGCTGCCGCGGCCGACTTTGCTGCGCACCGTGAGTTCACCGCCCATGATCTGCGCCAGCACGCGGCTGATGGTCAGCCCCAGGCCCATGCCGGGCACGCCGGCCTTGTCGATCAGCCGGCCGCGCTCGTAGGGCGCGAAGATGCGCTCGATGTCCTCGCCGGGGATGCCGGGGCCGGTGTCCTCGATCTCGAAGGTCGCCGTCTGCCGCTGGTACTTCAGGCGCAGCGTGACCCGGCCCTGGTCGGTGAACTTGATCGCGTTGGACAGCAGGTTGATCAGGATCTGCCGCAGGCGCTTTCCATCCGTGGACACGTGCGCCGGCATCGCCACCGGCCCCTCGAACACGAAGCCGATGCCCTTGCCCGCAGCCTGCGGCTCGAACATGCGCGTGAGCTGCTGGATCAGCGCGGGCAGCGCGACCACGTCGCGGTGCAGGTGCAGCTTGCCGGCCTCCACCTTGGCGATGTCCAGCAGGCCGTCGATCAGCTCGGACAGGTGCTCGCCGCTGCGGCGGATCACGCCCACCGCGTCCTTCACCGGCTCGGTGGCCGTGCGCTCCTGCTCCAGCAGTTGCGCGTAGCCCAGCATCGCGTTGAGCGGCGTGCGCAGCTCGTGGCTCAGGCCCGTGACGAAGCGGCTCTTGGCGAGGTTGGCCGCCTCGGCGGCTTCCTTGGCCTCCTTCAACTTGGCGTCCGTGCGCTTGTGGGCCTCGATCTCACGCGTGAGCAGCTGCATCTGGCGCGTGGATTCCTGCTGCGCGACGTGGCGGCTTTCCTGCGCCAGGATGAAGAGCCAGCTGGCCACGCCGGCGATCACCGCGAGCACGAAGAACACCTTCCACAGCAGCGGTTGCACCGCCGGGTCCACGCCGTTGAAGGTCTCCTGGAAGTACAGCAGCGTCAGCGTGCCGCCGATCAGTGCCACCGCCAGCGAGAACACGCCCAGGTAGTGCCCCAGCCGCGAGTCCAGCCGCTGCACCAGGGGCTGCGGGAAGAGCACGCGCAGGCCGTCGATGATCTGCTCGCGCATGCGCGAGCGGGGCTTGCAGGCGTCCAGGCAGCGCGCATCCAGCGAGCAGCACAGCGAGCAGATGGTCCCGCCATAGGCCGGGCAGGTGGCCATGTCCTCGGGCTCGAAGTGGTGCTCGCAGACCACGCAGCGCAGCGTGGAACGCGTCTTCTTGAACGGCGTCGCCTCGCGTGCGATGTAGTAGCGGCCGCGGGTAGCCCAGGCGATTGCGGGCGCCGCCACGAAGGCCACGCCGAAGGCGACGAAGGGCGACAGCGCCTGGGGCAGCGGGCCCAGCACGTTGTTCAGCATGCCGGAGTACGCGGCCAGCGAGGCCAGCGTCGCGATGCCCATGGCCCCCACGCCCACCGGATTGATGTCGTAGAGGTGGGCGCGCTTGAACTCGATGTGGCGGGGACTGAGGCCCAGCGGCTTGTTGACCACCAGGTCGGCCACCAGCGCGCCGATCCACGCCACCGCGACGTTGGAGTAGAGCGTGAGGATGCGCTCCAGCGCCTTGAACACGCCCAGCTCCATCAGCAGCAGCGCGATGGCCACGTTGAACACCAGCCAGACCACGCGCCCCGGGTGGCTGTGCGTCAGCCGCGCGAAGAAGTTGGACCAGGCGATGGAGCCGGCGTAGGCGTTGGTGACGTTGATCTTCAGCTGCGACAGGATGACGAAGATGCCGGCCGCGGCGAGCGCCACTTGCGGCGAGGCGAAGACCTGGCGGAAAGCCACCAGGTACATCTGCATCGGCTCGGTCGCCACGTCCAGCGGGATCATCTGCTGCACGACGAGGAAGAGCAGGAAGGATCCGGCCAGCATCTTCAGCGTGCCGAAGACGATCCAGCCCGGTCCGGCGGCGATCAGCGCGCTCCACCAAGAGGCGCGGCTCTTCAGGTCGCGACGCTGGCGCGGCAGGAAGCGCAGGAAGTCCACCTGCTCGCCGATCTGCGGCACGAGCGCGAAGACCACGCTGGCCGCGGCGCCGAAAAGCAGCAGGTCGAAATGGCCGTCGCCGCCGCCCATGCGGCCGGTGAAGGTGGTCCAGTCGCGGAAGGACTCGGGCGCCTTCCAGGCGATGAAGATGAAGGGCAGCAGGTGCAGCGGCACCCACAGCGGCTGGGTCCAGGCCTGGAAGCGGCTGATCCAGGTGATGCCGTGGGTGACCACCGGGATCACCACCACCGAGCACACGATGTAGCCGATGGACAGCGGCAGGCCGAAGCACAGCTCCAGCGCCATCGCCATGATGGCCGCCTCCAGCGCGAAGAAGATGAAGGTGAAGCTGGCGTAGATCAGCGAGGTGATGGTCGAGCCGATATAGCCGAAGCCGGCGCCGCGGGTCAGCAGGTCCATGTCCACGCCGTACTTGGCGGCGTAGTAGCTGATCGGGATGCCGGTGGCGAAGATCAGGCAGCCGGCCACCAGGATGGCCCAGAAGGCGTTGGTGAAGCCGTAGTTCAGCGTGATGGCGCCACCGATGGCCTCCAGCGCGAGGAAGGACATCGAGCCGATCGCCGTGTTGGCCACGCGCCAGGAGGACCACTGGCGCGCACGCTTCGCCGTGAAACGCAGTGCATAGTCCTCCAGGGTCTGGTTGGCGACCCATTGGTTGTACTCACGGCGGATGCGGACGATGCGCTGGGGCGCGGCGGAATGGGCCATCGAGGGATGGGACAGCAAGTTCCGGGCCGCGCCCGGAAAAACGGGTCGTCGACTCTGCCACCCCGTCGCGGGAGCGTCGCTGCGTCGTTTGACGTATTGCCGGCGTGCAGGCGGTCACGGCGCGCCCGCCGATGAACCGTGGCTGACACCCTGCCACCGCTCTTGGCACGCCCCGTGCAGCGCACCCTGCATCCCGTGCCCAAACTGGGGCGTGGGAACTCAAGGGAGCGAACGCGTGACAGCAGCCCCGGTGCAGCCCTTCATCCAGATCGTCGAGGTCTGGACGCCCACGGCCGACCGCTGCGCGCTGGAGCTGCACGGCGGGCTCTTCGGCGAGCACGAGGCTTTCAAGGCGATCAGCCGCAAGCTCTACTTCGGCTACGGCGAGGGGCTGCCCGGCCGTGCCTGGGCCGAACGCCGCCCGGTGATCTTCACCGACCTGCAGCAAGCCGGCTTCGTGCGTCGCGTGGCCGCCCGCCGCGACGCGCTGACCTGCGCCGTGGGCCTGCCCATCTTCGCCGGCGACTACCTGCTGGCCGTGCTGGCCTTCTTCTGCGGTGCGGACGAGCAGCGCGTGGGCGCCATCGAGC
>SCTQ01000024.1 GCA_004322345.1 Aquabacterium sp. | reverse complement strand
ACCTGACCTGCTTCCTGGCGGTGGGCATGGTGCTGTGGATCATGCAGGCCGACGTGAGCGTGCGCAACGCGATCGAGAGCGACCTGCGCACCGCCGTGGCGAACAGCCAGTTCGTACTGCACTACCAGCCGCAGATCGACGACGGCGGCCGCGTGATCGGCGCCGAGGCGCTGCTGCGCTGGCAGCATCCGCAGCGCGGCATGATCCCGCCGGCCAAGTTCATTCCCGTGGCCGAGGAGACCGGCCTCATCGTGCCCATCGGCGAATGGGTGCTGAAGAAGGCCTGCGCCCAGCTCGTCGCCTGGGCCGCGAATCCCGACACGGCGCACATCACGCTGGCGGTGAACGTCAGCGCCCAGCAGTTCCGCCAGCCGGACTTCGTCGGCCAGGTGCTGGAGATCCTGGCGCGCAGCGGCGCACGGGCCTCGCACCTGAAGCTGGAGCTGACCGAGAGCATGCTGGTCAAGGACCTGGACGAGGTGGTGGCCAAGATGAGCGCGCTGAAGGACCTGGGCGTGGGCTTCTCGCTGGACGACTTCGGCACCGGCTTCTCGTCGCTGAGCTACATCAAGCGCCTGCCGCTGGACCAGATCAAGATCGACCAGTCCTTCGTGCGCGACCTGCCGGAGGACCCCAACGACATGGCCATCGTGCGCACGCTGGTGGGCCTGGGCCGCAGCCTGGGCCTGGCGGTGATCGCCGAAGGCGTGGAGACCGACGGCCAGCGCGCCTGGCTGGCGGCCAACGACTGCCACGCCTTCCAGGGCTACCTGTTCAGCAAGCCGGTGCCGGTCGACCAGTTCGACGCCTTCGTGCGCGAACATGCCGAAGCGGCCCGGCCGGTGGCCGACCGCCACCTCGCGGCCGAGCCCGCCTGAGCTTCAGGCCCCGTCCCCGCCCGACCAGCTCAGCGCCTCCAGCGCCGCCGCCACGTGGATGCGGTTGTGCTCCAGCGGGCGCGGCAGCAGTTCCTCGGCCCGCGCCAGGCGGCGCAGGAAGGTGTTGCGGTGGACGTGGGCCAGCTCGGCGGCCTGCGTGGCGTTGCAGCCCGTGTGCAGGAAGATCAGCAGGGCCTGGCGCAGGGCCGGCTCCGCGCTGGCCAGCTGGCCCAGCGTGTGTCTGGCGAACTGGTTGGCGGCCTCGGCGTTCTGCGTCATCACCGCCACCAGGCGCACCTGGTCGAAGCCGACCACGCGTGCCGGCGAACGCAGCCTGGCCACCACGCTCTGCGTGCTCAGCGCCTCCAGGTGGGCGCGGCGGAAGCCCTCGATGCCGCTGCCGGTGGAGCCGATGGCCATGCGTACGCCGGCCAGGCCCTGCACCGTGCCGCGCAGCGTGTCCAGGTCCAGCGCGCGCGCGCCGTGCACCCAGGCCCACAGCGTGGCGGCGTTCGCCATCACGACCAGCATCTCGCGTGTGCCGGCGTGGTCGGCCAGCGAGCGCGCCGCTTCCTCCAGCGCCTTGATGTCGGGCTCGCTTTCCTCGCTCCAGACCACCGCGGCGTGGTGGGCCTGGTCCAGCGCGTAGCCCAGGCGCTGGCCGGCCTCGCGCAGGTCCACCGGCGCGCCCTCGACGATGCGGGTGGCCAGGTCGCGCCGCTCGACGTGGGTGCCGCGCTGGCGCTCCTCGCGCTCGGCGCGCAGCAGCACGGACACGCGCTCCATGTTGGCGTCGATGAAGGCCGAGATCGAACGCGCCGAGACGTCCAGCAGCTCGCGCAGCTCGGCGGCGTCGGAGGTCAGGCCGAAGGCGATCTCCATCCAGTGCTGCCAGGCCACGTTCTGCGCCGCGCGCGAGCCGTTGAACATCAGGTCGATCGCACCCAGGCGCACCAGCTCGCGCGCGTTGCTCAGCATGTCCGGCGGCACGTAGGCCGGCACCGGGGCGCCCGGGTTCTCGATGTTGGCCGAGGCCCAGTGCACCAGGCTCAGCCGCGTCACGCGGCGCGTGGCCGCCATCAGCACCGGGTTGTCGGTCACGCCGCGTATGGGCTCGGGATGGACGGCGGTGGCCTCGTCCATCTCCGCCAGCCATTCGGCCGGCACGTTCAGCGCCCGCTCGGCGCCGGCGCGCAGCAGCTCGCGCACCCGGGGCGAGGGTGCGGGCCAGCGGACGTTCGGTGGGTTGGTGAGGTGCAGGTGCATGGGGAGACCCTATGTGCAGCCGCAGCAAGGTGCAGGTTGAACCAGGGCGACGCAAAAGTGCTGCGGTTTGTACCTTGTCCGGCGGGGGGCGTGTCAACAAACATCGGCGCCAACCGAAGCAAGAGGAGTCAACGTGCCGGTCCACCACCTTCCCCCCGCCGACCATGCGGATGCGCATGTCGATGTGCTCATCGTCGGTGCCGGCCTGTCCGGCATCGGACTGGGCTGCTACCTGCAGCAGTCTCAGCCGACCCGGTCCTTCGTGATCCTCGAGGCGCGCGGCGCCACCGGCGGCACCTGGGACCTGTTCCGCTATCCCGGCATCCGCTCCGACTCCGACCTGCACACCTTCGGCTACGAGTTCAAGCCCTGGGTCAACCGCAAGTCCATCGCCGGCGCCCAGGACATCCTGGCCTACCTGCGCGAGGCCGCGACCGAGCACGGCCTGGACAGCCGCATCCGCCTGCACCACAAGGTCACCGCGGTGTCCTGGTCCAGCGATAAAGCGCTGTGGACGGTGGACGTCGAGCGCACGGACACCGGCGAGCGCCGGCAGATGACCTGCCGCTGGCTCTTCTCCGCCGCCGGCTACTACCGCTACGACCAGGGCTACACGCCGCAGCTGCCGGGCATCGAGCGCTTCGGCGGCACGGTGGTCCACCCGCAGCACTGGCCCGAGGGCCTGGACTACAGCGGCAAGCGCGTGGTCGTCATCGGCAGCGGCGCCACCGCCGTCACGCTGGTGCCGGCCATGGCCGAGCACGCCGGCCACGTGACCATGCTCCAGCGCACGCCCACCTACGTGATGAGCCTGCCGTCGGAGGACGCCATCGCCATCGCGCTGCGCCGCGTGCTGCCCGACCGCTGGGCCTACGCGATCACCCGGCGCAAGAACATCGCGCTGCAGCGCGCGATCTGGCGCTTCTGCCAGAAGCGTCCCGAGGCCGCGCGCCGCTTCATCCGTTGGGCGAACAAGCGTGCGCTGCCCGAGGGCTACCCGGTGGACGAGCACTTCAACCCGCCCTACGACCCCTGGGACCAGCGCCTGTGCGCCGTGCCCGACGGCGACCTGTTCCGCACCATCCGCCGCGGCCACGCCACGGTGGTCACCGACCACATCCAGCACTTCACCGAAGGCGGCATCCGCCTGAAGTCCGGCAAGGAGCTGGCGGCCGACGTGGTCGTCACCGCGACGGGGCTGAACCTGCAGCTGTTCGGCGGCATCGCCATGCAGGTGGACGGCGAGCCGGTGGACTTCTCGCGCAAGGTGGCCTTCAAGGGAATGATGCTCGACGGCATCCCCAACATGGCCTTCGCCATCGGGTACACCAATTCGTCGTGGACGCTGAAGGTGGGCCTGCTGTGCGAGCACTTCTGCCGGCTGCTGGCCTATATGGACGACAACGGCCACGCGATCTGCCGGCCCGAGCTGCCGTCTCCCGACATGCCCACGCGAGCGCTGCTGGACTTCGACGCCGGCTACGTGAAGCGTGCGCTGGCGGCCCTGCCGCGGCAGGGCCAGGGCGCGCCCTGGCTGATGTCCATGGACTACCGGCTCGACGAGCAGGCACTGCGGCGCGGCGACGTGCGCGACCCCAACCTGAAGTTCAGCGGCCCGCGGCGCGTCCAGGCCGCACCGGTCAAGCTCGCGGCGAGGGCGTGATGCAGGACGAGGACCGCTTCTGCGAGCTGCCCTCGGGCATGCGCATCTGCCACCGCGTGCACGGCCACGCCGGCGGCGAGCCGCTGCTGCTGATCGCCGGCCTCGGGCTGCAGCTGCACTACTGGACGCCGCTGTTCGTCGGCTCGCTGGTGGAGCGCGGCTTCCGCGTGGTCGTCTTCGACAACCGCGACGTAGGGCGCTCGTCGCGCGGCAAGGGTCGCCCGCCCGGCCTGCTGCGCCAGCTCTTCAAGCGCATCGAGAAGAGCGCCTACGACCTGGACGACATGGCCGACGACGCGGCCGGCCTGCTGGCCCACCTGGGCATCGCGCAGGCCCACGTGGCGGGCATGTCCATGGGCGGCATGATCGCCCAGACCCTGGCGGTGCGGCATGCGCCGCGCGTCGCATCGCTGACGTCGATCTTCTCCACCACCGGCCACGCACGCGTCGGCCAGCCGGCCTTGTCCAGCCTGCTGAAGCTGTCGCGGCCGCCGGTGCGCAGCCGCGACGCGGCGATGGCGCGCTATGTGGAGGTGATGCGCCACGTCGGCTCCACCGGCTACGCGATGCACGACATCGACCTGCGCGCCTATGCCGGCACGGCCTGGGACCGCGGCGACGGGCCCACGGCCCACCAGGGCATGGCGCGGCAGATCGGCGCCATCTTCAAGTCCGGCGACCGCACGCAGCAGCTGCGCCGCATCACCGCGCCCACGCTGGTGCTGCACGGCGACCGCGACCTGCTGGTCGCACCCAGCGGCGGCGCGGCCACGGCTGCCGCCATCCCCGGCGCCAGGCTGCTCACCGTGCACGGCATGGGCCACAACATCCCCGACGAGGCCGCGCCTTTCCTGGTGGACCTGATCGACGGCCACGCGCGCCGTGCGTCCGGGCCCGCCATTCCCATCGCACGCGCCCCGTCGCGCGCCGCCTGAACCATGAAGCACTTCCAGGACAAGACCGTCGTCATCACCGGTGCCGGCTCCGGCATCGGCCGCGCGCATGCGCTGGAGTTCGCCCGCCTGGGCGCACGGCTGGCGCTCAACGACTTCGACCCCAAGGGCCTGCAGGAGACGCTGGACCTGGTGGCCGAGACCGGCCCGCGGCAGGTCCACAGCGAGGCCTTCGACGTCGGCGAGCGCGATGCGATGTTCGGCTTCGCCGAACGCGTGCAGGCCAGGCTGGGCAAGGCCCATGTGATCATCAACAACGCCGGCATCGGCGGCGGGGGTGCGCCGGTGTGGGCCATGGGCGACGCCGACTACGAGCGCACCATGCAGGTCAACTTCTTCGGCGTGCTGTACGGCACGCGCGCCTTCCTGCCGCAGCTGCTGGAGAACGGCGAAGGCGCCATCGTCAACATCTCCAGCGTCTTCGGCCTGGTGGGCACGCCCAACTCGTCCGACTACTGCGCAGCCAAGTTCGCCGTGCGCGGCTTCACCGAATCGCTGATGGTGGAGCTGCAGGGCAGCCCGGTCTCCGTCCACCTCGTGCACCCCGGCGGTGTGCGGACCAACATCGCCAACGGGGTGGACGGGGGCGCCGACTTCGCGCAGCGCTACCTGAAGACGGACCCGGCCGACGTGGCGCGCCACGTCATCCGTTGCGTGGCGGCCGGCAAGCAGCGCATCGTCTACGGGCACCAGTCCTCGCGCATCTGGCTCGCCTCCTGGGCGATGTCGCTGGAGCGCCGCAACCGGCTGCTGTATCGGGAGATGAAGGGCCTCTTCAAGCCCGCGCACTACGCCGGCATCCGCCGCACCCCCTGAAGTACCGCAGGAGACACACCACATGAACGACCATCCCACCATCGTCCCGCGCGAGCAGCTGGACTTCGGCCTCGACGAGGACATCCCCCGCTTCTGGTTCGGCGGCGATCCCTTCAAGACCCGCTTCATCGACGCGATGTCCACCACCTTCCCCGAAGGCGAGCGCTACTTCATCTGCTGCGTGCGCGACTTCCGCGACCAGGTGACGGACCCCAAGCTGCTGCAGGAAATCAAGGACTTCATCCGCCAGGAGGGCCAGCACGGCATCGTGCACCGCCGCTTCAACGACCGGCTGCGCGCCCAGGGCATCGACGTCGACCGGCTGGAGCGCTACACCAGCGGCATGCTCTTCGGCTTCATGCGGCGCTGGCTGCCGAAGAAGCACACGCTGGCGTCCACCGCGGCCTGCGAGCACCTGACGGCCATCATGGCCAAGAGCTTCTTCAGCCGCCGCGAGGTGATGGAAGGCGCCGACCCGCGCATCTACGCGATGTACGCCTGGCACGCGATGGAGGAGATGGAGCACAAGGCCGTCGCCTTCGACGTGATGCAGAAGGTGGCCAAGGTGGGCTGGCTGCGCCGCGTCTACACGCTGCTGGAGGTGACCGTCAGCTTCAACCTGCAGCTGCTGATCTACACCAACATCATGCTCAAGCAGGACGGCTTCGGGCTGTTCAAGCGCCTGGGCCAGATGGCGCGCGGCATGTGGTGGGTCTACGGCCCGGGCGGGCTGTTCTCCGACACCGTGGGCGCCTACTTCCGCTACTACAAGCCCGGCTTCCATCCCTGGCAGGAGGCGGAGGCGAAGAGCTATCGCCTGTGGCTGGAAGCCTTCGACCGCACGCAGGATCCGCTGGAGGCGGCGCGCGTGGTGTACGCGGCGGCGGCCTGATCAGCTTTTCCTGCCCGCCGGCCGCTTGAGGATCTCCAGCACCTGCTCCAGCAGCTCGATCCAGTAGCTCTCGTAGTGGATGCCCGCCTGCAGCACCAGGTGCTGCAGGGCGGCCTCGCGATCCTGCGGGGCGGCGGCGAAATCGCGCGCCCCGATGCCGCGGTAGAGCGCCAGCTTCTCCTCGTGCAGGGCCTTGCGGCGGCGGATCTCCTTGTCCAGGCCGGTGGGGCCGACGACGGCCTCGGCGCGCAGGCGCACCATCAGCTCGTCGCGCAGCACCGGCGGGTCGCCGGCATCGGCCACCCAGCGCTTGAGCTCCTTGCGCCCGGCCGGCAGCAGCTTGTAGGCACGCTTGCGGCCGCGGGTGGCCTCCTCGGGCAGGGATTCGATCAGGCCGGCTTCCTCCAGCCGCGCCAGCTCGCGGTAGATCTGCTGGTGGGTGGCGTGCCAGAAATAGCCGATGGACTTGTCGAAGCGCGCGGCCAGCTCGGAGCCCGAGCAGGGGCGCTCGGCCAGGGCCGTGAGGAGGGCGTGGGGCAGGGACATGGCGGTGGAGCTTAACGAGGCCGGCGGCGAAGGGTTTCCACGCGGTTTGCGTTTTTCTGCAACTGGTTGCATAGTCTAGGCCACTTCCATGCAACCGGTTGCATAAAATGAACTCCGCCCTCGGCCTCGCCCTCGACACCCCTCACTACCCCCGCCTCAATCGCCCGCTGGACCTGGGCTTCACCACCCTGCGCAACCGCGTGCTGATGGGCTCCATGCACGTGGGCCTGGAGGAAGCGCCCAACGGCTTCCAGCGCATGGCCGCGTTCTACGCCGAGCGCGCGCGCGGCGAGGTGGGTCTGATCGTCACCGGCGGCATCGCGCCCAACGAACAGGGCCGCCCCGCGCCCGGCGGCGCGCTGATGGCCACCGAGGCCGATGCCGAACACCATCGCGTGGTGACCGCCGCCGTGCACGCCGAGGGCGGCAAGATCGCGATGCAGATCCTGCACTTCGGCCGCTACGCCTACCAGCCAGGCCTGGTGGCGCCCAGCGCGATCAAGGCGCCCATCAACCCCATGGTCCCGCATGCGCTGACGGCCGATGAGGTGGAGCAGACCATCGCCGACTTCGTCAACTGCGCGGCTCTGGCGAAGCACGCCGGCTACGACGGCGTGGAGATCATGGGCTCCGAGGGCTACCTGATCAACGAGTTCATCGCCGCACGCACCAACCAGCGCGACGACGAGTGGGGCGGCAGCTATGCCGCCCGCATGCGCTTCCCGGTGGAGATCGTGCGCCGCGTGCGCGAGCGCGTGGGGCGCGACTTCATCATCATCTACCGCCTGTCCATGCTGGACCTGGTCGAAGGCGGCTCCACGCTGGAGGAGGTGATCGAGCTGGCCCGCGCCGTGGAGGCCGCCGGCGCCACCATCCTCAACACCGGCATCGGCTGGCACGAGGCGCGCATCCCCACCATCGCCACCAAGGTGCCGCGCGGCGCCTATGCCTGGGTGACGCACAAGCTGATGGGCAAGGTCGGCATCCCGCTGGTGGCCACCAACCGCATCAACACGCCCGAGGTGGCCGAGCGCCTGCTGGCCGAGGGTGCCTGCGACATGGTGTCGATGGCGCGCCCCTTCCTGGCCGACTCGCAGTTCGTGCGCAAGGCGCGCGAGGGCCGCGCCGACGAGATCAACACCTGCATCGGCTGCAACCAGGCCTGCCTGGACCACACCTTCTCCGGCCGCATCACCTCCTGCCTCGTCAACCCGCGCGCCTGCCACGAGACCGAGCTGAAGATCGAGCCCGCGCAGCAGCGCAAGCGCATCGCCGTCGTCGGCGCCGGCCCGGCGGGCCTGAGCTTCGCGGTCACCGCGGCCGAGCGGGGCCACGCGGTGACGCTGTTCGACTCGGCATCCGAGATCGGCGGCCAGTTCAATGTCGCCAAGCAGGTGCCGGGCAAGGAGGAGTTCAACGAGACCCTGCGCTACTTCGGCCGCCAGATCGAGCTGACGGGCGTGAAGCTGGAGCTGAACCGGCGCGTGGGGGTCGAGGAGCTGAAGCAGGGCGGCTGGGACGAGATCGTGCTGGCCACCGGCATCGTGCCGCGCCGCCCGCCCATCGAGGGCCTGGACCATCCCAAGGTGCTGGGCTACCTGGACGTGCTGAAGGAGCACAAGGCCGTGGGCAAGGACGTGGCCATCATCGGCGCCGGCGGCATCGGCTTCGACGTGGCGGAGTACCTGGCCCACAGCGGCCAGAGCGGTGCGCTGCATCCGCAGAAGTTCTACGAGGAGTGGGGCATCGACACCAGCTACGCCGGCGTGGCCGGCCTGCGCCCCGCGCAGCCCGAGGCCTCGCCGCGCCGCATCCATCTGCTCCAGCGCAAGAAGAGCAAGGTGGGCGACCAGCTGGGCAAGACGACGGGCTGGATCCACCGCACGGGCCTGCGCGCGCGCGGCGTGGGCATGTCCTCGTCGGTCACCTACGAGCGCATCGATGACGCCGGTCTGCACGTGACCATCGACGGCCAGCCCCAGGTGCTGCCGGTGGACAACGTGATCCTGTGCGCCGGCCAGGAGCCGTTGCGTGAGCTGCACGAGGGCCTGCTGGCGGCAGGCTGCAAGGTGCACCTGATCGGCGGCGCCGACCGGGCGGCCGAGCTGGACGCCAAGCGCGCCATCCACCAGGGCACCACCCTCGCGGCCGCGATCTGAACCCATCCAACCGAGGAGACGAACACATGATGCAAGCCCCCGACAACCTGCACCCCGCCGTCGCCAAGTCCTTGCAGACCTGGCACGAGCTGGTGGAGCGCCGCGACCTGTCCGCGCTGGCGTCCATCGTCCATCCGCAGGCGGTGTTCCGCTCGCCGATGTCCTTCAATCCCTATGGCCCGGCGCCGGCGCTGGTGCTGGCGCTGCAGACGGTGATCCAGGTCTTCCAGGACTTCACCTACCACCGCCAGTTCGGCAGCGCCGACGGCCTGAACGTGGTGCTGGAGTTCAGCGCCAAGGTCGGCGACAAGGGCCTCAAGGGTGTCGACGTGATCCGCTTCGACGAGCAGGGACTGATCGTCGAGTTCGAGGTCATGGTGCGGCCGCTGAACGCCCTGCAGGCGCTGGGCGCCGAGATGGGCGCACGGCTGGGGCAGCACCTGCCGGCGTTCAAGTTCAAGGCCTGAGCAGGACGCGGCGGGCGCCGGCTGCCAGCACGGCGGTCGCCGCCAGCATCGCGGCCAGGTGCAGGCCCGCCGCGGCCAGCGCCCATCCCAGCGAGCCGGAGGCGGTGATCTCCCGTGCCGGGTTGCCTTCCAGGCACAGCGGCACCAGCGCCGGCACCAGCATCATCCCCGTTCCGTGTGCGGTGCCCAGCAGCATCGACCCCAGCGCGATGCCGCCGCTGCCGCGCAGCAGGCGGAGGATGAACATCAGCGCCAGCAGCATCACGCAGGCGCCGCGCAGCAGCGGCCAGTCCGGCACCAGGCCCTGCGCGTAGCAGCCGGCTACTGCGGCCATCGAGGCTGCATGGCCCAGGCCCATCGACAGCAGGGCCCGCGGCCCGCTGCCTGATCTGCACGAGGCAAGCATCCAGCCGCTGGCGGGGTTCAGCCCGTGCAGGGCGCCCAGGCCAGCGACGGCCAGCCAGGGCCACAGCGCGGCCATGAGGTTTCAGCGATGCGCGCAGCAGCCGCCGGCTGCCGGCGCGGCCTGCGCCTCGTAGCGGTCGTGGTGCCGCACCCAGGCCATGGTGTGCGGCAGGCCGTCCTCGTCGCGGCCCTTGGGGACCAGGTCCAGCAGGCGGTAGGTGCCCATCATGGCTTCCACGCCCCGGCCGTAGGTCGAGTAGGTGTGGAAGACCTCGCCGGAGCTGTCCTTGAAGAACACGCTCAGCCCGGGTGCCTCCTCGTGCGGGAAGGGCTGCTGCACGTAGTTGTAGTCGACGGCACCGGATGAGCGCTCGGGGTGCGTGAAGCTGACGCCGTAGTCGTGGTTGAAGCTGCTGCCGTGCGAAGACACCCAGCGGAAGCGCCAGCCCATGCGGCTGCGGAAGCGCTCGATCTCGGCCAGCGGCGCGCGTGAGACGGCCACCAGCGTCACGTCACGCTGGGCCAGGTGGGCGGTCATGCCGTCGCTGTGGTCGGCCATGTAGGAGCAGCTCGGGCAGCCTTCCTCCCAGCCCGGGGCCAGCATGAAGTGCTGCACCAGCAGCTGGCTGCGGCCGTCGAACAGCTGCGCCAGCGTTCGTCTGCCTTCGGGTGTGTCGAAGGCGTAGTCCTGCTCCACGCGCACCCAGGGCAGGGCGCGGCGCTCGCGGGCGAGGTCGTCGCCCAGGCGGGACAGTTCCTTCTCGCGCGCCAGCAGGGCGCGGCGTTCGGCGAGCCAGTGGGCCCGGCTGACGACGGGGTGGGAGGGGTTGTGCATGGTGTGCTCCAGGTTGGTCGGGCAAGGCTGCGCCCACGCCGCCGCGGCGGCGGGCGCTCGTCGATCGAAGAAGTGGGACGAAGAGGGAAGAGGAAGGCGTCAGCGCTTCGGCCGGCGCACCGCGCGCAGCTTGCCGCTGTCTCCGCCGCCGCAATAGAACAGGTCCGCGCCATCGGACTCCACGCCGCTGACGCCGGCCCCCGCGGGCATCTGCAGCCGCTCCAGCACGGCGCCACTGGCCGGGTCGATGCGGCGCACTTCGCTCTCCTCGCCTTCCCAGGTGCCGTGCCACAGCTCGCCGTCCACCCAGGTCACGCCGGTGACGAAGCGGTTGGACTCGATGGTGCGGCGGATGGCGCCGGTCTGCGGGTCGATCTGGTGGATCCGGCGGTCGCGGTACTGGCCCACCCACAGGCTGCCCTCGGCCCAGGCCAGGCCGGAGTCACGGCCCGCGCCCGGCGCGGGGATGGTGGCCAGCACCTTGCCGGTGGCGGGGTCGATCTTGTCGATGCGCGCCTCGGCGATCTGCCACAGGTGCTTGCCGTCGAAGGCGGTGCCGGCGTCGGCGGGGCGTTCGATGCGCTGCGTGATCTCGCCGCTGGACGGCTCGATGGCCACCATGCGCACGCCGGCCGCGGCCCACACGCGCCGGCCGTCGTGGGTCACCCCGGCGACGGTGGAGACGTCGGGATAGGGGCCGTACTCGCGCACGATCTCGGCGGCGCGGGCCGGGGGTTCATCAAATCCGGGGTCGCGGGGGCTGGTCTCGCTGCTGGGCATGGTCTGGCTCCTGTTGGTGTGTCCGTCGGAGCAAATCTAAGTGAGCGGCAGCGCGGACGGGAGTAACAAGATCGTCGTGAATCCGGCCAGCGGCGGCGCCAGCCAGCGTTGCGCGCGGGCGCGGCCGACGGAGCGTGCGTGGCCGGCCGCCTCCAGCTCGGCCAGCGCACGTTGCACGGTGCGCTGGCTGGCATCCAGCGCCAGCGCCAGGGCCGAGGTCGACCAGGCCGCGCCGTCGGCCAGCAGGGCCTGCAGCGAGGCATGCTCGCCCGCGATCGGCGGCAGCAGCACGGCGACCCCCTGCTGCGCAAGCGGGCGCAGCGCATAGCCGCGCGCCGTGGCCTCCAGGCGTGCCAGCGGCCTGGCCAGCGCACGCAGCCGGCCGATCTCCACGCGCAGGCGGGCGCGGTGGGTCTCGTCGGGGCGGCGCAGGCGGAAGGCGCGTTCGATCAGCGTGTCGCGGTCCACGTCACCGGGGCCGGCCTCGGCCAGGGCCAGGGCCAGCGTGAAGAGCACGGGCCTGCGCGCCAGCGGCAGCCAGCTGCCGCCCGCGCGCAGGCCGTGCCGGCAGGCGTCGAGCACCAGCGTGCCGGACTCCAGCAGCGTCTCGATCTCGTCCAGGCGCAGCGCGCGTTCTGCGCCTCCTTGCAGGCAGCGCGCGGCGGGTCGCTCGAAGGCGGCGAGGGCGTCGTCCACCTCGGCCAGCAGGGCCGGGATGCGGGCCTGCCGCGCGGCTTCTCGGGCGCGGGCCAGTGCGGCGCGGGCGTCGGCCGTGCGCAGCGAACGCAGGGCCACCTCGCCGGCAGCCAGCCCGGCGACGGCGCGCAGCGGCGGCGGCAGGGCCTGCACGTCGATCCGTGCCAGCTCGTCCGCCGCCGCGGTGAGGCGCCCCAGCAGCAGCGACCGTCGCACGGCGATCAGCCGCGCATGCTGCGCGTTCGCGATGTCACCGTGGGCCTGTAGCGCCTGCGCCGCGAGGTCCAGCGTGCGCGCTGCGCCGCCCAGCTCGCGCAGCGCCAGCGCCACTTCGGCCTCGGCCACCTGGCAACGAGCCCGTGAGCGCGCCTCGTGCGTGCCGAAGCCGCGGGCCGCCTGGCGCAGCAGCTCGCGCGAGCGCGGCAGCTCGCCCAGCTGGGCCATCGCGATGCCGCGCAGGGCCAGCGCAGGCGGGTCGTCGCGCAGGCTGACGTGCTTCAGCGCGGCGACGGCATCGCCCGCGGACAGGGCGCGCGCAGCGGCGGCGATGAGGGAGTCCATCGGGCCAGCATAGCGGGCCGGGGTGCCGGCAATGCCTGCCATCCTGCTTGCGCGCGCGCCACCTGCCGCAGCGGGCCGGGCGGGCGCCGCGAGGGACAATCGCGGGCATGACCGCGTCCGCCGTACCCGACCACGATCCCATGCCCCGGCCGCCCGAGCCGCCGGACCCCGGCGCCTGCTGCGGCAGCGGCTGCGACCCCTGCGTGATGGACCTGTACGACCTCGAGATGGACCAGTACCGCCAGGCACTGCGAGCCTGGAAGGCGCGGCATCCCGACGCGGGCCAGGCCTAGTTCTTTTTCCCCGCCGCCTTCTTCTTGGCGGGCGGCTTCGGCGGCTTGGGGTAGATGGCACCGGCGAAGTCGTAGTCGGACTTGTCGATGTCCAGCCCGCCCAGGATGGGCTTGCCGCTCTTGGTGATGCTGCCGGGGATCTGGTAGCACATCACCGACACCTGGTCCGGCGGCGTGCCGATGATGGACGACTGCTCCAGCGGCGTCAGCACCTGGGCTTCGACTTCCTGCGGCGACCAGCCTTGCGTGGCGCCGAAGAACCGGATGGCCTTCCTGCGGTCGATCAGCTGCACCAGCTCGGCACGCATGTGCTCGTGCGGGAAGCCCAGCGTGTGACCGGTCTCGTGGCGCACCACGCGATGGAACTCGCTGGCGGGCGTCTTCATCGAGAAGGCTTCCAGGTTCATCGTCGGCTCGCCGGCGGGGATGCTGAGGATGTCGGTGCCTTCGTAGGACCAGTAGCCGGACGCTTCCGGCGGATCGCTGGCGAACGCGATGCGCACCATCGGGTGGTCGTGGCTCTCGACGAACTTCACGTTGGCCGTCTTCGACCAGGCGTTCATGTGCGACAGGATCCGCTTGCGCAGGGCCGCCGGTGCCGCTTCGAGGAAGCCGACGGTGAACAGCAGGCCCTTGGGCGTCATCTTCCAGCGCTTGCCCGTGAGCACCGCGAGGCGCGCCTTGGGCGGGTTGGCGCCCAGGGCATGCGCCACGATCAGCGAATGCGGCCGGTTGGCCGGGTTGTGCGCGATGGCGCGCTCGGCCGCGGCGATGCGCAGGTGCTCGGGCAGCTGGCGCGGGGTGCAGACAAGGTCGATCGTCATGGGGGCTCCCGGTCGTTGGATGGCACGGCAGGTCGCGCGTGCGCCGGCCCGCCCGCCACCGTGGCCGGATCTTCGCGAACGAGGCCGGGCGCTGCATCCGACAAGTTCGGGATGCCGGCGCGAGCTTGTGTGCGTACCGCCTCAGCGGGCGCGCAGCGCAGCCTCCACCAGCGGGCGTTCGCGCTTGTGCAGCGTGGGCGAGGCGGCCACCGCCTCCAGCGCCGTGCGTGCATCCGCCTCGCGGCCCTGAGCCCTCAGCACGCGTGCCGCGTAGAACTGCAGGCTGGCCCATTCGGGGCGCTCGGCGGGCACCGCACGCGCGGCCTCGGCCGCGGGCAGGTCGGCCGCGGACGGCTGGCGCGCCGTCATCAGCGTGGCCAGCAGCCAGGCGTTGTGCTTGGTCTCCTGCCAGCGCGCCTGCGCATGCGCGTGCTCGGCATCGCAGATGGCGGCGTCCGGCGCCTTCGGCACGTCCGAGCAGCCCTGCACCGTGACGACGAAGTCGAACCACGCGTACTTGCGCAGGTCGGCCGCGAGGTCGCCCACGGGACGGTCGGGTGCGACGCGCGGATACAGCTCCTGGAAGAGATCCAGCGCGCCGACCGTGTACGGATTGGTCAAGGGCAGGTCCAGGGCCTTCATCGCCAGGTCCATCACGACCCACGGCGTCAGCTGCAGCGACGCGCGGCGCGCGGTATAGCGCATCGCGTCGCGCACCACCGCGAGCGAGGCATCGGCCTCGGCGGCCTTCATGCGCGCGCTGAAGTCCTTGGCGGACGCGTCCAGCCGCGCCCTGCGGCGGGCCGCGGCGGGCGCGATGGCTGCGCGGTAGGCGTCGTCGCGCAGCTTGCGCTTGTTCCACGCGTCGTCCGTGGCGGCCTCCCATTCGGCGTCCCGAACCGCCTCGCGCACGAGGCAGCGCAGCGCGCCCAGCGCGGCCCAGGGCCGCATCGGATGGCCCGGCACGGCCGCGATGGCGTCGAACTCGCGCCGCGCTGCGGCGTAGTCGTCGCCGTAGAACAGGGCGGCGGCGTGCTGGTAGGCGTTGAGCTGGCGCAGCCTGGCCGCGGCGCTGGCCGGCAGCAGCGCGGGCAGCGCCGGCGCAGGGCCCGTGCCGGGGACCCAGGAGCAGCGGGCGAAGACCGCGTCCTGCCCGGCGATCCAGGTGCGGCGATCGTCGTCGGTCAGCGCGGCGTCTGCCTTGAGCTCGCGCAGCGTCTGGGTCGCGAAGGCATAGGCATGGGGGCCGCACTGGCCCACCGTGGCGTCGAACTCGCCGATGCCCTCCAGCTTGCGCTTCTCCTGGCGGAAGTAGTCGGGCGCCACGGCCGGTGCCTGCTGCACCAGCTCGCCGCGCACGCGAAGCCATTGCTCGATCTGATCGCCGTCGCGCTGCGGCCGAGGCAGGCCGACGTGCAGCCAGTCGGTCTTGCGGTCGTGGCTCTCCCGCGCCAGCGCGCCCGGCGGCAGCTGCATCACGCGCCAGGCCACGAAGAGCGAGGCGCGGCCGTAGCCGTGCCGCACCAGGCCGAGTGCGCCGCGCGCATAGGCGGTGTCGTCGGCCGGGCCCACGATGGGGGCGACGTAGTTGCTGCGCACGGTCAGCGGCAGGTCGCTCTCGTCGTCGTCGGCCGGCCTGGCGGCCGGTGCCCCGAAGGCGAGCGAGAAGGCGCCGAGGCCGGCGAGTGCGATGCAGATGCGGCGTAGCGGGGTGCGGGTCATCTTCATGGGTCGAGGTGGCGAGGGGGACGTGAAGGGTTCGACCAGGCGGACTCGTCGAACCAGTAGGGACGGGCGGTGCGCGCCAGCAGGGCAGGCGGCGGCGGATCGTTGGTGGCGAAGCCCAGCGCGGGCCCGCGGCAGCGCCGCGCGAGGCCGGTGTCGTCCTGCACGAAGCGGCGCAGCCAGTCGTCGGCGCGCGGCCCCAGGCGGTAGAGCATGGGCACCACCTCGTCCACCGGCAGCCGGTCCAGCCAGTCGCCCTGGGTGCACCAGTGCGCCAGCGCGGTCACGCTCAGGCGCAGGCCGGCAGGCAGGGCCTCGCGCACGCGGGCGACGAGTTCGCGATAGGCCTCGCGCTGGCGGGCCGGGGCCTCGAAGTCCAGCTGCAGCACGCCGGCCCCCGCCGTTGCCAGGCGCGCGTGGCGGCGCACGGCAGCGACGACGGCCTCGCTCTGGGCCGGGGTGAAGCCGGCAGGCGTGCCGGGCGCGGACTCGACGTGCACGACGGGCACCAGGCGCACGCCGGCCGGCAGGGCCAGCGGCTGCGTGCGCCCGCCGCGCTCGACGCCGTCGCCGCGCAGCACCAGCGACTCCACCAGCACGGCAGCTTCGCGGTAGCTTGCGGTGTCGTCTTGCGCGGACAAGGGGCCGTTGCTGGCGGGCCAGATCCAGGCGGTGCCGCCGGCGAGCGAGGAGGCGACCTGTGCCGGCGAGGCGCGGCCACGCAGGTCCTGCCCACGATGGCTGCCGAACCAGGCAAATGCGCCGGCCGCGGCCAGCACCAGGATGCATGCGACGGCACGCATCCCCACCCGTGGCGCGCCCTTGCGGCGCGCATGTCCTTCGTTCATCGACGCCCCCCTTGCGCGGCGCGCAGTCTAGCGGCGGGCAGAATGCGCCCTGCCAGAATCGGCAGCACCCGCGGCGCGGCCGCCGGGATGCGGCAGCCCGCGACGTACCGGTTGCCGCCAGGGAGGAACACCTTGAGGAAGATCGCATCCGCCACGCTCGTGCGGCAGCATCCGCGCGAGCGCCTGTGCAGCGTCGAGCTGGTCGAGCTCGACCTGCCCGCGGGCCAGCTCCGCTACATCGTCACCGTGCGACAGGACATCGGCGAGTCCTCGCTGACGGCCGTGCCCTGCACGCTGCAGGAGGCCGAGCGCCGTGCACTCGACTTCCTGCGCCGCCGGCTGGCCGCGGGCGAGCAGCTCGTGCGCCGCGACGGTTTCGATGCGCTGGTCGACCTGCTGCCCGTGCAGCCCGCTGCCGTGGCCGCGCCTGCCGCCGAACACCCCGTGCCCGGGCACGTCACGGCGCTGGCTGCCCGCTTCCAGCCCGCGAGCTGGAAGCTCGAATCCCCCGAGCGCCAGGCCCGCGCCGCATGGCGCCTGGCCGAATGCGCCGACGCGTCCGGCAGCGCCTCGCAGCGCGCCTTGCGTGCGCTGGTGCCGCGGCTGGTCGGGCTGCTGGAAACCGGCAGCGACCTGCTGGACCTGTGCCTGGCCGCGGCCATCGGCCGGCTCGGCGACCGCGGCGCAGCCGAGGCCATGCAGGCCCTGTCGCAGCGCGGCCGCAGCCCGGCCACCCAGCGCATCGCGCGCCAGGCCTGGCTGATGCTGCTGGAGCCCGTCGCGCTGCAGGCCCACGCTGCGGAGCTGGCCGCGCGCTGGCAGCCCGAGCTGGCGGCCACCGAGACCGGCGAGGCGCTGGTCTCGCGCCTGGACGCCGCACTCGACGAGCGCCGGCTCGAGTGGGCGCACCTGCTGCAGGAGTGGTACGACATCGCGCTCGTCCTGCCCGCAGCGCGCGTGCTGGTGCTGGACCTGTTGCAGTCGCTGCCGCTGCGGGCCGACTGCTTCCAGGCGCTGCGCTACGTCTACAAGGCCGCCGAGCTGCGGCGCGACGCGCAGGCCCTGGGCCTGCTGCACGCTCGTTTCGAGAACACCCCGGGCAGCCTCATGCCGCCGCAGCCGCGGCGCTACCGCTCGCCGACCACCGGCCAGTGGATCACCCGCACCGGCGGCGGTGCGCGCCAGCCCGCACTGGCCTACAGCCCGCGCACCCGCGAGTACCTGCGCCTGCGCGGCTGGCGCAACCTGCGGCGTCTGGCGGCCATCGGCCACGCGCACGCGCCGGAGCTGGCGGTGGGCCTGCTGCTGGGCCTGGCGGACGAGGACCTGGAGATGCCGCGCGAGGAACATCGCTGGGCCCTCGGTGCCGACGGCCGCTACCAGCGCACGCTGAGGCTGCATCACGCCGGTGCCAATTGGCTGCTGGTGGCCAGGCTGCTGCTGCCCGAGCTGCCCGGCCTGCGGACCAGCCCGCGCGCCAGGCGCTGGTGGACGCTGGAGCCGCTGGACACCACGCGGGCGATGCTCCATCGCACCGAGGGCCTGCGTGCGATGTGGGACGCGCATCCCGAGGCCCTGCTGCAACTGGCCATGCGCAGCCGCAGCGCGCTGGTGCACAGCGTGGTCGCCCGCGCGCTGGAGGACCACGAAGACTTCGTGCTGGGGCAGGACGCCCCCGTGCTGGAGGCCCTGCTGCGCAGCGCCTATCCGCTGACCGCGGCCATCGGCTTCGACGCGGCGCGCGCGCGCATGGAGGCTGCACCCGACGCCGCCGCCCGGGTGCCCTGGCTCACGCTGATGGCCACCGGCAGCCATGCCGAGGCCCGCGACTTTGCGCTGCTGCACATCGCCGGCGACCCCGCCACGTATGCGCACCACGCCGCGCTGGTGGTGGCGCTGCTGCTGTCCGGCGATGAGCGCGTGCGCCGCCAGGCTTGCGGCCTGACCGTGCTGGCACCGACGGCGGAGCTCTTCGCCGAGCTGCAGGCCGCCTTGCTGGCGGCTGATCCCGCGGCGCGCGGCCTGGCCGAAGGCGCCGCGCTCGTCGACCAGCTGCTCAAGGCCCAGCTGGCTGCGCCCGCAGCCGCGGCCGTGCTGGCGGGCCTGGGTCCGCTGCTGGCGCTGATCGACCATCCGCTGCCGACCCTCGCGCACCTCGGCGTCACCTGGCTGCTGCTCGACCCGGCGGGCGTGGCCCTGCTGCCGCCGTCGATGCTCACGCGGCTGCTGTCGGCCGAGGACCCCGAGCGCCGCGCCTGCGGCGCCCGCCTGCTGGCGGCCCTGCCCGACGAGGTGCTGCGCGGCCACACCGACCTGCTCGGCGAGCTGGCGCTGCATGCGCACGCCGGCATCCGCGCCGCCATCGCCCCGGCGCTGCTGCGCCTGGCCGCGGCCGACGCGCAACTGGCGCAGGCCGTCGCCGCGCGTCTGCACCAGGCGCTGTTCCAGGCCGAGGCCGGCGAGGGGGCGCACGACGATGCGCTGCGCTGGCTCACGCAGGACCTGGCCGCGCATGCGCCGGCGCGTGATGCGTCGGGTGCGTGGCGCGCGTTGCAGGCGCGCAGCGTCGGCGCGCAGCGCTACGGTGCGTGGGCGCTGGCCGCGCTGGCGCCCGCCGACTACACGCTGCGCCAGCAGGCCACGCTGGCGCGCCATGCCGACGCCGGCGTGCGCGCCTGGGCCATGCGCGCGCTGGACGCCAGCCTGCCGGCCGTGCCCTCACCCGAGCAGTCGGCCGAGCTTCTGCCGCTGGGTGATACCGCCTTCGACGATGCCCGCGCCTACGCGCAGTCGCTGTTCGGCGAACGCCTGGGCGACGACTCGCTGGGCGTGGATCTGCTGGTCGCCTGGATCGACCATCCGCGCGACTGGATGCAGGCGCTGGGCCGCAGCCGCCTGGTGCGCCGCATGAGCGCGGCCGACGCCAGCCTGTGCCTGACGCGCCTGAGCCAGCACCCCGGCACCCAGGTCCAGCTCTTCGTCACGCAATGGCTGCTGGAGCTGCCCACCGACGACCCGGTGCGGCTGGCGCAGCAGCTGCGTGCGCTGCGGCCCTATTTCCTGAGCGTGCTCAGCCAGGTCCACCGCGGCCGGGTGGCCAAGTCGCGCGTCACCGCCTTCCTGCGCGCACAGACCGCGGCGCCCGAGACCGCGGCCGTGGTGGCCGAGATCTTCGCCCGCCAGGTGGTGAGCACCAGCCTCACCGACAAGCCGCAGTACATCGCCGGCCTGCGCGACATCGCCGCGCGGCATCCGCAGATCGAGCTGCCCTTCCTCGCGTGGAAGAAGCCCCCGGCACACACGGCCTGAGCACCATGGAATTCCGCTACAAGTACTACGGCAGCACCACGGTGGACGGCACCGCGGACCAGCAGGCCTTCAGCTTCGTGCCCGACACCCTGCGCCCGCCGGTGTCCTTCGAGGGGCTGCTGCGGCGCGACTCGCATGCCCACCTGGTGTTCCGCGAGGCGCTGTCGGCCCTGCATTCGGTGGTCGTCAGCGACCTGCGCTACCGCGGCCGCGACAAGTCCGCCTACCAGCGCTGGCTGGCCGACAACGAGCAGTCCATGCTCGTGCGCTTCATGCAGCAGGCGCAGGAGATCAAGGGCCAGGTCGCCAGCCTCGGCGCGGAGCTCGGCCAGCTGCGCAGCGTCAAGGCCGCCGCGCTGGCGCCGTTCTGGGAAGCCCGCGGCCGCTACTTCAACTGGCTCTACCAGGCCAACCGCGACGCCTGGTTCGTGCTGGACCCGGTGATCACCGTGCATCCCGAGCGCCTGCTCTTCGAGGCCTTCAGCCAGGACGAGTCCAGCTATTGCGCGGTCAGCGTGCGGCACGACGTGTTCGATCGCACGGCGCCGATGGCGCTGGGCACCACCAACATCGACTACTCGGCGGGCCTGTACGAGGAGTTCCAGAAGATCCGCGACTACAAGGCCACCCGCTTCAAGGTGGACCCCGCGGGCTTCACCGTGGCCACCGGCGACGACCCGGCCTTCCACGAGGAGAAGATCGACCTGCCCGACAGCTGGGTGCGCGGCTTCCTGCAGGTCTCCAGCGCGATGACGCTGCCGGCCACGGTGGTGGAGCTGCATCCGATGGACCTGCACAACCTGTGCAGCCTGCTGCGCCAGCGCAAGGAGCGCGCAGGGCCGCGCTCGCTGCGCTTCGAGCTGCAGCCCGGGCAGCCCGCGCGACTGGTGCTGGAGCCCTGGAACGTCGAGCTGGCGGCGCGCCGCAGCGCCGTCGCCGGCGCACCGCTGGACGGCCCGCGCAGCGTGCGCGTGTGGGGCCGCCGCCGCCTGCTCACGCTGGAGCGCCTGATTCCGCTGGCCACGCGGGTGCGCGTTCACCTGCTGGGCACGGGACTGCCCAGCTTCTGGGTGGTGGAGATGGGCGACGTCACGGTGACGCTGGGCCTGTCGGGCTGGACGGCCAACGACTGGTCGGCCGCCGGCCGCTTCGACCTGCTGCAGGCCCGCCACGACGTCAGCGACGCCACCAGGCTCGCGGTGGCGCAGGTGCTGCAGCGCGACTGGATGGCCACCTCCGCCGAGCTGGCCGCGCGCACCGCCCTGCCGCAGGCCGACGTGGACGCCGCGCTGACGCTGTGGGTGCAGGCTGGCCGCGCGGTCTTCGACCTGCCCATGGGCCGCTATGCCTGGCGCGAGCTGGCGCGCGAGCCGCTGCCCCTGGCGGCACTGCGTTTCGCCAGCCCCGAGGAGGAGGCGGCGCTCGCGCTGATCCATGCGAAGGGCGCCAAGCTCTCAGGCATCGAGCCGCGCGGCGAGCGCCTCGTGATCACCGGCAGGGTGAAGGACGGCGGCCGCGAGTACGAGCCGCAACTGGTGCTCAACGCCGACCAGCAACAGCAAGACGGCCATTGCGGCTGCAACTTCTATGGCCAGAACCGGCTGCGCCGCGGGCCTTGCGCCCACATGCTGGCGCTGCGCCAGCTGGCCCAGCCGCAACTGACGCAACACCAACAGGTCGGGGAGGCGGCATGAAGCACGCCGCGGTTAGACTGGCATCGAGTGCAGCGCGCAGGCTCTTGCAACCCGGGCGGTGCTTCGCCGCCCTTGCTGACTGCCGTTCCATGCGCCACGGGCGCCGTCTTCACTGTGCCGCGCTGCCACCCAGCGCGCGATGCCGATGTGACTCCC
>SCTQ01000284.1 GCA_004322345.1 Aquabacterium sp. | reverse complement strand
CGCCACATTCTCGCAACAGAGGGCATCGGCCGCCTCAGCATTGACCGGGTCGCCGAGCGGGCCGGGGTCGGCAAGCCGACCATCTATCGAAGCTGGGCGAATGCGCAGGAGTTGGCGATGGCTGCCTTCATGCAGGAGCCCATGGAGCAGCCGCAGCCGTCTCGTTCGAGGTCACTGACTGTGGCGCTGGTCCATCACCTGACGGCCATGTCGCAGAGTTTCAACTCGGCGCGCGGCCGGCAGATCACGCTGATGATGGCGGCCGCCGACCCTGGCAGCGAACTCGCCAAGGCCTTCCGAAACCAGGTCATCCAACAGAGCCGCCGAACCGGTGCACTGTTGATCGAACGCGGCGTTCAATCGGGTGAATTGCGGCGCCCACCTGACATGGAAGTCGCCTTGGACATGATCTACGGACCGATCTTCTATCGTCTTCTCGCCGGGCACGCGAGCTTCAAGGCCGAGTTCATCAGTGCCTTGGTGGAGATGCTCTTTCGAGGGTTGCGTTCTGGAGACGAGTGACGCGAGACCGCGACCCTCTGCACGATGTATCGTTTCGCGCCAAACCCAAGGCTCACCGACTGCTCATGGCCGGGAGCGGCAAGTCACCGTCACATATTTGACTGACAGGAACCGCTGCGGAGCCGCCGCTCATGGCTTGAGTGCTTCGTTAGCAAATGAGCGCACCAGGCCGTTTCTGCCGACTGCAGGCTCTACGACGATGCCTTACGCGGCGTCGGCCGTTAGAGAAGGTCTTCGTAGGGCACGCGGCCTGGCCGCTTCCAGGCATTGGAACAAGCTCAAGCCATTGGGTGAAGCAGCGCGAGGTTCATCGGATAGCGAAGGCTCTTGCTGCGCTAATTCGGCGCCCTGCACGCGCGCTCATCCCTGCATCTTCATTAATTGCCGCCGCGCCATCCACAGGTTCAACAGGGGCGCGACGATCCAGCCTCGAGGGCTCATCCACGTCGATGTGCACCTTCGTCTCGAAATATCAGTCCTTGCCCTTTTGTCTCGGGGTAGCGCTCGCCCCCCGAGTGCCCTTCTCTAGAGCCGCGCCTCCGCCGCAAGCTCCGTCAGCGTCGTATCCAGCGCCTGCGCAATCCGCAGAATCGACACGATCCCCGGATTCTGCTGGCCGCGTTCGATGCTGCTCATGTAGGAGCGGTCGATCTCGCTCTGGTGCGCCAACTCCTCCTGCGATACCCCCCGTTCCAACCTGACGCGGCGAATAGCGTCGCCTAGTGCTATGAGCGCAGGATGATTCGCGTGGCGGGGTGATGAGACTGGCATGAACAAATGATTCCCCCTGGAGGACGATAGAACCACGGACGATTAAATAACGGATGATCGTCCACACGGGTGAAACACAATCCGGTGTGTCTCTGCGCGCCATGCCAATGGCTACGGAAGCACGCATGCTCCCCACCCTCCGCCACCGCCCCATCCACGGCCTCCTGCACACCCTCCCTGCCCTGGCCCTCGGCCTCGACGGCCGGCCGGACTATTCCCTGACCCACCCCGCGGTGCTGCGCGACCTTGCCGAGCACGCCGAGGACTGCATGCGCCTGGCCCAGGCCGGCATGCGGGGCATCGGGGCGTTGCTGGTGCATGCGGCGCCGGAGGCGGATGTGGGGGGCGTGCCCGGCGAGGTGATCGAGTCGCTCGGCCACCTGCTGGCGGAGCTGGGAGAGCTGGCGGCCGAGGGCATGGTCATGGCGGCGGCCTGCCGTGCTCAGTTGGCCGCGGGCGACGCGGGCGCTTAGCGACGCGGGCCGATCCAGGCCGGCGGATTCACCGCCTCACCCTCGACGACAGATACCACCTCATCATCGGCCGCGCACTCAGCCCATGCGCCAGGATGGACGCCGCCACGGTCCACAAGGTCAGGGACACCACGACCTCGGCCACCACGGGGTCGAGGCCGTGGCGCACGGCGAAGGCCATGTAGTAGATGGAGCCGATCCCGCGGATGCCGAACCACGCCACCATCGCCGCCTGCGGCCCGCGCACGGGCCTGCCCATGATGGCCGGCAGCGTGGACAGCGGGCGCAGCACCACCAGCACCAGCGGCACGAACCACCAGGCCGCCGCTGCGTTCGATGCGTGCACGAGCATGGCGCCCACCAGCAGCACCATCGCCAGCTCGGCCAGCTTCTCCAGCTGGCCGTTGAACAGCTGCACCGATTCACGCATCGCGGCGCTGGCGTGGCGGGAATGGAGCGCGCGGGCTTCCTGCTTGCGGCTGCGCTGCGGCGCCGCTTCTCCGATCGGCTGCTCGCGCACGCGCCGCAGCGCGAACCCCGCCGCGAAGACGGCCAGGAAGCCCGAGGCCTGCGCCGCCTGCGCCGCGCCGTAGGCCAGGCCGATGAGCCCCAGGCCCAGGAAGACGTCCAGGCCCAGCGCCTCGCGGTGGTGGGCGCGCAGGCGCACCACCAGCCATCCGACCAGGCCCCCCACCGCGCCGCCGATGGCCAGCCCTGCGGCCGTCGCCCACAGCAGCTCCACGCCCAGCCAGTGCGCCAGCCACGGGTCCGCGCCGTGCATGCCCAGCATCCCCAGGCCCAGCATCACGAAGGGGAACGCCGCGCCGTCGTTGAGGCCGCCCTCGCCGGCCAGGCTGAAGCCCACCAGGTCGGGGCGATCGCCGGCTTCCGATTGCACGCCGGAGGCCAGCACCGGATCCGTCGGCGCGAGGATCGCGCCCAGCAGCACGGCCGCGCCGGGCGGCAGGTCCAGCAGCCAGAAGCCCACGGCGGCGATCATCAGCACCATGGCCGCCATCGACACGAAGGCCAGGCGCAGCGGCAGCCACCAGCGCCGGTCCCGAAAGGGCACGCCCAGGTGCAGGCCGACGGCGAACAGGGAGATGATCAGGGCCGCCTCGCAGGCCACCTCCAGCAGGTGGGCATGCCGCACCGGATCCGGGTTCAGCACGCCGACCGCGGACGGCCCCAGCAGCCAGCCCACGCCCAGGTACAGCATCGCGCTGCTCAGCGGCAGGCGTCCGAGCCAGGTGCCCAGCAGCACGAAGGACAGCAGGAGGACACCCCCGAACAGCGCCCACATCGCCAGCGTCATCCCGCCCTGCCGCGCGGCGATCGCCTGCGGCCCTCACATCTGCCCCGGCTGTGTTCGCCACCGCACGGACGGCTTGCGCCGCCGGCCCTAGCTTGGACCATCGCCTTTCCGCCTGGAGCCACCCGATGGATTCGAAGCCTTTCTTTCACAACGACTCAGGAGCCCTGCGGTTCTGGGTGACCGCCGAGGACGGCCGGCCCGTGGGCGCCAGCATCACCAAGGAGGCGCTGCACTTCCGCTTCCGCGGCCAGCCCGGCGGGGAGGATGCCCTGGCGATCTACGCGGCCCATCGCGATGAGATCGACGCCGCCGTGCACCGCCGGCTGGCCGCAGGCTCGCTGGAGCCGGTGATGCTGCGCGAGTTCGACGTGGCGGCCCGCAGTTAGCTGCGCGGCGATGGCGCTCATGGCTGGACGGCCACGGTCATGTCGGGGCCCGCCGGCTGGGCCTGCGCGGCCGCGAGCGGCAGCGGGACGACGAACGTGCTTCCATCGGCCAGCCCATGCCAGCGCAGTGGCTGGCCAGGATGCAGCAGCGCCGCGTCCAGGCTGCCCGCGGCACGGCGTGCCTGCTGCGTGTCGGCACGCAGCAGGATGAAGCGCATGGCGCGCCCGTCCCGGCGCAGCGTCAGCTCGGCACGGTCCCAGTGCGGCGGCAGGCAGGGCTGGAAGCTCAGCGTCTCGGCACCCTGGCGCAGGCCGAGGATGGATTCGACGGCCGCGCGGTGCAGCCAGCCCGCCGCGCCGGTGTACCAGCTCCAGCCGCCGCGCCCGGCGTGCGCGCCGGCATGCACGTCGCCGGCGACGACGTAGGGCTCCAGCCCGTAGGCCGCGCCCCAGGCCGGATGGCAGGCGCGATGCGCCGGGCTCAGATAGGTGAACCAGCGATAGGCCAGGTCCGCACCGTCCATGCCGTCGGCCTGCGTGGACGGCCCGTGGACGGCCGCCTGGGCCTGCGCCATCAGCGCCCACACCCCTGCGTGCGCGTACTGCCCGCCGTTCTCCCGCACCCCGGCGGGATAGGCCTGCACGTAGCCCGGGCTGGGCCGCGCCTGGGCGAAAGGCGGATGCAGCAGGCGGACGAGGCCGGCCTCATCGTCCACCAGGTGCCGCCGCACGGCAGCCAGCGCCTGTTCCTGCAGCTCGGCGGGGGCGGCACCCGACAGCACCGACCACGCCTGCGCGATCAGGTCGATGCGGCCCTCGGCCGCCGTGCGCGTGCCCAGCGCCTGGCCGTCGTCGAAGAAGGCGCGCTTGAACCACTCGCCGTCCCAGGCCGTCGTGTTCAGCGCCGACTTCCATCCGGCTGCGGCGGCTTCCCATTGCCCGGCGCGCGCCGCCTCCCCGCGCGAGCGCGCCAGCGGCGCGAAGTCGCGCACGAGGTGGCAGAGGAACCAGCCCAGCCAGACCGATTCGCCGCGCCCCTGCGCGCCGACCCGGTTCATGCCGTCGTTCCAGTCGCCGCTTCCCATCAGCGGCAGCCCGTGGACGCCCACCCTCAGGCTGCGGTCGATGGTCAGGGCGGCGTGCTCGTAGACGCTGGCCGTCTGCGTGCTCACGCGGGGGACGTAGTAGGCATCCTCGGCGCCGGCAGGGATCTCGTCGCCCACGATGAAGGGGACCGCTTCGTCCAGCAGCGCCATGTCGCCGGTGGCCAGCAGGTAGCGCACGCAGGCATGCGGCAGCCAGAGCAGGTCGTCCGAGATGTGCGTGCGCACGCCTGCGCCCTGCGGCGCGTGCCACCAGTGCTGCACGTCGCCCTGGGCGAACTGGCGCGACGCGCACAGCACGATCTGCCGGCGCAGCAACCCGGGCTCGGCCCAGCTCAGGGCCATCGCGTCCTGCAGCTGGTCGCGGAAGCCGGTGGCGCCGCCGGCCTGGTAGAAGCCGGCCTTGGACCACAGGCGGCAGGACACGGTCTGGTAAAGCAGCCAGCGGTTGACCATCACATCGAACAGCGGGTCCGGCGTGTGCACGACGCTGGCCTGCAGCAGCCGGTCCCAGCCCCGTCGGACCTCGTCGAGGCGGCGCTGCGCCGGGACCACCGCCGCGCGCTGGGCCAGCTCCCAGGCCGCATCAGGGCTGGGCGCATAGCCCATGAGGAAGACGCGCTCGGCAGCATGGCCGGCCTCGACCTCGAACCGCAGGGACAAGGCCGCGCACGGGTCCAGCCCCGCGCCGCACCGCTGGCCGAAGTGATCCGGCAGCACCTGGCGTCCGCGGGAGTCGAAGCATTCGCGCCGGTCGCAGGTCCAGTCCAGCACGTCGCCGGCGGCGCTGCCGATGGCCAGGAAGGCCGTTCCCCAGCCCCAGCCCAGCGACTGCTCGCGCTGCGTGCACAGCAGCGCGTGGAAGGGCAGGCGCGCGTCCTGCCCCTCGTGCGCCGCCATGGCGGGCACCGGCAGGCGGATGCATCGCATGGCCGTGTGCACCGTGCTGCGGTCCGCCCGGCCGGCGCCCATGATCCACTCCGCCACCCCCGCCAGCCGCAGCTGCAGCGGCCGGTGCCCTCGGTTGACGAGGCGCACGCGGACCTGCTTGACGCTGGCCTCGGCGTCCACGCACCAGCAGACATCGACGTCGAGCTTGCCCCGCCGGTGGGTGATGCTGCTCCAGCCCTGCCCATGGGCGACGTGGTAGGTCGCGCCCGGGTCGCCGCAGTCCGACGGGGTGAGCTGCCATGCTTCGCGCGTGCGGCAGTCCTGCAGCAGCATCCATTCGCCTGGCGGGTCGCACACCGGATCGTTGGACCACGGCGTGAGCTGGTTGAGCCGGCTGTTCACGGCCCAGGTATGGCCCGCGCCAGCCTCCGAGATCTGTGCGCCGAACGCCGGATTGGCCAGCACGTTGATCCACGGCCGCGCGGGGCGCACGTGCGCGCCGACGTCGAAGCGGAATTCGCCGGCCGTCGAGAAGGCGCCGCCGGCGACGCGCACCGTGCCGCTCGAAGACGCGTGCGCCAGCACGGTCGTGCCGGTGCCGCCGCGCTCCTCCTGGTCCTCCTCGTGCCAGCGCATCCAGGCCCGGATGTGATGCAGGAGCGGCCGGCCGTCGGCATGCAGGCGCACGCGCGCCAGGCCGTGCAGGGTGGACAGTTCCTCCGGCGCCAGCTGGTCGACGCGAAACAGGTGGAAGCCTGCGGCCGCGGCTTTCGACCGCGGGCCGTCGGCCAGGTGCCGGGCCTGCAGCGCGACGATCTCGCGATGCAGCGGCATCAGGTAGGACGCGGGCTCGGCGTTCACCACCACCACGTCGCAGGCGATGTCGCCCCACGACCACAGGCGCAGGGCCTGCGCCAGCGAGCGCAGCAGCCCGAGCCCCTGCGGCGCGGCCGCCGACACCAGGATGATCGGATGGTCGCCGGAGATGCCCACGCGCCACAGCAGGCGGCGGTCCGTGGTGGCCGAGGCATCGCCGTCGGCCGTGGCCTGCGGCGCGATGCGGCGCGGCAGGTTCAACACGAGGGCCGTGGTCAGGCTCTGCACGGCGGCGAAGTCCTCGGCCCCCATGCGCAGCCCGTGCAGGCGGATGCCCGTCAGCGTCGCGGACATCAGGGAGGCACGCTGTACGTGGCTCGCCTGTCGGTACTTGTCCAGCAGGGCGCGCAGGACGGCGGGATCGTCGGAGGCGGCCGTGGCGAAGGTCAGCTGCACCTTCGCCCCGGCCGCGATGCGCACGCGCGCGGCCAGCACGCATGCCGGATCCAGCCCGGTATCCAGGGTGTGCTCCCCGCGCTCCGCATCGCACGCCGCAGGCAGGTCGAACAGCTCGGCCAGCGGCTGGCTCGGCCCGCGGTTGCGTCCGGCCCAGTGCTGGCGGTCGGCCTGCGCCCGCACCTGCAGCACCTGGGCATCCGTGTCGGTCAGGAAGTGCGCGGCCTGCAGCTGCGGATCCTGCGGCAGGCGCGGCCGGCGCGTGAAGACCAGGGCCTGGCCCGCGGGATCCCAGCGTGCGGTGACGAAGAGGTTCGAGAAGGCCGGATGCGCCTCGTCCGCACGCGCGTCGGACAGCGTGGGCTCGAAGGCCGAGATCACCTCGACCTCGATCTGGCGCGGCCCGAGGTTGCCCAGCTCGACGCGGCGGAACTCGACGTCGTCCTCCGGGCTGATCCACACCGTCGTGCGCACATGGAAGTCGGCCCACGAGGCGTCGAAGCACACGCGGTCGGCGTGGAAGGTGCTGCGGTAGTCGGCGGCAGGGTCGGGCGCCGGGTGCTGGGTCACCGACACCGGCCGCGCGCCGCCCCGGCGCAGGTAGACGAAGCTGCCGCGCGCGTCGCGCAGGGCGTCGTCCCGCCAGCGGGACAGGCCCACGGCACCCCAGCGGCTGGTGCCCGCGCCATTGGCGCGCAGCGAGACGTTGTAGCGCCCGTTGGACAGCAAGTGGGTGGGCTCCACCGCCGCCATGCCCGGTATCACCTCGCGCACGAAGCCGCCGTCGCGCTGCTTCAGGGGCTGCGCGGGCGGGCCGTACGGCGGCATCGGCAAGGCGGTGGCCTCGCGGGGCGGCCGCTCGTGGAGCAGGGAAGCCACGGCCTCCAGGGCGGTGTTGTGCATCGCCCAGCGCCGGGCGGGCGCGCCGAGCAGGACGTCGGCCAGCGCGACGATGGTCATGCCCTGGTGGTGGGCCATGAAGGTGGCGACCGCGGAGCCGGCCGCGCCGGTGCGCCGGGCGGGCGAGAAGTCCAGCGCCTCGATGAAGCCGTACCGCCGCCGCGCCGACAGCTTCTCCAGCCTGCCGAGGTTGCGGGCCGCGAGCACGGGGGCGATCTGCGCGGCCAGCGCGCTGGCATAGGGCGCGACCACCAGCTCGCCGGGGGGCGTGCGCCGCAACGCCAGCGTGGGCACCCCCTGGGGCGCGTACTGGTAGGCCAGCGTCTGGTCGCACCCCGCATAGGCCGATTCCGAGATGCCCCACGGCACGCCGGCTGCGGCGGCGAAGCGCAGCTGCTCGGACAAGGCGGCGCGGCAGGCGTCGTGCAGCAGGCTGCCTGGGGGTTCGTCCAGCACGAGCGTGGGCATCAGGTACTCGAACATCGATCCGGACCACGAGCGCAGCCCGGCCGTCGCGCCCGCGGCATGGAAGGGCCGGCCCAGCGCCTTCCAGTGCGCGACCGGCACGTCGCCCTTGGCGATGGCCAGCAGGCTGGCCAGTCGGGATTCGGATGCCAGCAGGTCGTAGAAACCGTCGTCGAGCTCCTGCTCGGCAACGCGCAGCCCGATGTGGAACAGGTGGCGGCGCCGGTGGTACAGCATGCCGAAGTCGGCCTCCCAGGCCAGCTGCTCGAACCGTTCGGCCAGCAGGCGCAGGCGGCGATGCGCATCCGGCTGCGCGCCCGGGTCGGCGTCCACCTCCAGCCAGGCCGAGCGCAGCGTCGCGAGGTGGTCGCCCAGCAGCCAGGACAGCTCGCCGGACTGGACCTGCGGCGGCAGGCCGGCCAGTTCGTCCGCGGCCTCCTGCAGCATGCGTTCGACCTGCGGCTGCCTGCCGCGGCACTTGCCCAGGTCGTCCGGCAAGGACATCAGCGCGATCCAGGCCGGCCCCCAGGCCAGGCCCGCGTCGGCTGCGTGCCGCCCGGCGCGCCGGGTTTCGATGCGGGTGCGGCTGGCACGCAGGGCCGCGCGCAAGGCGGCGCCGTCGTGCGGCGCGCAACCGCGTTCGCGGCATGCCATCGCGGTGGCCAGCAGGTGGGCCGAGAGGTTGCCGCTGTCCACCGTGGAGACGTAGGCCGGCGGCAGCGGCGCGAGGGTGCGGGTGTCGTACCAGTTGAGGAAGTGCCCGCGGTGCCGCTGCATCGACAGCAGCGCGGAACAGGTCGCCTCCAGGCGCGCCAGCAGCTCGTGCGTGCCGATCCAGCCGAACTCGCGCGCGCAGGCCACGCTCAGCAGGTACAGGCCGATGTTGGTGGGCGAGGTGCGGTGCGCGACGATGTCGTGCGGCGACACCTGCAGGTTGTCCGGCGGCAGATGGTGGTCCTCGGGCCCCACGCAGCGCTCGAACAGGCGCCAGGTATCGCGTGCGACGCCTTCCAGGTAGGCCCGCTCCTGCGGCGGCAGTGCCGCCGTGCGCGAGGGCGCGAGCGGGCGGCTCACCCACCAGGCCGCAACGGGCGAGGCTGCCCACAGCAGGCACAGGCCCACCGCCAGCGCCGGCGCCTGCGTGCCTGCGGCCAGCAGCCCGCCCAGCGCCAGCGCGGACAGCAGCGTTGTCCTCCAGCGCGGGCAGGCGACGTCGGCCAGCCGGCGCCTGGCCGCGGCGCGGGAGGCGGCGGCGGTGGTCCACTGCAGCAGATGGCGGCGGCTGACGGCCAGGCGCCAGGCCGCGCGGCCGATGGCATCGCCCGCCAGCAGGGCCTGCTGCATCAGCTGGCCCGTCAGCCACAGCGTGTTGCAGGCCACACGCGCCAGCTCGACCAGCGCCCCGCGGTAGAAGTGGCGCGCGGCCAGGTCGTCGCGGCCGGGTGCGAAGCCGGCCGCCGCGCTCATCAACGGGCCGGCGCTGAAGGCTGCCGCCACCAGCGCCAGCGCGGCCCACGGCGACACGCCGACGCCGGCGAGCGCCAGCAGCAGGCCGCACACGGACGCCGGCGCGACGAGCGAGCGCCGCAGGTTGTCGGCCATCTTCCAGCGACCGAGGGCGCGCAGCCGCAGGCGCAGCGGACCGCCGGGCCGCGAGAAGAGGAAGGGCAGCAGCTGCCAGTCGCCGCGCATCCAGCGGTGCTGGCGCGCGGCCGCCACGTCTGCATGGAAGGGCGCCTCCTCGATCACCTCGATGTCGGCGACGCTGGCGCAGCGGGCGATGCAGCCTTCGATGAGATCGTGGCTGAGCACGCAGTCCTCGGGCAGGCGGCCCGACAGCAGCGTGTGTGCCACCTGCACGTCGATCAGGCCCTTGCCGGTGAAGCTGCCTTCGCCGAACAGGTCCTGGTAGATCTCGGAGGTGGCGGCTCCATACGGGTCGGTCCCGCACTGGCCGGACGACAGCCAGTGAAACGGCGTGAAGTCCGCGGCGGCCGGCAGGGGCGTGACGATGCGCGGCTGCAGGATGGCGTAGCCGTGCGCCACGGCACGGCCCGCAGGGTCCAGCCGCGGCCGGTTGCAGGGATGGGCCGCGACGCCCACCAGCTCGCGCAGGCGGCCCGGCGGCAGCTGCGTGTCGCTGTCGAGCGTCACCACGAATGCCGTGCCTGCGCTCATGCGGGAGAGTTCGCCCAGGTCCGCGAAGGCGTCGCAATGGCCTTCGGCGAGGGCCGCCAGCAGCTGCTCCAACTTGCCTCTCTTGCGGTCCCAGCCGATCCATGCCTGCTCGCTGTGGCTGAAGCGGCGCCCACGGTGCAGCAGCAGGAAACGGGGAGGCCGCCCCTCGATCGGCGCATGCAGGTCGTTGAGACGGCCGACGTGACGCACGGCCTCGTCCAGCAAGGCCTGGTCGAAGGGCGTTTGCGCGGTGCGCGCATCGGTCCAGTCGGTCAGGAGGGCGAACTGCGCGTGCTCCTCCGGGTTGGCCAGGTAGTGCAGGTGCAGGCGCCGGGCCAGCTGGGAGATGGTCGGCGCGTCGGTCAGCAGCGCGGGGATGACCACCATCACGCGCTGGCCGGCCGGTATGCCGTCGGCGAGCGCCAGGCGCGGCAGGTGCGACGGCGGCGCGGATTCGCCGACCAGGCGGTTGATCACAGCCATCACGGCCTCGGAAGCGGGAAAGGCCAGCAGCAGCGCGCACAGCCCAGACAACCATGCCGCGGCCGGTGCCTGGGCCATGCCGAAGGCCATCAGCATCCAGGCCACCAGGGCGAAGGTGCCGCCTGCCATCGCGCCCAGGTAGGCGGGTAGAAGGAGCCCCCTGGCTGCGCCGGTCCACGCGGGTGCGGTCCACCCTGGCATGCCGAGTGCGCGGTCCAGGGCCGCGCGGCCGCCCCCCCGCAGCCAGTAGCTTGCGGTCCCCGCCGCAGCCGCGTCCTGCGGGGACGGCGGCGGCCCGCGCATGGAGGCCAGCAGTTGCCGCGTCACCTCCATCTCGCTGCGCGCGCTGCGCCGGGACAGGGCTTCGATGTCGTGCAGCGTCCGGTCGCGGGTCAGCGTGTGCTCGGCCTCGAACGCGGCGGACTGCAGCATCATGCCCATCAGCGCGCTTGCCCGCGCCACGATGCAGGACCAGTCCGCATCGCCGATCGCGCGCAGCGCGGCCACCGCGTTGCTGACGCTGAGGTTGTCGCAGGTCTGGTCGGCGTGGGCCTGGCCCTGCACGACGGCAGGGTCCGGCAAGGCGTGCCTGAGCCAGGCCGCGACGCCGGCGGGCCGCGCGATCGGGTCGACGGCCTGCTCGTGCAGGCGCAGCCCCATCTGCGCGAGGAAAGCCGTTCCCACGCCACGCGCGTGCAGCCGCGCATGCAGGTCCTGCAGCCAAAGCAGGCTCGACGCCTCGATGCGGTCGCAGCACAGGTCCGCCACCTCGCGCGCCGCCTTCTGCGCCGCCACGCGTTCGGCCAGCCGGCGCAGGTTCTCGATCAGGACGACGCGCAGCGTCGTGGGCAAGGCCCACATCTCTCGCAGCGTCAGCTCGCGCGTCTGCTGGTAGGCGCACAGGAAGGACACCAGCAGCTCCTCGTCGAAGGCGCTGTCGGTATGGGCGACGAAGGCCCACGCGATGCCGTACACCCGGGGCAGGCCGGCCAGGGGCTCGTCGGCCAGCACGGGCAGCGAGCGGAAGTAGCTGCGCGGGAGATCCTCCCGCACGGCATGGAACTGGGCGTCCATCAGATGGAAGTTGTCCAGCAGCCACTCCGCCGCCGGACTGACTTCATCGCCGCCGGCCGCCTGCATGCCGAGATAGCGATTGGCCTCCCGCAGCACGCGGATGTTGTCGCGCAGGCGGGGGAAGAAGGCGGCGTTGCGGGCGCGGGCCCTGCAGGCGCGATGCGCCTGCCCGAGGCTGCGGCCGTGCTCGGCGAAGCGCTGCATGCCGAAGACTTCGCTGCGAATGGGTGGCTGCAGTTCTCCCCGGCTGCCGTCCAGGATGGCCCGCGCCATCGGCGACACATCCAGGCCACGGGCGACCCCGGGGGCCTTCGTCATTGCAGGAGTACGGCCGCGGCACCGACCAGCAGCGTGAAGCCCAGCAGCGAGGTGACGAAGCGCCCGCCCGCCGCCCGCTGCAAGGCGGCCGCGAGGCACTGTAGAGCAGCCACGCGGCTGTCTGCTCCGCTGCAGCGCGCGAGATGGTCGCGCAGCGCTATGAACTCCCCTTCCGAGACCCGCGCGGTGGTGCCGAACGATGCCGTGGTCCAACTGGTGCGCATGGATGTCCTTTGTTGGTTCCGAGGGCTCCGGGAGGGATTCGCAATCGGTCCCCGAAACTAGCCGCGGGTTGCGCCGACGGTCTGTTCGGTAGCGAACGTAGGCGGCCCGGGGGCGCCGTCTATAGTCCCCACCTCCCGCAGGGCCTGTTGCCAGCTCGTCCGTCGTCCCCTGCACGTCCACGGAGGACCGCATGCCCTTGTCGCCGGATCCCCGGCTGAACCGACTGCTCGCCGCACTGTCCGCGGAGGAGTGGGCGCGCCTGCAGCCGCAGCTGGAATGGATGCCGATGCCGCTGGGCCACGTGCTCTATGAATCCGGCCGCACGCTCGAGCACGTCTGCTTTCCGGCCACCGCCATCGTCTCGCTCATCTACGTGCTGGAGAACGGCTCCTCCGCGGAGATCGCCGTCGTCGGGCGCGAGGGGCTGGTGGGCATCTCGCTGTTCATGGGCGGCGAGTCCACGCCCAGCCGCGCCGTCGTCCAGAGCGCGGGCTACGGCTTCCGGCTGAAGGCGGCGAGCATCAAGGACGAATTCAACCGCGCCGGGCCGGCGATGCACCTGCTGCTGCGCTACACGCAGGCCCTGCTCACGCAGATGGCGCAGACGGCGGTGTGCAACCGGCATCACTCGCTGGACCAGCAGCTGTGCCCATGGCTGCTGCTGAGCCTCGACCGGCTGGAAGGCAACGAGCTGATGATGACGCAGGAGCTGATCGCCAACATGCTGGGCGTGCGGCGAGAGGGCGTGTCCGAGGCCGCCCTGCGCCTGCAGAAGCAGGGGCTCATACGCTACGCACGCGGCCGCGTCACGGTGCTGGACCGCCCGGCGCTGGAGCAGCGCACCTGCGAGTGCTATGCCGTCGTGCGCGACGAATACGCCCGGCTGCTGCCCGCGATGCCCCTCGACTGAACCCCCCTGCTGTGTGCGGCAGCAGACGGTGAAGCCGCACCCGGCGCGCGAACACTCGGCGCATCAGGAACCAGCCGGCAGGCCTGCATCGAAAACCACCTCATCGAATCGCTCCCGGGTGAGCCCCGATCCAGGCTGCTCGCGTTGTGCGAGACCGTCAGCCTGGGACGCAGCCAGGTGCTGCACCAGCAGGGCCGCCCGGCCCAGCATGCCTACTTCCCGTGCGGCGGCTCGATCTCGCTCGTCGGGCGCTGCGAAGGACACGCGGACCTCGAAGTCGCCAGGGTGGGTCGCGAAGGCATGGTCGGCCTGCAGTTCGCCGTCGGCGTGGCGACGTCCCCCCTGGGCGCGCAGGTCCAGCAAGCAGGAACGGCACGCCGGATCGCCGGCGGCGCGCTCCTGCAGGAGTTGCGCGCCAGCCCGCAGCTGGCGCGTGGGCTGGCTGGCTGCTTCGTTGCGCTGCTGGCCCAGCTGGGTGCCGCCGCAGCATGCGTGCGCTTCCATCTGGTCGAGCCGCGGCTGGCGCGTTGGCTGCTGATGAGCCACGACCACTGCGACACCGACAGCTTCCCGGTGACCCATCAGGCCATGGCCAGCATGCTGGGCGTGCGCCGCGTGGGCGTCACGATGGCCGCCGGCGCCCTGCAGCACCGCGGCTGCATCCGCTACCACCGCGGCGAACTGACCGTGATCGATCGGCGCGGATTGGAGGCGGCCGCCTGTTCCTGCTACGCCTCGGACCGGCACGCCTGCGCCGGCTGCATGGGCTGACGGGCCGGCACGAATGTGCGGAGTCGAACAGACGCCGGCGCATCGCGCGGGCAAGGTCGGCCACCCACTGCGCCCAAGACAGTGCCGAGGAGATCACCATGGTGGACAAGAACGGGGCCCACAGTCCCGCGGTGCATTTCGACGAGACGACCGTCGCGGTCGCCCACGAGCGGCTGGCCCGGCCGGGCCCGGTGCCGTCGCCAGGCGGCGACGGCACGCTCGGGCAGGCTTACTTCGATTCGCTGAGGAAGGCCTACCAGCCCTCGGGCGGCCTGGCCGACGTCGACGTGCTGGCCTTCACGCTCGAAGCCGCCCGGCGCACGGGCAGCGAGAGCCTGTCTCGGCTCGTCGTCCTCGGCAAGGTGTTCAGCTTCGCCTGGGGCACGACCTTCTGGGTGCCGATGTTCCAGTTCGAGAGCGCCGACCTGTCGGTGCGCCAGGCGTCGTCGGAAGTGCTGTCGGAGTTGATCCCCGCGCTGGACGGGCTGTCGATCGCCGCCTGGTTCCTGCAGCCCCAGGCCGCACTGCAAGGGCGTTCGCCGCTCGGCACGCTCGATGCGGATCCCGCTGCCGTGCTGCGCGCGGCCCACGCACGGCGCCTGGCCGTGCACCGATAGAGGCGGGCCGCTCCCGCCTCCCCGGTGGGGCTACTCCGCCGCGCAGACCGCCGGCGGGCGCCCGGTGGGCCGCGGCGCGATGGGCCGGCTCCTGGCATACGCAATGGCCTCGGTCAGCAGGTCGAAGCGCACGCCGGCATGCACGTAGCCGAGGCCGTCATACGTGATCGACAACTCCTGCATCACCTTCTCACGCTGCGTCAGGCCGACATCCTGCTCGAAGTTCTCGAAGCCGCGGGACACGGCGTGCGCGGCGGCCTGCCCGGGCGAGCGGCGCGAGAGCCCCCGGGCCGCCAAACGATTCGTCTTGCTCATGGGATTTCCTTGGGTGGTTGCAGGATCGGTGGGCCAATCTGCCGTCGCCGCCCCGCGCCGTCTGTACGGCGGCCCACATGCCTGATGGCCAGGCCGGCGGGCTCAGGCCAGCCCCAGGTCCGCACGCGTGCGCTCGCTGGCGTGGACCGGATCACCGCTGGCACCGAAGGCCTGCAGCCAGCGCTCGTAGCCCGGCTGTCGAGTCTCCTGCCAGGGGTGGTAGCCGGGCTTGTAGTAGGTCCAGTAGTACCGGAGCATGGGTTGCAGCAGGCCGCCCGGCTTGAACAGCCACCACAGCCCCTTGAGCATGAGGCCCATGCGCTGCCGCAGCGAGAAGCCGTCGTGGATCATCAGCCGGCGCTGGATGACGAAGATGGTCTTCGGGAACAGGAAGGTCGCGTGGACCATCGCGACCGCGCGCTTGAGATAGCCCACCCTGGCCTGGCCCTGCATCACGTCGTAGGCCACGGCCTTGTGCTCCACCTCCTCGATGGCATGCCAGGCGTACATCGCCCGCACCCGGGGATCGCCCTGGCGCATCACGTCGCGCTGGTCGAAGAGGCTGTGCGCGATGATCGAGGTGAAGTGCTCCAGTGCCGCGGTGATGGCCAGGTTGTAGGCCCTGCCGTGCTTCGCGCGGTAGCGCTTGTTGAGCATGTCGTCGACATAGGCCGTCAGGGCGCCCACGTTGACGCCCTGGCGGCGCAGGCGGTCGTTGTCCTGCCGGTGGACCATGCTGTGCTGGGCCTCCTGGCGGGTGAAGTTCTTGATGTCCTGCAGCAGCCCGGGATCCTTCACCTGCTCGCGATAGTCGCGCACGCAGTCCATGAAGAACCTTTCGCCCGGGGGAAAGATGACGGACAGGGCATCCCAGAAGCGGCTCTGGAACGCGTCGCCACCCATCCAGTAGACGGGGATGTCGGGATCGTCCAGGCGGAACTGCAGGTTCTCCCGCGGCACGATCGGATGGATGGCGCCCTCGCCGAGGGCGGCGGTGGACGGCGGGCGATGGTGCGTCATGCGGGGTTCCTGTAGGTGTCGTCTGTACCTGGGATGGATCCCCGCGCAGGCCCCACGTTCCATCCGGGGGCCGCCCCCGGAGAAATGAGGCGCCGCGTAGGCGGCACGGCGCCGCATGTGCGCCGCCGCACAGACGCGGCGGGCCATGCAGCCCATCTTCAAGCGGTGCGGCCCGCCCGGGGCCTTGCGCTTTGGAAGGCAGACGAATGGACAGCGAGCAGGAGACGAGCCAGCGCGACGACCGGCTGCAGCGCAGCGAGATCGCCGCTGCCGTGGATGCCTTCGTATCGGAAGGCGGCGGCCGCCCTCCCCACTTGTCCTTGCATTCGCCCCGCGCCCGGGCGGCCCTCACCGAATGCTCCCCCGAGGAGTGCTGCCGGATGGCCGAGCTGGGCGTGCGTCGCGAGGCGGGGCTCTACCACTTCGGTGGCGGCCACTATGTGTACTGGGAGGAAGCGGTCGCGTATGCGCGTATTGCCGCGGCCCTTCCCGCCCGCGCGATCGACGAGGATCCGCGCGTTCAGCCGCAAGGGGCCGACCTGGCCGGTTGACCTGCCACGCAGGGGACATCCGTCGACAGGCTCAGGCCGCGCGGGCGCCGAACAGCATCGCGCCGGGCGGCACGGCGCGCGGCGCGCGCTGGCCATCACGTCCGAGCAGACCTCGCCGTTGGTCTCGCCCAATGCCGGGTACTGCTGGAGCAGGAGTCCCGGGCCGCCTGGTCGATCAGCGTTCCCGGTCCGTGGTGGTCGTGGTGGCGTCAGAGACGGATCATCGCCCCGACCAGTGCGATGACGACCATCGCCACGATGAATCGCAGCCAACCGGTCTTGCGCGTCATCATCGAATAGCCGACCCAGGCCATGCCGGCCGCGAAGACCACGGCGCTCTTCATGCCGGTGGCCACGCGGATCACGACGTAGAGCTGGATCGCATATTGCAGCCAATGGCGCCAGGTCAGCGCGGGTTGCTGGCGCAGCGACTGGCGGGCCGTCTCGGCCGCGGCCCGCTGCGCGGCGCGGCGCTCTTGCTGCGCGTGCCGGCGGGCTTCCTCGCGCGTCGCATCGCGCGCCGGCTTGGCAGCCGCATTGCGCTCGGCGCGTTCGGCGTTCAAGCGCTCCTGGCGGGCCGCCTTCATCTGCCCGGCTGTCTGCGCCAGTTGCGGCGCGGGGCGCTCGGCGGGTTGCCACCAGGCCCCGCGCGCCAGGGCCGGCGCCTGCCCTTGCGCCGCGCTGCGGCGGAAGGCGTCGGCCCTCGCCGGCCGGGCGGCGTGCGCGCCACCGGGCAGCGCGAGGGCTTGGGCGAACAGGCCGGCGCCCTGGTGCGCGTCGACCATCTGCACGAAGCGCGCATACCCCACCAGCGTCTCGCGCGTGGCCGGCCGGCCTTGCCAGGTCGCGGCCTCGATGCCGTTGCGCTGCGCGTTGTGCAATGCGGCCCGCAGCCGGCGGCGTTCTTCGCGCGACACCGACGGCTTCTGGTTGACCACCACGCCGGTGACCTCCTGGCGCGAGCCGGCGCGCATCACGCGCTGCTTGTCGGGGTGCGGCGTGAAGCCCTCGTCGTGCAGCACGTGGTGCACCTGGCGCAGCAGGCGGCCGACCCGGTCCGCGGCCTCGGGCGGGGCGGAGAAGGTCAGGTCGTCGGCATAACGCGTGTAGGTGTAGCCCATCTTGTCGGCCAGGCCCTGCAGCCTGCGGTCGAGCTTGCGGCACAGGATGTTGGTCAGCATGGGGCTGGTGGGCGCGCCCTGGGGCAGCACGCGGTCGCGGCCCTTGCCGCCGACGAAGAAGCGCTCGCCGTCGACCTCCAGCTCGTCGCAGGCGTTCTCGCTGCACAGCAGGGCCAGCACGCCGGCCACGCGCTCGTCGTAGCCCAGGCCCTGGAACACGCCCTTGATGCGCGGGTAGCCGATGCTGGGGAAGAAGTCCTTCAGGTCGAGGTTGATCACCACCGCCCGGGCGCAATGCGGCGCGGCGTTGGTGACGATGCTGCGCCCGGGCAGGAAGCCGTGCGCGGCGTCGTGGCAGGGCACCTTGGCAAGGATGTTGTCCAGCACCCAGTACTGCGCGCGCTTGAGGCGGGGCATGGGCGCGGAGATCGTGCGTTCGCCGCCGGTCTTCTTGGGCAGCGTGAAGCGGCGGTAGTGGGTGCTGCGCGCCACCTCGCGATGGAAGCCGAGGAACTTCAGCTCGCCCAGCGCGATGCCCATGGCCTGGGCCAGCTCCAGCGGCGAGGCCAGCGGCGGCAGGCCGGGCTGCAGCGTGCGCGCCGGAGCGCCCGCGGGCGGGGGCTGCAGGCCGCCGGACACGCCGGCGCCGAGGTAGCCGATGTCGGTCTTGCGCGCCTCGTGCCAGCGCAGCGCACGCTCGAAGCGCCGGCGCTCGCGGGCCTGGGCCGTGGCCTCGCGCTGCTCGCGGGCGCGGGCCATGCGTTCCTCGCGCATGGCCTTCAGCGCGGCTTCCGGGTCGCCCTTGACGCGCAGCTGCGCGTACAGGCCCTGCAGCGCCTGCTCCAGCTCGACCTCGCGCTGGATCAGTGCCGACTCCAGCGTGGGCTTGCCGGCGTCCGCGGGCCAGAAGCCCAGGCGCTGCATCTCGGCCAGGACGACGGCGTCCTTGCTCGACAGCATGATGCGGGCGATCAGCTCCGCGCGGGTTGGGATGCGGTCACTCATGCAGCCGCTCCTTCGCAACGGAAGGGCCGGGCCGCGAGGCCGGAAAAGGTGAGTGCAGCGCGCTTCTCGTCGAAGAGCCTGAAAGGCTTGGAGGACGGGCGCTGTCCACTCGACGCCGCGCGCCACCCAGCGCGCCGATGCACTCCATGGGAGTCACATCGGCATCGCGCGCTGGGTGGCAGCGCGGCACAGTGAAGACGGCGCCACGGGCGCCGTCTTC
>SCTQ01000283.1 GCA_004322345.1 Aquabacterium sp. | reverse complement strand
GCGTCGCGCAGCTCGTGCTGCATGGTCAGGCGGGCGCGGGCGCGCTCGGCCATCTGCTCGTCGTAGAAGCGCCAGGTGTTGCGGCCGGCGCCCTTTGCGGCGTAGAGCGCCAGGTCGGCGCTGCGCAGCAGGGCTTGCGGGCGGTCGCCGTCCGACGGCGCGAGCGCGATGCCGATGCTGGTGCGCATCTCGATGCGGGCGTCCTCCACCACGCAGGGCTCGTTCATGCTGTCGACCAGGCCCTGGGCCCGCTGCGCCACCACGGCAGGGTCGGTGGTCTCCCAGCTCAGCAGCGCAAATTCGTCGCCGCCCAGGCGGGCCAGCAGGTCGCCGGGCTGGATGCGCTCGCGCAGGCGGCGCGCCACCAGGCGCAGCACCTCGTCGCCCACCTCGTGGCCCAGCGTGTCGTTGACCATCTTGAAGTTGTCCAGGTCCAGCAGCATCAGCGAGCAGGGGCGGGGCTGCTGGTCCGCGGTGTGGCGCAGGCCTTCGAGCTGCTGGCTGAAGAGATGGCGGTTGGCCAGCCCGGTCAGGGTGTCGTAGTTGGCCAGGCGGGCGAGTTCGCCACGGGCCGTGCGCTCGCGCGTGACGTCGGAGCCGACGCCGCGCCAGCCCACCTTCTGCCCCTTGTTGTCGAGCAGCGGCTTGGCCGTCAGCGACCACCAGCGGCGCTGGCCCTGCACCACCACCGGCAGCTCGATGTCGCGGAAGGCCGCATGGCGGCCCAGCGCGTCGCGCAGGCGGTGCAGCGCGGCACGGCCGTGGGGATCCTCGCGGTCGATGACGGACTCGAGCAGGTCGACGAAGCGCAGGCGTTGCAGCTCGGCGGCCGGACGGGCGAAGGACTGCTCCAGTCGCGCGGAGACGTGGCGCAGCAGGCCCTGCCTGGACACCTCCCACAGCCAGTCGCTGGTGTTCTCCTCGAAGTCGCGCAGCAGCAGGCCGACGAGCTGCTGCTGCTTCTCCTTCTCGGACTCGGCGCGGGCGCCGGCGAGGAAGACCCGTGCGTTGAACCAGATGATCGCGACGATGGTGCTGGAGTAGGCCGCCAGCAGGATCATCAGATTGAAGTTGTCGGTCACCGAGGCGCGGCCCAGCCCGATGACCGAACCCACGGTCATGATGGCCGCGTAGGCCAGCGCGGCCGGCGCATGCGGAGTCAGCAGGAAGCTGCCCACGCAAAGCATGCCGGCCGTGACGCCGGCGATCAGCAGCTGCCCGCTGTGGCCCACCGCGGGGAACACGTAGACCGGCAGCGCGACCCACAGCAGAGCGTAGAGCGCCGAATGCCCGGCCACCTGCCAGTAGCTGAAGGCGGAGGCCGCGGCCAGCTCCTGGCCGCGCAGCATCGAGCGCCACAGCTGCCCCGCCGCGACGATGCCGCCGACGACGAACACCGACCACCCGATCAGCAGCGTGTGGGAAATAACGTCCCAGGCCACCAGGCTCGTGGCCATGGTGTTGAGCACATTGCCCACGATCACGAAGGGCAGCAGGCGCGAGATCGCGCGCACCTGGCGGCCACGGTGGATCCATGCGTTGGCGCCGTCGACCCTTTCGTCGGCGACGACTTCGTGCAGGCGGGTGCGCGCCCAGGCCAGCAGGCGGCGCGTCATTCGAGGAGGGGCCGCCGGGGCGGCTGCAGGTGGGATTTCCGCGGCAGACATCTACGACACTTCAATCCGTTGAGTACACGCAAGCCTTCGCGGCTCGTGCGCCATCTGTCACCTTCGGCGATCCGGATGCTGACTTGAAGCGGGCCAGCCCTTGGTTTCCCTGAAATCGGCGGCGGGTATCCACCAGCTTTTTCGCGCCTCGACAACAAATGCCGATGCCCGCACACGCTGCTTGCGCCAACGTGAATCGGAAACTGACACACCTTCGCGGTGTACAAAGAACAAGGCCCGCCGGGCGCAGGGCACCCGACGGGCCGGATCGCGGTGCAGCATGCCCTGCCGCGACTCGCGGTCGTGCAGTCTCAGGACTTGCCGACCACGATCTGGTTGTCCACGCTCTTCACCCCGTCGATGGCGTTGGCCATTTCCGTCGCGCGTTCCCTCGATGAGCGGTCCGGCGCGTTGCCGCGCAGCAGGACGCGGCCGTCGGTGGTGTCGACGTTGATCTGCAGCGGCGACAGCTTGGGATCGGCCGCGAGCTGGGCGTTGACGCGGGCCGTGATGGCCGAATCGCTCAGCGCCTGCTGGGTGTCGTTCTTGGCCTCGCGGGCATCCTGCTTGAACTCCT
>SCTQ01000023.1 GCA_004322345.1 Aquabacterium sp. | reverse complement strand
ACGGGATCGGCCAGCTGGTGATGCATGCCGGCATGCCCGAGCAGATGCTGCCGATCGACAAGATCGCCTCGTCCACCGACCCGCGCCGGCTGGACATCGAGTCGGCCTCCTTCGGCTACAACTTCGCCGACGTCGGCGCCGAGCTGGCCAAGCAGTGGAAGTTCCCGCCCGCCTTCGCGGACGCGATCGCCGGTTTCCCGAACCCGCTGGAGCGCAACCCGTTCGACCCGATGGCCGCGGTGCTGCATCTGGCCGCCTGGCGCGCCCGCGCCGAGGAGAACGGCCTGAATGCCGACGAGCTGGCCGGCACCTTGCCGACCGCCGTGGCCGCCAAGCTCTCGCTGTCGGCCGACGTGCTGCTCAAGCAGATGCCGCCGCTGGCCGAGCTGAGCGCCGGCCTGGAAGCGCTGGTCAACTGACTTCCACGCGGCGCGGCCTGCGTGCGCGCCCGGCAGTACCCATGTTCCCTCCCGCCTTCCCGCGCCTGCTGCTGCAGTCCCTGCTGGCAGCCGGCGCGTTGGCCGTCCTGCCGGCCAACGCCGGCTCCGGCAGCGTCGACCCTTCGGCCTACGACACCGTGCGGGCCCAGCTGGGCAGCAACGAGCTCACCGTCTACACCGCACCGGGCTGCCGCTATTGCGCCCAGGCCCGTCGCTGGCTGCGCGAGCGCGAGCTGCCCTTCGCCGAGTGCGACGTGCAGCGCTCGCCCGCCTGCGCCGAGCAGTTCGCTGCCCACGGTGGGCGCGGCGTGCCCTACTTCGTCCTGCAGGGCCGCGAGATGGCCGGCTTCAGTCCGGGCGCCCTGGAAAGCCTGGTCCAGACCCTGCGCTGAGCGCCTGCGCGTTCTAGCGTTTCGTACCCGTGCTTGCGGGTCCCCCTCGGCCCGCGGGGATCACATCCGCTCCGCCCTATTCCAAGATCGCGCTCGTCGATACAACACGATTGCGCGTCCAGGGAGGGCGCCAGCATGTCCCGGATCTGCCCCAGCTGCCGCCACGAGCGCGAGCCCGCCAACGGCTTCGTCCCCGTGCCCGATTGGCAATGCCCCGCCTGCGGCGTGGCCTACGACAAGGCCGAGGCCCTCAGCGCCCACGGCGCACGCCAGCTGATGGCCACTGCCTACACCCATACCCATGTGCCGACGCTGCGCCGTACCGCGGCCTGGCGCCTGTGGGCCGGCGCCGCAGCGCTGCTGGCCTGCTGCGCCTGGGGCGTGGGCGAACTGGCCGAGCGCGGCGCCGACATCCAGAACGGCGCCCTGCAGGAGCTGGCGGCCGGCGTGAAGCCCGGCGACCTGCGCTTCTACAGCTCGCCGGCCTGCGACGGCTGCGACCAGGCGCGCCGGTGGCTGGACAAGCACCACGTCGCCTACGCCGAATGCAGCGTGCGCGAGCGCAACTGCGCGCGCGAGCTGCGCGCGCTGGGCGCCTCGACCGTGCCGCACTTCGTCGTGCGTGGCCGGGAGGAGCTGTCGGGCTTCCACCTCATGCGCCTCGTCGACCTCCTGAAACGTGAGCCCCTCGATCAACGGGTACGTTGATCGATCCTGGACGGACCGGGGACATGGATGGCGCTTCTTCCTGCTGAACCAGCGGGAGCAGCGATGCAGGCTCGGCAGGCCCCGGTTCATCGCCGCCGCCGATACTGGCGGCATGCAAGCCGTCTTCCTTGCCGCCCTGCCCTTCTTCGCGCTCGTGGGCCTGGGTTATGCCGCCGCGCGCAGCGGCCTGCTGCCGGCCGCCGCGGTGCCGGGCCTCAACGTCTTCACGCTGTACTTCGCGCTGCCTGCGCTGCTGCTGCGCCTGGGCAGCGGCGGCTCGCTGCTGGCCGGCCTGAACCTCGCCGCGCTGGCCGTCTATGCGGCGGCGGCACTGGTCATCGTCGTGCTGGCCGGCTGGGCCGCGCGGCGCGAGCAGCTCAGGCGGGACCCCGTTGATGCACTCGCCACGCGCCGCGACTCGGCCTTCGTCGCCCTGGCCGCGGCCTTTCCCAACTCCGGCTTCCTGGGCCTGCCGTTGTTGATCGGCCTGCTGGGCCCGCAGGCCGCCGGGCCCATCGCCAGCACGCTGGTCGTCGACCTCTTCTTCACCAGTTCGATCTGCCTGGCCTGGTCGCAGCCGGCCGACGCGGCGCACCCGTTGCCGCGCCGCCTGCTGGGCAGCCTGCTGCCGGCGCTGCGCAACCCGCTGCCGTGGTCCATCGCCGTCGGCACCGGCCTGGGCTGGGCCGGTGTCGCGCCGACCGGCGTGCTGGCGCAGACGCTGGACATGCTGGGCCACGCAGCCACCCCGGTGGCGCTGTTCGCACTCGGCGCGATGCTGGACCAGCACCACGCCGCGAAGGCGAAGGCATCGACGGCAGCGGCAGCGGCCGACCCCGCGCCGGCCCACCCCACGCCGGGCGGCCGTCCTCCCGGCGGATCGGCCGGCGTACGCGCCGGAGTTCGCATCCTCTGGCCGGTAGCGCTGAAGCTGGTGGCGCATCCCGCCTTGGTCGCCGGCATCGGCTGGCTGGCCTGGCACGAAGGCCGTGGCTCCTGGCAGCTCTCGCCCCAGGCCTGGCTGGCGCTGAGCCTCACTGCCGCCCTGCCCTGCGCCGGCAACGTCGGCATGCTGGCGCAACGCCACGGTGCCGACGCGGCACGCATCGCGCGCCTCATCGTCATCTCGACGGTCGCCGGCATGCTCGCTTTCACCTTGTGGGCCGGCGTGCTGATGCGTTTAGCCTGATCGCATGCGATCCCCAATCCGCCGAGCCCTGCTGGGCTACCTGTTCCTGTTCGGCGCGACCGGTGTCCTGGCCCAGGACCGCGGCAGCCGTGCCGAGGCCCAGGCCATGGCCGAGGCCGCCGCGGCCCACATCCAGAAGGCCGGTCGCCCCCAGGCCTTTGCCGATTTCCAGCAGGACCGCACGCAGTGGGTACGCAAGGACCTCTACGTCTTCGCCTTCGACTTCAGCGGCACCTGCCTGGCCCACGGCGTGAACCGCAAGATGGTCGGCCGCAACCTGGCCGAGCTGCTGGACGATCAGCGCCGCAGCATCGTGCTGGAGATGGCCACGCTGGCCCGCACCAAGGGCTCGGGCTGGATCAGCTACAAGTGGGCGGACCCACTGACGCGCAGGATCGAACCGAAGTCGGCCTTCCTGGTGCGCATCGACGGCTTCGACGGCTTTGTCGGCGTGGGCGTGTACGAGACAGATTGATGGAGCCCCTCGGCCCGCGGGTACGCGGTCCGGTCCCCCGGGGGGACGGGGCCGGCTTGGGGCGGCCCGGCGCTCGGCCCCTGCCGTCTCCGCCAGCCGGTGATGCCGGCGGGAGCGAGTCATGTGGGCCCCTCGGTCCACGAGTACGTGGCCCGGTCCCCCGAGGGGGCGGGGCCGGCTTGGGGCGGCCCGGCGCTCGGCCCCTGCCGTCTTCGCCAGCCGGTGATGCCGGCGGGAGCGGTGAACGGGCGCTGCTGGGGCGGCCCGGCGCTCGTGTCACACGCGCCCCTCGGTCCACGGGTACGTGGCCCGGTCCCCCGGGGGGACGGGGGCCGGCTTGGGGCGGCCCGGCGCTCGGCCCCTGCCGCCTCCGCCAGCCGGTGATGCCGGCGGGAGCGGTGAACGGGCGCTGCTGGGGCGGCCCGGCGCTCGTGTCATGTGGGCCCCTCGGTCCACGAGTACGTGGCCCGGTCCCCGGGGGGGACGGGGGCCGTCTTGGGGCGGCCCGGCGCTCGGCCCCCTGCTGCGTCCGCGGTGGATCAGATCTGAAGAGGGTCCACGTCCACCGCCCAGCGCAGCACCGGCTTCCCGGCCCGCCTTTGTGACGCGGCCAGCTCGTGCAGCTGCGGCATCCACGCCGCCAGCAGGCGCTGCAGGGCCACGCGGTTGCGTGCCTCCACCAGCATCTGCGCCCGCTCCACGTTGGCCACGCGTGCCACCGGCGTGGGCACGGGCGGGTAGACGGTGAGCGCTTCCACGCCTTCGAGTGCCTGCGAGGCCTCGCGCGCCAGCTGCAGGAAGGCCTGGGCCGTTTCCTGCGTGCGGGCGTCGGCGCGCAGCAGGGCCAGGTGGGTATAGGGCGGCAGGCCCGCGCCCTGGCGCTCTTCCAGCTGGCCGGCGGCGAAGGACTCGAAGTCGTGGCGCACCAGGGCGCCGTACAGCGGATGCATGGGGTGCCAGGTCTGCACCCACATTTCGCTGCGGCCCGCGGCCTCGGCATCGCGGCCGGCGCGGCCCGCAGCCTGCAGCAGCAGCGCGAACTGGCGCTCGGCCGCGCGGAAATCGCTGGAGAACAGCGCGCCGTCCGGGTTCACCGCGGCCACCAGCGTGATGCGGCGAAAGTCGTGGCCCTTGGCCACCATCTGCGTGCCCACCAGCACGTCGACCTCGCCGGCATGCACGCTGGCCAGCTGGGCTTCCAGGGCGCCGGCCTTCTTCGTCACGTCGGCGTCGATGCGGCCCACGCGGGCACCGGGCAGGGCGGCGGCCAGCTGCTCCTCCAGCTTCTCCGTCCCGCGGCCGATCGGGCGGATGTCCTGGTTGCCGCATTCCGGGCAGGCCCGCGGCACGCGCTCGCTGAAGCCGCAGTGGTGGCAGCGCAGCGTGCGGTCGGCCTTGTGGAAGACGCGCCAGGCGCTGCAGTGCGGGCAGCCGCTCTTCCAGCCGCAGTCGCCGCAATGCAGGACGGGGGCGTAGCCACGGCGGTTCAGCAGCACCAGGCTCTGCTCGCCGCGCGCGCGGCGCTCCTCGATCGCGGCCAGCAGCGGATGCGCCAGGGGCGTGTCGTCGTTGGCGCGGCGCGCCTGCTTCTCGCGCTCCAGGTCCACCAGCCGCACGCGCGGCGGCGCGCCGCCGCCGATGCGGCTGGGCATGCGCACCAGGCGGTAGCGCCCGGCACCACCGGCTTCCTTGGGCAGCGCGTTGTGCCAGGACTCCAGCGAGGGCGTGGCCGAGCCCAGCAGCGCGGGCACGCCCTCCAGTCGCGCGCGGTAGACCGCCAGGTCGCGGGCCGAGTACCGCGCGCCCTCCTGCTGCTTGAAGGAGGGCTCGTGTTCCTCGTCGACGACGATCAGGCCCAGCCGTGCCAGCGGCGTGAACACCGCCAGCCGCGTGCCCAGCACCACGTCCGCATGGCCCAGGTGGGCCTGCAACCAGTTCTGCAGGCGCTGCGCCGCGGTCAGGCCACTGTGCAGCTCCACCACGCGCCGGCCGGCGAAACGCTCGCGAAAGCGCGCCAGCAATTGCGGCGTCAGGTTGATCTCGGGCACCAGCACCAGCGCCTGGCCGCCCTGCTCCAGCACGCGATCGACCAGTTGCAGGTAGACCTCGGTCTTGCCGCTGCCGGTGGCGCCATACAGCAGGCTGACCTCGCCGGGGCCGGCGGCGGACAGCTCGGCGAGGGCGGCGGCCTGCTCGGGCGTGGACTGCGGGCGTGGTGGCGGCCCGGCCGCCGGGGCCGTGGCGGCCTTGGACAGGTCGCGGTGCAGGCGCTTGAGCCGGCGGGCGAGCTGGATGGCGTCGAGCTGGCGCAGCTCCGGCGGCAGCACGGTCAGCGCGACCTCGCCGACTGAGCGTTGGTAGTAGCCGGCGGTGAAGTCCACCAGCCGGCGCCAGGCAGCGGGCAGCGGCGCCAGTTCGGTCCATGCCTCGACAGGGGCCCGCAGTTGCGCCTCAGCGGGCCCGTCGTCGCCATCCGTAGTGAGTGCCCGCTGCGTCGCCTCATCCCACACGATGCCAGTGACGATGCGCTTGCCCAGCGGAACGCGCAGCAGCGTCCCGGCCGGCAGCGGCGCCTCGACGGCGTAGTCGAGCACGCCATCGAGCCCGCTGTGCTGGGGCGTTTCGACGGCGACACGCTGGCGTGGTGTGCCAATTCGGGGCGGGGATCCGGCCGGCGACGGCGGCATGGAAAGCATCACGAAGATTCGAGCGAATTCGAAAAAAGCGGGCTAAGTCCCTGATTTATCACGCTTAGACACCTGTCCACCTAAACTGTGGATAACTTTGTGATCAAGCTGCGCAAATGCGCGCTAAATGCTTGTCAGGCTTGGTTGACAGTTGGTTTGCCTCGCAATGAGGCAAATGGCCAAAATCCTTATAAATCAATCACTTAACCCAAGATGGCTGGCGCCGTCAACCGCGTTGGACAAGGCTTCGCCGGCTTGGGCGTGCGTTGGCGGTTTTGGGGATAAGTCAAGCCCTTAGTGCGCGCTCACGCGGGAAAGTCCTGGCTTGTTGCTGGTGCATGCGCTAGCAGACGCCTGACGCGCCATGCACCGGGTTGCTGCGCCCCAGCATTCAGGCGCCGGAACGTGAAGCAGGCACCAACTTCCAAAGCCAAAGACCACCGCCCCGGCGCCCCCTGCTGCCCGGGGTTCAGCCCGCGGGCGTGCTGCCCGTCGCCTGCCGCAAGACCCTGGAGTGGCCATGGACCGCCTCGACCAGCGCGGCCACGGTTTCCGGCGGCGTGTGCTGGTTGATGCCGTGGCCGAGGTTGAAGATCTGCCCATTGCAAGTGCCCACTCCGCCCAAAGGCCCGGTGGATACGTAGCGATCCAGCACACGCCTGGCCTGTTCGGCCACCACGTCCGGCGGGGAGAACAGCACCATCGGATCCAGGTTGCCTTGGATCGCGACGCGACCCTCGGTGCGGCGGCGGGCACGGCCGGGGTCCACCGTCCAGTCGATGCCGATGACGTCGGCGCCAGCCGCGGCGATCTCCTCCAGCCAGTTGCCCCCACCCTTGGTGAAGACGATGCGGGGAATGCGCAGGCCGTCTTGTTCGGTCTTCACCGCCGCCAGCACGCGCCGGGTGTAGTCCAGGCTGAAGGCCTGGAAGGCGCCGTCGGCCAGCGCACCGCCCCAGGAGTCGAAGATCATCACTGCCTGGGCACCGGCCTCGATCTGCGCGTTCAGGTAGGCGGCGACGGACACGGCGTTGATCTCCAGGATGCGGTGCATCAGGTCGGGCCGGGCGTAGGCCATGGTCTTGACCAGGCGGAAGTCGTCCGAGCCGCCGCCTTCGACCATGTAGCAGGCCAGGGTCCACGGGCTGCCCGAGAAGCCGATCAGTGGCACGCGACCGCGCGGCTGGCCATCCTCGCCGGTGGATGTCAGCGCGCGGCGGATGGTGGACACGGCGTCGAAGACATAGCGCAGCTTGTCCAGGTCCGGCACGGCCAGTCGGGCCACGTCGGCCTCGTCGCGCAGCGGATGCGCGAAGCGCGGGCCCTCGCCGGCCTGGAAGCTCAGGCCCAGGCCCATCGCGTCGGGCACGGTCAGGATGTCGGAGAACAGGATGGCCGCGTCCAGCGGGTAGCGCTCCAGCGGCTGCAAGGTGACCTCGCAGGCGTAGTCCGGGTTGGTCGCCAGGCCCATGAAACTGCCGGCGCGCGCGCGCGTGGCGTTGTACTCGGGCAGGTAGCGGCCGGCCTGGCGCATGAGCCACATCGGCGTGTGCGCGGTGGGCAGGCGCAGGCAGGCGCGCAGGAAGCTGTCGTTGACGAGGGCGGGCAGGTTGGAGGCAGGCATGCGCGGATTGTAGGAAGCCGCCCGGACGCGGCCGCCTCGCACGTTCCGACGATTTGCCTTCTAGTACCTGGCGGGCGAGGCACCTCGCCCCGCCTCCGGCATGCGGCCGAGCAGCCAGTCGGAGACCACCTCCTGCAGGGCGCCGGGCTGGGCGGCGGCCCACACCACCTCGGCCGGCGCCACACGCGTGCGCGAGCCCAGCGCCGCCGGGAGTTCGGCATCGGCGCGGTCCCACTGCCGCAGGGCCTCGAAGACGAAGCCTGCGACCTGGGCCACGCGCACCGGGCGATGGCGGTCGGCCACCATCAACGACAGGCTGGACAGCAGCCAGCCCGCCACGCGCTGCGGCCAGGCGGCGACGGCCTGGCCCGGCCCACGCGCGGTGGCGGCCGCCGGCCGCACGAAGAGCAGGCGCGAGAAGCCGGCCTCGGCCATGCCCGCTTCGTCCAGGTTGTGCAGGCCCTCGCGCAGCGCTGCCGGCAGCAGGGCCGGCGCGTGGGGCAGCACGATGGCCACCGACTCGACGCCCGCGGCGTGCAGGCGCGTGCTGAGCAGCGGCAGTTCGTCCAGCCCGGGCATGTAGAAGCCGGCCTCGCGCGGGCGGGCAACGTCGATGACGATCACCGCGGTGCGGGCCTGCGGCACCCAGTCGTCCAGCCGCCCCTCGGGCAGCAGCGAGCCGCGCAGCCCGCGCGGCGCGGCCAGCATGGGTTCGGTGACGGCCACCTGCACGCCGGCATAGCCGCCGCGGGACAGGGCCTCGGCGACGATGGCCGAACCCAGCGTGCCGGCGCCGCCGATGATGCACAGCTCGCCGCGCGGCCGCCGGGCGCGGGCCGCGGCGGGTGGTCGGTGCGCGGCCTGCAGAGCCAGGGCGGGATCGAGGGCTGCCATGCGCGCGATCATAGGTGGGCCGCAAATGAAAGAGCCCGCGGGTCTCGTGAACCTGCGGGCCCGTTGACCTCCCTGCTCCTGTCAGCGGGGGGCCTCTCCTCGGCGGACCAGTGCTGGTGTGTTCCGGCTGGCTAGTTATCGTTGATGCGCGTGTCGAGAAGGTGGCGGCTCACAGGCCCAGGATCTCGTAGACCGGCTGCAGCAGGCTGTCCAGCGGGCCCAGCGGCGTGTTCTGCGTGTTGCGCTGGGTCTCGAAGGAGCGGATGGGCGTGCCCGTGCCGTCGATCAGGTTGTCCACGAAGGCGCCGACGTTCTTCAGGTTGGCTTCCTTGATCGCGGTGCCGCCGAAGGTGGCGATGGTCAGGCAGTGCGCCTTGAGCAGGTCACGCGAGTAGGGGATGTAGTACCCGATGTTGCTGCGCGACTGCAGCTGCGGCAGCCAGTTGGCGATGTCCTGGCGCCACTTGGCGTTGAGCAGCGCATCGCGCTGGGCGCCCGACGGCGTGGCGGCGATCTCGGGATAGAAGTCGGTGTAGGAGAAGGCCGAGTAGATGCCGTCCTGCTGGAACACCGCAAAACCGAGGCGGTCCTGCGGGAAGATCTTCGACAGTCCCGTGTTCAGCGAGCCCAGGTTGTCGGCCGTGCCGGCATCCGGGTAGCGCGTCAGCAGCTTGGTCACCAGGCCCTCAGGGCCGTCCAGGCCCCAGGCCGCGCGAATCTTGTTGTGCAGGAGGACCGAGGGCGACTGCTGGGGCGTGTCGTTGCGGTTGACGTTGAACAGCGGGCCGGCATCGGCCAGCAGGGCCGACTTCTTCGGGTTCAGCGCCAGGCGCAGCCAGCCGTAGTTGGCCGTCGCCCCCGCGCCGCCGGCGGAGAAGCCGGTGACCAGCAGGTTGTCCGGGCGCGCCAGGTTCTTGCCCAGCCACTCGGCCATCTTCTCGCCGTTGACGCCGCCGCGGTGGTAGTAGGTCAGCGGCTTGGTCGCATCGGCGTCGCTGTAGATGGCGACCTTGTTGCCGGTGTGCACGTCGCCCGTGCAGTACGGGGCGTAGACGATGTTCCAGCTCTGCGTCTGCACGCTCTGCAGCGGATGGATGCGCGAGCTGAAGGGCGTGACCAGGCCGAAAACGGCCAGGTTGATGTCGCTCATGTAGCTGGCCGGCACGCCGTTGGGGTTGGACGCGGTCAGGATGCCGCCCTTGCCCTGGCAGCTGTTCTGCGCCCAGCAGGCGCCGCCGCCTTCGAAGATCACCACCGTCTTGCTGGAGAAGGGCGTGCGGTTGACGAAGAAGCGGTAGGGTGTGCCGTTGCCGCAGGAGGCGCCGCTGGAAGCCGGCAGCTCGACGGCCTCCCATTTGTAGTAGCTGGTGGCGGCCGAGGCGGCAAGCGGGATGGCGGCGCTCAGCGCCAGGGCGCGGGCCGTGACGGCCAGCGCGCGGCCGATGGTGTTCGAGTGGTGCAAGGCGTGTCTCCTCGTTGGGCTTCGCGGCGGCGGCCGGGCGCCGGTGCGATGCTTCTGGTGCATAACGAAACCGCAATGTCCGCGCGGCCGCGAGCGGGCCGCAGAGGGCTATCCCTCTAAAACGCGCCACGGCCCTGAGGGCGAGGGGAGGCTGGATACAGCCCGCGGCGGCTGCATACACTGGCCGCCTCTTGAAGACCGGCGCCGCGCGGCCATCTGCAGGCACAGATTGCGCGAACTTGTCCGGCCCGGCCTGCTCTGACGCTCAGATCCCCGAAAGGACCCCACCATGATCCGACGCCTGCTGACCACCCTGATGCTGGCCTCCAGCCTGCTGCTGACGGGCTGCGGCTACAACGACTTCCAGCGCGAGGACGAGGCCGTCAAGGCCGCCTGGTCCGAAGTGATCAGCCAGTACCAGCGCCGATCGGACCTGGTACCCAACATCGTCGCCACCGTGAAGGGCGAGGCCAACTTCGAGCAGGAGACGCTGACCAAGGTGGTCGAGGCCCGCGCCAAGGCCACCAGCATCCAGGCCACGCCCGAGCTGGTGAACAACCCAGAGGCCTTCAACAAGTTCCAGCAGGCCCAGGGCGAGCTCAGCGGCGCGCTGTCGCGCCTGCTGGTCGTCAGCGAGAACTATCCCAACCTGAAGGCCAACCAGGGCTTCCAGGACCTGCGCGTGACGCTGGAGGGCACGGAGAACCGCATCACGGTGGCGCGCAACAAATACATCCAGGCCGTGCAAAGCTACAACACGCTGGCGCGCAGCTTCCCGTCCAACCTGACGGCGAAGATCTTCGGCTACGAGCCCAAGCCCAACTTCACCGTGCAGAACGAGGCGCAGATCAGCAATGCGCCGAAGGTGGACTTCGAGAAGAAATGAGCCTGGGTTGACCCGCCTGCCGACGATCGCCCGACCGCCGCCCGCCTGCTGGGTGGCGGCACTCGTGCTGCCCTTGCTGGCCGCCCTGTGCCTGCTGCTTCCGAGTTGGGCGCTGGCCCAGGGCGGCGTGCAGCCGGTGCCCGCGCTCAGCGCGCGCGTGATCGACCAGACCGGCACGCTCAGCGGGGCGCAGCGCCAGGCGCTGGAGTCCAAGCTGGCCGCCTTCGAGTCGGCCCAGGGCTCGCAGCTCGTGATCCTGATGGTGCCCTCCACCGCGCCCGAGGACGACGCGGCCTATGCCCAGCGCGTGGCCTCCACCTGGAAGATCGGCCGCAAGGACATCGGAGACGGCCTGCTGATCCTCGTCGCCAAGGACGACCGCGCCATGCGCATCGAGGTGGCCAAGGCGCTGGAGGGCGCGGTGCCGGACATCGCCGCCTTCCGCATCATCGACCGCACGATGAAGCCGGCCTTCCGCGCCGGCGATTTCGCTGGCGGCCTGAACGCCGCGGTGGACCAGCTGTCCGAGCGCATCAAGGCCGAGAAGCTGGCCCCCGGCAGCGGCGCCGCAATGGAGCAGCAGGCCGCGCAGCGCGCCACCCGCCCGGCGCAGGGCACGCAGTGGCAGGACATGGCCGTCTTCCTCTTCATCCTGGCGCCCATCCTGGGCGGCGTGCTGCGCGCCGTGCTGGGCCGCGGCCTGGGGCTGGCGGCGACGGCGGCCATCGTCGGCGCCATCGGCTGGTTCGTCACGGCGAGCATCGTGATCGCACTCATCGCCGCGGTCGCCGCGCTGTTCATCGCCGGCGCGATGAGCGGCGGCGGGCGTGGGCCGTGGATAGGCGGCGGGGGCTTCGGTGGCGGCGGCAGCTGGGGGGGTGGCGGCGGCGGCGGGGGCTTCTCCTCCGGCGGCGGCGGCGACTTCGGTGGCGGTGGCGCCTCCGGCCGCTGGTGAGCGAGGACGAACGATGAACCGCTGGACACGCACCCTGCGCCATGCCTGGTCCGATCGCCGCGACGTCGCGCTCGCGCTGGGCAGCGGCGCCCTGGACCGACTGACCACCCGCGTGGCCGCCAGCGAGACCCGGCATGCCGGCGAGATCCGCCTGTGCATCGAGGCCGGCCTGCCCCCGCTGGCAGCCTGGCGCGGCTGCACGCCGCGCGAGCGCGCACTGGACTGCTTCAGCCAGCTGCGCGTGTGGGACACCGAGGCGAACAACGGCGTGCTGATCTACCTGCTGCTGGCCGACCGCGACATCGAGATCGTCGCCGACCGCGGCCTGCACCGCCGCGTGGGCGAGGCCCGCTGGCGCCGGATCGCCGATACGCTGTCCGATGCCTTGCGCGCCGGGCAGTTCGAGGAGGGCCTGGCCCGCGCCATCGACGAGGTGACCGATCTGCTGGTCCAGCACTTCCCGCTCGCCGTGGGCGCGGCGAATCCGAACGAGCTGCCGGATGCGCCGGTGATCCGCTGAGCCGCAAAGCACAACGCCCGGACGAGCCGGGCGTTGTTCATCGTGCCTGCGGATCAGCGCTTCGGACGCAGCCGTGCGATCGCGGCCAGCTGGGCGGCTGCCACTGCCAGCTCGCTTTGCGCACGGGCGATGTCCAGCTCGCCCTTGGCGTTCTGCAGGGCTTCCTGGGCCAGGCGCTTGGCGTCGTTGGCCTTGGCCTCGTCCAGGTCCTTGCCGCGGATCGCGGTGTCGGCCAGCACGGTCACGCGGTCGGGCTGTACTTCCAGGATGCCGCCGGCGACGAAGACGAACTCTTCCTCGCCGTTGTCGGCGCGCTGGATGCGCACCGCGCCGGGCTTGATGCGGGTGATCAGCGGAGCGTGGCGCGGCAGGATGCCGAGCTCGCCGCTCTCCCCGGGCAGCGCGACCAGCTTGGCCTCGCCCGAGAAGATCGACTCTTCCGCAGACACCACGTCGACGTGGATCGTGGACATATCGTGCTTCCTTTGAAGTGGGGACGCCTGCTGCGATTACTGCAGCGTCTTGGCCTTCTCGAAGACGTCGTCCAGCGTGCCGACCATGTAGAACGCCTGCTCGGGCAGGTGGTCCACTTCGCCTGCGACGATGGCCTTGAAGCCGCGGATGGTTTCCTTCAGCGGCACGTACTTGCCCGGCGAGCCGGTGAAGACTTCGGCCACGTGGAAGGGCTGCGACAGGAAGCGCTGGATCTTCCGGGCGCGGGCCACGGCCAGCTTGTCTTCCGGCGACAGTTCGTCCATGCCCAGGATGGCGATGATGTCGCGCAGTTCCTTGTAGCGCTGCAGCACGGCCTGCACGGCGCGGGTGGTGCTGTAGTGCTCGTCGCCGACGACGTTCGGGTCCACCTGGCGCGAGGTCGAGTCCAGCGGGTCCACGGCGGGGTAGATGCCCAGCGCGGCGATGTCACGCGACAGCACGACGGTGGCGTCCAAGTGGGCGAAGGTGGTCGCGGGCGAGGGGTCGGTCAAGTCATCCGCAGGCACGTAGACGGCCTGGATGGACGTGATCGAGCCGACCTTGGTGGAGGTGATGCGCTCCTGCAGGCGGCCCATTTCCTCGGCCAGCGTCGGCTGGTAGCCCACGGCGGAAGGCATGCGGCCCAGCAGGGCGGACACTTCGGTGCCGGCCAGGGTGTAGCGGTAGATGTTGTCCACGAAGAACAGCACGTCACGGCCTTCGTCGCGGAAGGATTCCGCGATGGTCAGGCCGGTCAGGGCCACGCGCAGACGGTTGCCCGGGGGCTCGTTCATCTGGCCGTAGACCATGGACACCTTGGAGTCCTCGAGCTTCTCCAGGTTCACGACGCCGGATTCGGCCATCTCGTGATAGAAGTCGTTGCCCTCACGGGTGCGCTCACCCACGCCGGCGAACACGGACAGACCCGAGTGCGCCTTCGCGATGTTGTTGATGAGCTCCATCATGTTCACGGTCTTGCCCACGCCGGCACCGCCGAACAGGCCGACCTTGCCGCCCTTGGCGAACGGGCAGATGAGGTCGATCACCTTGATGCCGGTTTCCAGCAGGTCCTGCGACGGGCTCAGCTCGTCGTAGGCCGGGGCCTTGCGGTGGATGGAGGCGCTTTGCGCGTGGTCCACGGGGCCGCGTTCGTCGATGGGGTTGCCCAGCACGTCCATGATGCGGCCCAGCGTCGCCTTGCCCGTGGGCACGGTGATGGGGTTGCCGGTGTTGGACACCACGAGGCCGCGCTTGATGCCGTCGGACGAGCCCAGCGCGATGGTGCGCACCACGCCGTCGCCCAGCTGCTGCTGGACTTCCAGCGTCAGCGCCGTGCCTTCGAGCTTCAGTGCGTCATAGACCTTGGGCAGTTGGTCGCGCGGAAATTCCACGTCCACCACGGCGCCGATGCACTGAACGATTTTGCCTTGAGCCATTTTTCGTTCCTTCAATCAGTTAAATCTTTGCGGGTCCTGAACAGGGCTGGGGCGGGCATCAGCCCACCGCGGCAGCGCCGCTGACGATCTCGGACAGTTCCTTGGTGATCGCGGCCTGGCGGGTCTTGTTGTAGACCAGCTTCAGCTCGCCGATCAGCGTGCCGGCGTTGTCGGTCGCCGCCTTCATGGCGACCATGCGGGCGGACTGTTCGGACGCCATGTTCTCGGCGACGGCCTGGTAGATCAGGGCCTCGACGTAGCGGATCAGCAGGTCGTCGATGACGGTCTGCGCATCCGGCTCGTAGAGGTAGTCCCAGGAATGGATCTGTTCGCCGGCCAGGCGGTCGGCCGACAGCGGCAGCAGGGTCTCGACCACCGGCTCCTGCTTCATCGTGTTGATGAAGCGGGTGTAGCAGAGGTAGACCGTGCTGATCTCGCCGGCGGCGAACTTGTCCAGCAGCACCTTGACCGGGCCGATCAGCTTCTCCAGGTGCGGCGTGTCGCCCAGCTGGGTGACCTGCGAGACCACGTGGGCGCCGATGCGGCTCATGAAGCCCGCTGCCTTGTTGCCGATGGCCACGATCTCGGCCTTCGTGCCCTTGGCATCGAGTTCACGCAGCTGCGTCGTGACGGCACGCAGCACGTTGGTGTTCAGGCCACCGCACAGGCCCTTGTCGGTCGTGACCACGATGAAACCCACCGGCTTGCCCGCGGCGCCCGGCAGCACGAAGGGGTGCCGGTACTCGGGGTTGGCCTTGGACAGGTTGGCTGCGATGTTGCGCACCTTCTCGGCATAGGGCCGGGCCGCACGCATGCGGTCCTGCGCCTTGCGCATCTTCGAAGCCGCGACCATTTCCATGGCCTTGGTGATCTTCTTCGTGTTCTCGACGCTCTTGATCTTGCCGCGTATTTCCTTGCCGGCTGCCATGAGAGCTCCTTAGAAGTAAGTGGACGCCACTTGGAACACGCCCCCCGGACGGCGCCGGGCCGCCCCAAGCCGTCCGGCGCCCCCTCGGGGGGCAGCGAACGAAGAGAGCGTGGGGGCGAACATGGTCAGGCGAAGGTCTTCTTGAACGCGGTGATCGCAGCGTTGAGCTGGGCCTCGGCGTCCTTGTCCATCGCCTTCTTGGTCTCCAGCGTCTTCAGCAGCTCGGCGTGGCTGGTCTTCAGGAACTGGTGCAGGCCGGATTCGAAGGCCAGGACCTTCTTCACCTCGACATCGTCCAGGAAGCCCTTGTTCACCGCGTACAGCGTGGCGCCCATCAGGCTGATGGACAGCGGCGCGTACTGGGTCTGCTTCAGCAGTTCGGTCACGCGGGCACCGCGGTCCAGCTGCTTGCGGGTGGCGGCGTCCAGGTCGGAGGCGAACTGCGCGAAGGCAGCCAGTTCACGGTACTGCGCCAGGTCGGTACGGATACCGCCGGACAGGCCCTTGATCAGCTTGGTCTGCGCTGCACCACCCACGCGCGACACCGAGATACCGGCGTTGATCGCGGGGCGGATGCCGGCGTTGAACAGGTTGGTTTCCAGGAAGATCTGGCCGTCGGTGATCGAGATCACGTTGGTCGGAACGAAGGCGGACACGTCGCCGGCCTGGGTCTCGATGATGGGCAGGGCGGTCAGCGAGCCGGTCTTGCCCTTCACTTCGCCGTTGGTGAACTTCTCGACGTAGTCGGCGTTCACGCGGGCGGCGCGCTCCAGCAGGCGGCTGTGGAGATAGAACACGTCGCCGGGGAAGGCTTCGCGGCCGGGAGGGCGGCGCAGCAGCAGCGACACCTGACGGTAGGCCACGGCCTGCTTGGACAGGTCGTCATAGACGATCAGCGCGTCCTGGCCGCGGTCGCGGAAGTACTCGCCCATCGTGCAGCCGGAGTAGGCCGACACGTACTGCATGGCGGCGGACTCGGAGGCCGAGGCGGCGACGACGATGGTGTATTCCATCGCGCCGTGCTGCTCCAGGGCACGCACCACGTTCTTGATCGACGACGCCTTCTGGCCGATGGCGACGTAGACGCAGACCATGTTCTGGCCCTTCTGGTTGATGATCGCGTCGATCGCCACGGCGGTCTTGCCGGTCTGGCGGTCGCCGATGATCAGCTCGCGCTGGCCACGGCCGACGGGGACCATCGAGTCGATGGACTTCAGGCCGGTCTGCACCGGCTGGTCCACGGACTGGCGCGCGATCACGCCCGGGGCGACCTTCTCGATCACGTCCGTCAGCTTGGCGTTGATCGGGCCCTTGCCGTCGATGGGCTGGCCCAGCGCGTTCACGACGCGGCCGATCAGCTCGGGGCCGACGGGCACTTCCAGGATGCGGCCCGTGGACTTCACGGTGTCGCCTTCGGAGATGTGCTCGTACTCGCCCAGGATCACGGCGCCGACGGAGTCGCGCTCCAGGTTCAGCGCCAGGCCGTAGGTGGCCTGGCCCGACTTCGTAGGCGGGAACTCCAGCATTTCGCCGGCCATCGCATCGGACAGGCCGTGGATGCGGACGATGCCGTCGGTCACCGAGATCACGGTGCCCTGGTTGCGAACGTTGGCCTCGGCCGCAAAGCCCTCGATGCGGCTCTTGATCAGTTCGGAAATTTCTGCGGGATTCAGTTGCATGGTGTGCTCCCAGTCTGGTCAAGGGCCGCGCGGGTCGCGCGTGGCCTCGTTGACGACCGGCTGCAGGCGAACGTGTCGCAGGCAGCGCGGGGGTTTGCGGTCAAAGTGACGTCTATGGGGTGCGTCCGGTGTCGAAAGCCTCGAAGGTCGTTCGGCGTGGCCACGGTTCAAGCAGGCTGCGGGCCAGTCAGGCCGTCAGCGCGCTGCGCATGCGGTCGAGCTGCGCGCGCACCGAGGTGTCCAGCACTTCGTCGCCCACCACCACGCGCACGCCGCCGATCAGCTCCGGCTCGACCTGCACGCTGGCTTGCAGCTTGCGGCCGAAACGGCGCTCCAGCGACGACACGATCTCGGCCACCTGGGCAGCGTCGATCGGGAAGGCGCTCTGGATCACGGCATCGGACACGCCGTTGCGCGAGTTGAGCAGGGCGGTGAACTGCGTTGCCACTTCAGGCAGCGCGGCCAGGCGGCCGTTGTCCAGCACGGTGCGCAGGAAGTTCACCACGCCCGGCGCCAGCTGCAGGCCGGCGGCGGAAGTGATGACGTCGAAGACCTGCTCTTGCGTGACGCGCGGGTTCTCGGCGAACGAACGCAGGCGCTCGTCGCCGGCGACGACGCCCAGCGCCTGCACCTGCTCGGCCCAGGCGGGTGCCTGGTCGGCGGGCGCGGCCTCGAACAAGGCCTCGGCGTAGGGACGGGCGATGGTGGCGAGCTCGGCCATGTCAGAGCTCCGTCTTCAGACGACCCAGCAGGTCGGCGTGCACGGTGGGCGACACCTCGCGACGCAGGATCTGCTCGGCGCCCTTGACGGCCAGCACGGCCACCTGCTCACGCAGCGCTTCGCGCGCCTGCGTGGCCAGCTGGTCGGCCTGGGCCTGGGCCTCGGCGACGATGCGGGCCGCCTCGTCGGAGGCGCGCTTCTTGGCGTCTTCGATCAGGCTGTTGGCACGCTTTTCGGCGTCGGACAGGCGCTTGGCGATTTCCTCGCGCGACTCCGCCAGCTGGGCAGCCACGCGGGTGTCCGCCGCAGCCAGGTCGGCCTTGGCCTTGTCAGCTGCCGCCAGCCCGTCGGCGATCTTCTTGGCGCGATCGTCCAGTGCCTTCGCGATGGGGGGCCACACGAGTTTCATCGTGAAGACCACCAGGACGAAGAACACCGCGATCTGCGCACCTAGGGTTGCGTTCAGATTCACGGCTAGGACCTTTCTCGATTAGAGGAAAACAGTCGAGAAGGACCGGATTACTTCGGCAGGTTGGCGATCAGGGAAGCCAGGAACGGGTTCGCGAAGGCGAACAGCATGGCGATACCGACACCGATCAGGAACGCGGCGTCGATCAGGCCGGCCAGCAGGAACAGCTTGGTTTGCAGTTCGTTGATCAGCTCGGGCTGGCGGGCGGTGGCCTCGAAGTACTTGCCGCCGGCGATGGCGATACCGATACAAGCGCCGAGGGCGCCCAGACCGATGATGATGCCGGTAGCCAGTGCGACGAGACCGAGAACGTGTTCCATGATTGCTCCTAATAGAGAGTGAAGTTAACGAACAGGGAGAAAGAAAAACGAAAGGGAGAGCGGGAGGCCGGATCAGTGGCCTTCGTGAGCCTGGCCGACGTAGACGAGGGTCAGCATCATGAAGATGAAGGCCTGCAGCGTGATGATCAGGATGTGGAAGATGGCCCAGGCGGAGCCCGCCAGGACGTGGCCGATCCACAGTGCCCAGCCACCGGCGGAGCTCAGGCCCGCGGCGCCCATCAGCGCGATCAGCATGAAGACCAGTTCGCCCGCATACATGTTGCCGAACAGCCGCATGCCGTGCGAGATCGTCTTGGCGGCGAACTCGATCAGGTTCAGCAGGAAGTTGGCGGGCGCCAGGGCGATGATCCCGACCGGGCCGTGGGCGTGGAAGGGCGCCGTGAACAGCTCCTTGATCCAGCCGAACAGGCCCTTGATCTTGATGTTGTAGTACAAGCAGATCAGCAGGACGGAGATCGACAGGCCCAGCGTGATCGACAGGTCGGCGGTGGGCACGACGCGCAGGTAGGCGTGGTGCGGGTCATGGCCGGCCGCCTCGTAGATGCCGCCCCAGATGCGGGGCAGCAGGTCCAGCGGCAGCAGGTCCATCGCGTTCATGAAGAAGATCCACACGAACACGGTCAACGCCACCGGGGCGACGAACTTGCGCGAGGCTTCGTTGTGCACGATGCCGCGGGCCTGCGTGTCGACCAGCTCGACGATCATTTCGACGGCGGCCTGGAAGCGGCCCGGCACGCCGGAGGTCGCCTTGCGTGCGGCCAGCCAGAAGATGAACACGCCCAGGAAGCCGAGCAGCGCGGACCAGAACAGCGAGTCGTAGTTCCAGACGCTGAAGTCGACGATGAAACCCGGCGTGTGGTTCTGCAGGTGGGTCAAGTGGTGGTTGATGTACTCACCGGCCGTCGGCGCATGCTGCGCGGCATGGCCTGCCACTTCTGCGGCGTGTTCTTCTGCAGCCATAGGACTCGCTTTCGAAAGGACTCTTCAGATTTTCTTCATCCGACCCTGCCAGAGCAGGGCCAGCACATTCACTTGCAGGCAGGCGATCAGCGTGGCCAGCATCGACGGCCAGTGCAGATCGCGCACCACGTTTTGCGCCCCGGCCAACATCGCGCACGCCATGGCGAGCTTGACGACGGTCCACACGAGCAGGCGGATCTGCGAGACGGCCACCGGCAGGTTGCGGCCCGAGGCCAGCGACCGCGCCATCAGCGCACCCGGCAGCACCACGACCGCGGCCCCGTAGAGGGCCGACCACGGTGCGCCCGGTCGACTCACGAGCACGCCGCAGATCAGGGCTGCCAGCAGACCCACCGCCACCTGCGCGGCCAGCACCCCCCTGGGCGTCAACCGGCGGTAGCGCGCAAGCAAAGCCTGCGCCTCATCGCGCGAGAGCACCTTGACGGGCACCTCGGCCAGGTCATAGGGGTCTCGGCTGTCCTCCCATCCCGCACTGCGTGCGTTGGAGGGGGAGACGGCGGGTTGATGCCGGGAATCACTGGGCGCCTCGGGCGTCCGACCAAGGCTGGTTCCGGTTGGGGAAGACCTGGTCATGGCACGAAAAACAGGCGTCACGGGAAGGCAAACCGCGGGATTATACGTGCACCCGTAGGGGTGACCAGCAGCGGCCCAGCGCAGCGCTTCAAACGCGTGCAGCACATGCCCTGCGCATCCGCTCCTGACGCTAGGGCGATCGCCTCAAACAACCGGCCTGCAACTTCGTTGCCGAAGCGCGTCACGCGCAGTCCGCCGCCGGCAGGCCCGGCACCTCCACGCGCAAGGCCAGTACACAGCCGGCCAGCGGCTGGGCCGCCAGCTCCTCCGGCGGCCGCTTGTGGCGGCCCGTGGTGATGAAGAGCGTGCGCAGATCCGCCCCGCCGAAGCAGGGCATGGTCGGGCAGCGCACGGGCAGCCTCAGCTCCGACAGGATCTCGCCGGCCGGGGACAGCCGCAGCACGCGCGCGCCCTCGTACATCGCCACCCAATAGCAGCCTTCGGCGTCGACCGCCGCGCCGTCGGGCCGGCCGCCGTATTGAGACAGCGGCCGGTCGCCACGCAGCTCGAAGCGCGCCAGCACGCGGCGGTTGGCGATGCGACCGCAGGCCCGCTCGCAGTCGAAGGCGAAGATGGTGTGGCTGGTGGTATCGGCCCAGTACATCGTCGAGCCGTCCGGGCTGAAGGCCAGCCCGTTGGACACCGTGACACCATCGGCCACCTGCCGCAGCTGGCCGCGGTCGTAGCAATAGAGCGCGGCCAGCGGTGCACGGCGCGAGTCCAGCAGGCTGCCCACCCACAGCCGGCCCTGCGCGTCGCAGCGGCCGTCGTTGAAGCGGAACTCCGCCGGGTCGTAGGGCATGGGCGCCAGCTCGCGTTGCGCGCCGCTGGCCGTGTCCAGGTGCCACAGGCCGTCACGCCGCGCCATGACCAGGCCGCCGCCACGCGCCGGGACGACGCAGCCGACCTCGGCGTCGAATTGCCAATGGCGGTGCGTCCACGTTCCGCCGCCGTCCGGCGGCTGCAGGCGCCAGACCTGCCGCGCCTCGATGTCGCAGCCATACAGCACCTGCTCACGCGGATGCCAGAAGGGCGACTCGCCCAGCTGCATGGGCGGTGACGCCACCTGCAACGCCTGCAGGCCGGACGCGTCAATAACGCGAGACGAGGTCATCGATGTCGACCTTGAGGAAATGCGAACCGCCCTGCGGGCTGAAGTAATAGGGTGCGATGGCCTCGAAGCCGAGGCTGGTGTACAGGCCGCGGGCGGCCTCGGTGTCGTTGAAGGTGTCCAGCAGCATGGTCGAGTAGCCGGCCTCGCGCGCATGGTCGATCAAGGCAGTCGCCAGCACGCGGCCGATGCCGAAGCGCCGCACGGCGGGACGCACGTAGAGCCGGCGCAGCTCGCAGGCGTCCGGGTAGTCCACGTCCACCAGGGCGCGGAACGCGGCGCAGCCCACCGGCTCTTCATCGAAATAGGCCACCAGCATCAGGCCGCCGGGCGCGCGGTAGTCGCCCGGCAGCTCCTCGATGCGCGGCGCGGGGCCGCTCTCGCCGAAGGCCACGGGCAGGTCCAGCGCGATCTCGCGCAGCAGCAGCCGCGCATCGTCCAGCGCGGTGGGATGGTCGGCGACGACCAGGCGGATGTCGTTCACGTGGCGTTGCGAAGGTGCGGCGCGGTCCGCAGGCAGGCCGCCCGGCGCGGGCGGTTAGAGTGCGGCGCGGGCTGGCACTATGGCCCGAGCGGATGCCGGTATGCAAGCCTGGCCGCCATCCGCGACGCCCACCAGAACCGTCCCCCGCCCACACCCGCCGCCATGCAGGGCCTGCACCTGACTGCCGACCTTTTCGACTGCCGCGGCCCGCGCGAACTGCTGGTAAACGCGGAGTTGCTGCACAACCTATGCGAAGGGCTGACGCGCCAGGCCGGCCTGACGGTCGTGGGCGCGCACTTCCATGCCTTCGGGTCCGGCGGAGGGGTCACCGGCAGCCTGTTGCTGGCCGAATCCCACTTGGCCATCCACACCTGGCCGGAGCTCGGCGCCGTCACGCTCGACGTCTATGTATGCAACTTCATGGACGACAACAGCGCAAAGGCCACCGCCTTGATGGATGCGCTGGTGTCGCGCTTCGACAGCGCGCGCTGCGTGCGACACAGCCTGTCGCGGGGGCGGGCTGACCCTGCCTGAGCGGGGTCGCGATATCCCCTGCGTACCAGTTCATTCACCGAAGCCGAACGCCCCCTCAAGCACGGGGCAGCCCGGGCAAGCCCCACCCGGGATGGACAAGGGCAGCGGTCACAGTTCGGCCCAGACCAAAGCCCAATCGAGCCTCGTGCTTCCTCGACAGCGCCGGCAGGCGGCCAAAGCCGCCCAACCGGACCGCCCATTGCGCACGAGAGCTCCTGACAGACTGCCGAAGACGGAGCCAGAACATGAGCAGCCCATCCAACAAGACCGACGCGTGTGGTACCTGCTACCGGTCCATCGACGCGATTCCGGTGCGGATGATCCGCCAGATGTACGAGCTCTACGCAAAGTACTACGAGCGCACGTCGCTGGACATCTTCCTGCAAGACCTGAGCAAGAAGTCCGGCGTGATCCTGGTCTACCGCAAGTCCGACGACGTCATCGTCGGCTTCTCCACGCTGCAGTTCTTCGACTTCGAGGTCGACGGCAAGCGCGTGCGCGGCGTGTTCAGCGGCGACACCGTGGTCGAGAAGGAGTACTGGGGCAAGAACGCCCTGGCCAACACCTTCTACCGCCGCCTCATCGTCGAGCGCTTCAAGCACCCCTTCGTGCCTTTCTACTGGTTCCTCATCTCCAAGGGGTACAAGACCTACCTCCTGATGACGAACAACTTCTACAACTACTACCCCAACATCAGCGGCGCCAAGTCCGAGCGCTACCAGCGCATCGCCGAGGAGTTCTGCCAGAAGACCTTCCCCGACGCCTTCGACCGCGAGCGCATGCTGCTGGACTTCGGCGGCGACTACGTCGCCCTGAAGGACACGGTGGCCGACATCACGCCCGAGGAGCGCGCCCGCGACCCGAAGATCGCCTTCTTCGAGCAGCGCAACCCGACGTGGAACCGCGGCACCGAGCTGCCCTGCCTGGCCTCCTGCGACTACGAGAGCTTCTTCCGCTCCATCGTCGACGTGCCGCTGAAGTGGGTGAAGAAGCGCATCGGCCTGCATGACCGCGGCCCCGGCGTGCCGCATCCGCGCGGCAAGTCCGCGTCAGGCAACGCCAACGCGGGGGCCTGGACGTCCGACGAGGCCGACGAAGGCCTCAAGACGCGATCGTCCTGACCATGGGGGTCGCAAACACCCTCGGCCACCAGCTCCTGCGCGTTCTCGTCTCACCGGGCTGCCAGCGTTTCGAGCGGCAGGTCGATGACTTGGAGTCGGTGCAGCGTGCCTTGCTGCATCGCTGGCTGTCCGTCGCCGCACGCAGCCCGCAGGGCCGGCGCGACGGCATCAGCGCCGACTGGTCCTGGGAGGACTTCAGCCGGCGCATGCCCATCCGCGGTTATGGTGACTACGCCCAGGCCATCGCCACGCAGCGCGAGACCCGGCGCGGCGAGCTGATCGACTCGCCGGTGATGCGCTACCAGCCCACCAGCGGCTCGACCTCGGCCGTCAAGTGGGTGCCCTACACCAAGCAGTTCCTGTCCGAGATGGACGCGGCGATCACCGCCTGGGTGGGCGACCTCTACCGCAGCTATCCGCAGCAGGCCGGCGGTACGCACTACTGGTCGCTGTCGTGGATCCCCACGCAGATGCGCGAGCAGACCGCCGGCGACATCAACGACGACATGAAGATGCTGTCGTTCGGCAAACGCGCGCTGGCCTACCTGACCCAGGCCGCGCCGCAGGAGATCGCCCTCGCCCAGACCTCGGACGACTCGCTCTTCGCCACGCTGGCCTGGCTGGCCGCCGACGAGCAGCTGGGCTTCATCTCCGTCTGGAGCCCGACCTTCGCGCTGGGCGCGCTGGAGCAGCTGGGCACCTGGCGCAACGAGCTGGCCGACTGCCTCAGCCGCGGCAGCTGGGGCGCGCGCACGCCGCGCATGGCCGGCGTGAAGTGCCCGAAGTCGCCGCGCGCCGCAGTGCTGCTGGCGCGCTGGGACGGCAAGCCCGATCCCGCCTTCTTCCGCGAGCTGTGGCCCAGGCTCGGCTTCCTCAGCTCCTGGGACACCGCTGCCGCCGCACCCTGGGCCGCCAAGCTCAAGCGCCTGCTGCCGCAGGCCCACTTCCAGGGCAAGGGCCTGTGGGCCACCGAGGGCGTGGTCACCTTCCCCTTCCAGGGCCGCTTCCCGCTGGCCTACCAGAGCCACGTCTTCGAGTTCGAGGACGTGCAGACCCACCGCATCCTGCCGCCCTGGGAGCTGCAGCTGGGCCAGGAGGTCATCCCCATCCTGACAACCGGCACCGGCTTCGCGCGCTACCGCATGAGCGACGTCGTGCGCGTGGACGGCTGGCTGGGCGAGGTGCCCTGCCTGACCTTCCTCGGCCGCAACGACGGCGTGGACCTGGTGGGCGAGAAGATCAGCGCGACCACCGCGCAGGGCCTGCTGGACGGCCTGAAACTGGCCGACGCACTGCCGGTGACGCTGCTGGCGCTGGACGACAGCCGCGGCCACATCCCCGGCTACGTGCTGCTGGTCGAGGTGCCCGACGGCGCCGACCGCGACCAGCTGCAGCAGCAGCTGTCGGCCCAGGTCGAGCGCGGCCTGCAGGAGCACTTCCACTACAAGCTCGCGCGCGAACTCGGCCAGCTCGGCCCCGCACTATGCGTGGCCCTGCCGCGCATGCGCGACCTCTACCTGGAGCAGTGCCGCCTGCGCGGGATGATCGAGGGCAACATCAAGATCGAGCCGCTGCGCCACTGGAGCGGCAACGTGCCGGCCGCCCTGCGCGAGGTGCTGGACGCGAACCACAGCACCGCGGCGCAAGCCGCCTGAGGCCCGAGCCAGACACCGCAACCGAGACGCCGCTTCAAACGCCCCACGCTGTATCCGCGGGCCGCATCCGAGGCAACGAACCAACCATTGCAGACATCGAGGACGACCGACGTGGCCACCTCCATCCGACTCGCCACCCGCGAGGACAACCCCGCCATCGTGCGGCTGGTCAACCGCATCTACCAGAACGGCCTGATCCGCCTGGGCTTCCAGCGCAACCCGGACTTCTTCATCGGCCAGGGCGTGATCGGCGACGAGCACGTGCTGACCGTGATCGTCGACGACGAGAAGCCGAACGAGCTCGCCGGCCTGACCAACATGGCCGGGCGCGACCTCTACATCAGCGGCCAGCGCCGCCGCGTCTGGTACTCCGGCGACACGCGCGTGGACTTCCCCTACCGCCGCAGGGGCCTGGCCGAGGAGATGTTCAAGGTCCAGAAGCAGTACCGCAGCACCACCGAGCTGCTGCAGGGCATCGTGCTGAAGGACAACACCGCACCGCTGGACGCCGCGCGCAACACCGCCGAGGGCGTGCTGTTCGACTACTGGATCAGCCACGACATCGAGACCAGCTTCATCTTCACGCGCAAGATCAAGCCGCGCATCCCCGCCGGCGTGGAGCTGCGCCGCGCCACCGCGGCCGACGTGCCGGCGATGCAGGCCTTCTTCGACGCCGAGGCGCCGCGCCGCAACGGCTACCCTTGCTACGACTTCGCCGCGATGCTCAAGGGCGACCCGTACTACGCCGGCATCAAGATCGACAAGTACATCCTCGCGCTGCGCGGCGGGAAGATCATCGGCATCACCGGCAGCTGGGACCAGAAGGGCTTCAAGCAGACCGCCGTGCTGGGCTACAAGCCCGCGCTGGCCGCGCTGCGCCCGCTGGTCAACCTGTGGTTCGGCCTGGTGGGCGGCATGCAGTTGCCGCCGCCCGGCGGCATGCTGAACTACCTCACGCTGCACACGGTGCTCATCGCCAACGACGACCAGGACGTGTTCCGCGCGCTGATCGACTGGATCATGGCCAACGACGGACAGAAGGTCGACGCGCTGTCGGTGGCGCTGACCGAGGGCGACCCCCTCATTGCAGTGCCCCGCACTTACAAGCGCCAGAAGCTCATCAGCTGCCATTTCTGGCTGAGCTACGGCGATGATCCGCGCCCGGGCATCGACAACCGTCCGCTCTACGTCGAGCTGGGCCGCCTCTGAGCCCCCCTTCAGCCTTCGCCTTGCCCGAGCAGTACGCCATGAGTCCCAACCATCCCCACGCCCGCCAGCGGCTCCTGCTGACGCTTGCCGCAGCCGCCGCCCTGGCCGGCTGCAACGACGACCGCGACGCGGCCGAGCTGCCCGGCTACATCGAGGCCGACCTGACCGCGGTGGCCTCCCCGGTCTCCGGCACGCTGACCGAACTCAAGGTGAAGGAAGGCCAGCAGGTGAAGGCCGGCCAGCCGCTCTACACCCTGGAGTCCGCGCGCGAACGCGCCCAGCTGGAAGAGGCCACCGCGCGCGAGCAGCAGGCCAAGGCCCAGTCCACCAACCTGAGCAAGGGCGCCCGCGAGGCAGAGGTCGAGCAACTGCGCGCCCGCCTGCGCCAGGCCCAGGCCCAGTTCGCCCAGGCCCAGCTGCAGTTGCGCAAGACCGAGGCCCTGGTGAAGGGCAACTTCATCTCCGAGATGCAATTGGAGAACGACCGCACGCAGGTGGCCATCGCCCGCTCGCAGGTGGAAGACGCGCGCGCCGCCATCGACTCCGCCCAGCAGGGCGCACGCGCAGACGAGCAGCGCGCGGCCCAGGCCCAGGCCATCGCCGCCCAGGCAAACGTCAAGCAGATCGAATGGCTGCTGCAGCAAAAGCAGGTGGACGCGCCGGTGACCGGCGTGGTGCAGGAGATCTACGTGCGCCAGGGCGAGCTCGCGCAAAGCGGCGCGGCCGTGCTGACCCTGCTGCACACCGACACGCAGAAGGTGCGCTTCTTCATCCCCAACGACCTGCGCCCGCGCTTCATGCCGGGCACCAGCGTCGAGATCAAGGTCTCGGGCTGCGAGGCGACGCTGCACGCCAGCGTCTCCCGCGTGTCCGCGCGGCCCGAGTACACGCAGCCATTGATGTTCGGCCCGGAGCTGCGCGATCGCCTGAGCTTCCTGACGGAGGCGCGGCTGGAGAGCAAGGGAGGCTGTTCCGCACCCCCCGGTACCCCCGTGGGCGTGCGTGTACCGAAAGCACGGGACTGAAGCCGTGGCCCGCAGCAGAACCGTCCAGGACGACTTCCCGCCGACGCAGGTAGCCGATGGCGCGCCGCTGATCCGCGTGCACGACCTGACCAAGAGCTTCGGCAAGAAGACCGTCGTCGACCGGTTGTCGATGACCATCGAGCCCGGGGAGCTCTACGGCTTCCTCGGCCCCAACGGCAGCGGCAAGACGACGGCCATCCGCATGATGTGCGGGCTGGTGCCGCCCACCTCGGGCAGCGGCCGCTTCATGGGCTTCGACATCGTCAAGCAGTCCGCCAAGATCAAGCCCCTGCTGGGCTACATGACCCAGCACTTCAGCCTCTACACGGACCTGACGGTGCGCGAGAACCTGGAGTTCACCGCGCGCCTGTTCGGCATCCGCGACGTGCGCGGCCGCGTCAACGAGCTGGTCAAGCAGTTCGCGTTCGACGCCGACGGCCGCGACCGGCAGATCGTCGGCACCATGTCCGGCGGCTGGAAGCAGCGCCTGGCCCTGGCCTGCGCGATGGCCCACCGCCCGCGCGTGCTGCTGCTGGACGAGCCCACCGCCGGCGTGGACCCGAAGGCACGTGAGGCCTTCTGGGACATCCTGCAGGAGATCGCCGCCTCGGGCGTGTCGGTGATGGTGTCCACGCACTACATGGACGAGGCGATGCGCTCGCACAAGATCGCCTACGTGCTCTACGGCAAGCTGCTGGTGGACGACTCGCCCGAGCGCGTGCTGGCGCAGTCCGAGCTGATCGCGGCGCAAGTGCACCTGCGCCGCAAGATCGACGGCCAGCACGAGCTGAAGCTGGCGCACGACCCGCGCGCCGTGCGTTTCTCGCGCCTGGGCAACAGCTACCGCATCGTCGCGCGCAACCGCGACGACGTCGCCTCCTGGCTGGAGCTGCTGGGCGACGCCGCCGGCGAGATCACGCCCATCGACGTGAGCCTCGAGGACATCTTCTTCCACCTCACCCTGAAGCAACAGGGCGAAGTGACGCAGTTCTGAAATGACGACCACCCCCTACCGGCTTCGCCGGCCCCCTCAAGGGGGCGCCGCCAGTGGCCCGGCGAAGCCGGTTCCACGGCGTCCGCTTGGCCGGCGTCGTGCCATGCGGTGCGGGTGCGGCGAATGCCGAATGGATAACTGACATGCGCCTGCCCATGCCCCTGCAACGCATCTTCGCGATTGCACTGAAGGAAGCGCTGCACATGGTGCGCGACCGGCTGACCTTCATCTCGCTGCTGACGGTGACCATCGGCTACGTGATCGTCTTCGGCTACGCGATCAACCCGGATCCGCGCCACATCAGCACCTTGCTGGTGGACCACGACAAGAGCGAGTTCTCGCGCCTCTACCGCGCCGCCCTGCAGCAGAGCAACTACCTGAACATCGACCCGCGCGAGATGAGCGCCTACCAGGCCAGCGACCTGCTGCGCCGGGCCAAGACCTCGGTGGTGATCGAGATCCCGCCGGACTTCACGCGCAACCTGATGTCGGGCAAGCCGGCGCAGATCCTGGTGGAGGCCGACGCGACGGACCCGGTGTCGCTCAACGGCGCCATCTCCTCCACCGGCGAGGTCGCACGCGAGACCGCCGAGCACGTGCTGCGCCGCGACGGCCTGTCGCGCGACGCGCCCAACGTGTCGGCCGTCGGCGCCAACATCGACGTGCGCGTGCTGCGCCGCTTCAACCCCAAGGGCGAGCAGACCTTCTTCATCGTGCCCGGCCTGATCGGGATGATCCTCAATGTCTCGCTGCTGGTGATGACCGCGATGTCGATCACGAAGGAGAAGGAGCGCGGCTCGATGGAGTTCCTGCTGGTCACCCCGACCGAGCCCTGGGAGATGATCATCGGCAAGATCATCCCCAACTTCTTCGTCGGCATCGCCCAGGTGCTGATCATCCTGGGCATCGCCTTCTTCCTCTTCAAGATGCCGCTGACGGGCAGCCCCATCGCGCTGGTCTGCCTGCTGCTGCTCTACGGCCTGACGACGCTGGCCGTGGGCATCCTGATCTCCACCGCCGCCGGCTCGCAGATGCAGGCGATGCAGCTGAGCTTCTTCTACTTCCTGCCCTCCATCCTGCTGTCGGGCTTCATGTTCCCCTACAGCGGCATGCCCTACTGGGCCCAGCGCATCGCCGACGTGCTGCCGCTGACGTATTTCGTGCGGGGTTCACGCGGGGTCTTCCTGAAGGACTTCAGCCTGATGGACATGTGGCCCCATCTGTGGCCGATCGGCCTGGCTTTCATCGTGTTCACCGGGCTGGCGATCAAGGGCTTCAAGCGCACGCTGAACTGAGCGCCGCCGCGCGTGCAGGCGTCTCGTCGGCTGGCGGACGCTTGCCGAGCTTTGTTCACGCCTGTAAATCACGCGCCGCGTCGGGGATGCAACAGCGGTATACCGCCGTCTTCACAATCCGCTGCCTTGCGCGCACACTCGGGAGTCATTGGCGGCCTCGATTGCGGCCACGGTGCGAACCGCAGCTGCAAGCCAATCGCAGCTTCGAGGCTTTCCCGGCCGGACGATCGTTCGTGCGGCTGCGCTTGAATCAGCGATAGGGAGCCCGACCCGTGGTGCAGCCCGATGACAAGACCCTGCTGGAGCAGCTGAGCTTCTCCACCCGCGAGATCGACAGCCGAAGGGAACTGCTGCTCTTCAGCCACCAGGACGCGCAGAGCCTGGCCTCCTGCAGGCCGCTGATCGAGCATGCAATGCAGCTCATCGTGCGCCATTGGTGCGAGGAGCTGATCCGCATCCCCGAGGTCACCCGCCTCATCAACGATTCCGAGACGCTGCAGCGCCTGCGCGTGGCCCAGCGGGCCTACGTGCTGGACCTGTTCGGCGGCCACTACGGCCCGGACTACGTGAACACGCGGCTGCACATCGGGCTGAGCCTCAAGCGCCTGGGCGTGGAGTCCAAGGTCTACCTGGCCGGGGCTTCCATCCTGAAGGAGTTGCTCAGCCGCGTGGTCACCGCCGAGCCGCCGGCCGGCATCCCCGCCTTCCAGCCCCAGGCCGTGCTGTCCGCGCTGGACAAGCTGATCCAGTTCGACGCGGCGCTCGTGGTGGACACCCACCTGCGCATCGCCGCCCAGGAGATGGAAGCCGCCCGCGCGAAGGTGTCCCAATACGCGCTGAGCCTGGAAAAGATGGTGCGCGAGCGCACCCAGCAGCTGGAGGACATCTCCCGCATCGACCCGCTGACGGGCGTCTCCAACCGCCGCCACCTCAACGACGCGATCGACCGCGTGCTGCGCGCGGCCCAGCGCCGGCACGAGCCCGTCACCGCGCTGTACTTCGACGTCAACGACTTCAAGTACATCAACGACCATTTCGGCCACCTCTACGGCGACAAGGTGCTGGCCGTGATCGGCGAGCTGCTGCGCACGGGCGGACGCAGCGAGGACTTGTGCTTCCGCTATGGCGGCGACGAGTTCTTCGTGCTGCTGCCCAACTGCCACGAGGACGAGGCACGCAACGTCTACTGGCGCCGCCTGCGTGCCCGTTTCGCCGAGCGCTTCGAGAACGTCACGCTGAGCATGGGCGTCTACCAGACCGGCCCCGAGTCCTACGACTCACCGGAGAACCTGATCAAGCTGGCCGACACGCGCATGTACGAGGCCAAGCGGCATTTCAAGGACACCGGGACGTCGGACCTCGATCCGCTGCCGCCGGCCGCGGGCACCCAGATCACGGCCCACTGAGCGCGCTTGCCGGCCTTCAGGCCGCAGCCTTGCGGGCGTCGACCGGTTCGCTGTCCGTCACACCTGCGATCTCCCGCGCCACCTCGTCCACCAGCGACAGGAAGCTGCGCACCGCCCGCGGGTCGGTCTCGCAGCGCTGGAAGGCCGCGGGGAAGAAGATGGAGCCGTTCATCTCCACCGTCACGAACAGCAGCGACAGGCTGGGCGCCACGGGCCAGATCTCGTCGATGCGCAGGCGGGCATCGGCCGCGTTGATGCGGTTGGCATCGCCCAGGCTGGTTGCGTGCAGGCTGATGCGCGGGAACTTGCCGGCGCGCTTCATCTTCCAGCCCAGGTAGGCGGTCATGGTGCGGCCGAAATAGGCCACCAGCTCCTCGAAGAGATAGGTCCAGCCCATCTCGCGCTCGTCGAAGCGGCGGGTGCCTTCCTTGACCTGGGCGTCGATGGCACGCGCCAGCTCGTCGAAGGGCAGGCCGCGGCGCTGCTCGCGCACGAGGAAGGCGCCGACGAAGTTGCCGATCACCGGCTGCTGGCCCTCGGGGTAGCAGCGGCGCATGTCCACCGACAGGCGGATCACCGCGGCGCTCTTCGGGTCGGCCGCGTCCAGCCGCAGGAAGGACTCGGCGAACAGCGCCACCAGCAGCGTGTTCAGCGAGACGCCGATGGCGCGCGCGCGTGCACGCAGCGGCGCGGCGCCCACGCCCAGGCGGTGGTGCAGCACCGCGTGCGTGGAGTAGTTGTGGGTCAGCTTCGTCGGCACCTGTATCGCAGGCACCTCGGCCGCCAGGCGCGCGGCCTCGCGCGCATGCGAGCGCGCGGCCAGCAGCTGGCGCCAGCTGCGGGGGGCGGCTGCCGGCCACATCGAACGCGACTCCATCTCCGAAGGCCGGATGTCCCGGCCGTTGAGCCAGCCCATCAGGTCGCTCAGCAGATGCAGGATGGAGCGGCCATCCAGCAGCATGTGGTGGATGTTCATCACCAGCATCGGACGCTGCGGATGCGGCAGGAAGAAGGCCCGCATGCCCAACCCACGCTCCAGCGGCAGCGGATCGTTGAGGATCTCGTTGTGGAAGGCCTCCAGCTCAGCCGGGTCATCCAGGTCGACGTCGCGGCGCACCTTCCAGGCGATCTCGAAGAGCTGGTCGACGATCTCGTCGTCGGGCAGCACGCGGAAGCCGTAGTGCAGCCGGCCGGGCTCGACCACGCAGCGCAGCCGCGGATGGGCGCTGACCAGCCGGCGGAAGCCCTCGCGCACGCGGGCCTCGTCCACCGGCGCGTTCAGCCGCATCAGGTAGGGCTGGTTGAACGAGCCCATCATCCCGTGCGTGGAGATATAGGCGTGCTCGGTGCGGTTGATGGGGTAGAGCAGATCGGCCATGGTCTGCGCCTCAGGCCGCGGCGGCCACCGCGCCGCCCTCGGCCTGGGGCACGAGGTCGAGCAGGCAGCGGTCGATGCGCTGGATGAAGGCATCGGCCGCGGCGCGGTCCATGCGGTCGTTCTGCCAGCACAGGGTCAGGAAGGTACGCCCGGCCACCGAGGCGGTGACCAGGAAGGGCCCCGAGCTGGGCGCCGTCGCGTGGCAGGTGATGAGCCTGACCTGCGCGTTCGGCGGGTTGATGCCGGTGCAGTCGCCCAGGTTGGACAGGTGGCAGCTCATCGCCGGCAGCTTGTCGCGCTCGCGCAGGCCCAGGGCCACCTTGGCGTAGAGCTTGCGGCCGATGAAGCGCGGGAGCTCGGCCGGCAACCAGGGGAAGATCATCTCTCGGCGCTCGAAGCGCTGCAGGCCCTCGCGCATCTGGGCCTCGATCGAGCGCATGTGGTCGACGGCCTGCTCGCGGTGCGGCTCGTGCACGAAGAAGGTCGCGACATAGTTGCCGAAGGTGGGCGCGCTGCCCTGCGGGAAATAGCGTCGCAGGTCCACCGACAGGCGGATCGCGGCCATGGCCTGCGGATCCTCCTTGGCCAGCACGAGCACGGCGCGCGCGGTGGCCGCCAGCATCAGCGTGTTGACCGTGGTGCCCAGCTGCTTGGCGGCCACGCGCATCGCGTCCGGGCTCACCGGCAGCTCGTGGTAACGCAGGCCGTGGGTGGTGAAGCGCGTCATGCGCTCGGTGTCGAGCGTGACCATGCGGTGGCGCGCGCGCAGTGCCTTCTCGGTGCCGCGATGGCGCCAGGACGCAGCCACGCGGGCCGGCCAGTCCAGCAGGCGCTGCGGCACGATGGCCGCGAGCATGGACGGCGACTCCAGCGGCTGCGGCTCCACCGGCCGGCCGTTGAGCAGGGCCATGATGGCCGTCAGCAGCTGGATCATCGAGCGGCCGTCGCAGACGTAGTGCTCGACGCAGAAGATCAGCACCGGCTGCTGGGCGTGCGGCAGGAAGCAGGCACGCATCGGCATGCCGCGTTCGAAGGCCACCGGCTCGTTCATCTGCCGCGCGGCATAGGCCTCGATCTGCTCGCGCGACTCCGGGTCCACGCCGCGCTCGACGCGGAAGGCCACGTCGAAGAGCTGGTCCACGACGCGCTCGTCGTTGAGGATGCGCAGGCGCCACGAGCCCAGGGTGGGCTCGACGGCGGAACGCAGGCGGGGAAAGCGGTCCACCAGGTCGCGCAGGGCGCGGCGGACCTGTCCCTCGGAGACCGGGACGTCGAAACGCAGGTAGTAGGTCTGCAGGACCGAACCGATCATGTTGCCTATGGAGACATAGGTGTGCTCGGAACGGTTCAGCGGAACGAAGGAGTCGGCGCCGTGCATGTTGTGCGGCCTGCCTGCGCGGCAGGCTGCCGCGCGGTGGGCCGTGAGTTCGTCAATGGTGCGAACTCACTGTATGCGTGAGGCCGGCGCGCCCCACATGGGGCTTCCCCACGAAACCCTTCAATCGAGGGTGCGTGGGGATGCCGCCCCGCTCACTGCAGCGACAGCGTGATGGTGCCGATGGCACCGCCCGAGCCGATCACCACGTCGGCCTTGGAGCCGGCGTTGAAGGTGCGCAGCGAGGTCTGTGCGTCGGTGTTCGAACGCAGGCTCACCGTGCCGTTGAGGCCCAGCGCACGCGTGCCTGTGAGGCCGGCGTCCCAACGCGATCCGTTGATCGCGATCACCGAGCGGCCGGCCTGGTTCAGGAAGTCGCCGTTGCTCTTGTAGGTGGCGGGCAGCGCGCCGTTGAGCGTGTAGCCGGTGATGGCCGCGCCGACGTAGCTGAAGGTCACCGTCGAGGTTTGCGGGATGTTCGGATTGAACTGGTGCGCGCCCAGCGTCGGGTTGTAGGTGTCGGAATACGAGGTGACCTCGTAGGCCGGGCTCCCTGTCGTCCAGGTGCCAGCCTTCACGATCTTGAAGTAGTGGCGATAGAGCACGCCGCTGACCGTGGCGTGGACAACGGAGCAATACGCCGCGTGGCCGGAAGAAGCCGGGGCAGATGCCAGGGCCGAGCCGATGCGGGCATCGCTGCTGACGGTGTACACACCGCAGGAGATGGGGGAGGTGCCTTCGGCCAGGCTGGTGTCGCCGGTCGGGCGGCCGCCGAACTGGTTGACGCCCGAGCCGCTGTCCTCGTAGCGCGCGAACAGGTCGGCGCCAGCGATGATGGCCACCGTGTCATAGACGGCGGCGTAGGTCTCGTCGCCGATGACGGTGGGCCCAGGCAACGAGGTGTTGCTGCCGCCACCGCCACCGCCGCCGCAGGCGGTCAGCAGCAGGGTCGCGCTTGCAGCGGCCAGGGCCAGGGTCGTTTTCTTGAACATCGCCAATGCTCCGAATTACTGAATGGGGAATCGGTGGGGCGATGCAACCAAGCTGCAGGAACAGCGCCGGCGATCACCCGTCGTATGAGGCACGAGGGTATGCCAGCTTTACCTCGCTTCACGACCCCG
>SCTQ01000282.1 GCA_004322345.1 Aquabacterium sp. | reverse complement strand
TGCTGATGTTCGTCCTGGAGACCACCCAGGCCACTTGCGGCATCCTGATCCCGTACGCACTGGGCAAGATCACGCAGGCGGTGGTCAAGTCCGGCGGGGTGTCCGCAGCCCAGGTGGTGGAGGGCCTGCAGGGCCCGATGCTGCTCTTCGTCGCGCTGAGCGTGGGCGAGGTCATCTTCAGCCGCACGGCCGGCACCATCCAGTTCAGCGTCGGGCCCAAGCAGCGCCAGAGCGCCACGCGCGCGCTGTATGCCTGGCTGCAGCACCATTCCCACCGCTACTTCAGCAACAACTTCGCGGGTGCGCTGGCACACCGCATCAGCGAGACCTCGGTGGGCGTGAACCAGACCCTGTGGCTGATCCTCTTCGACTTCTGGCCGGTGGCCATCGTGCTGGGCGTGGCGATCGCGCTGCTGGCGCACGCGCACGTCGGGCTGGCGCTCTTCGTCTTCGGCTGGGCGGTGGCCTTCGTCGGCCTGTCCTATGCGCTGGCGATGCGCGCCCAGCCCTACACCACGCGCGCGGCCGCCGCGCGCAGCGACACCACCGGCAAGATCGTCGACTCGGTGTCCAACATCACCAGCGCCCGCCTGTTCGCCCGGCTGCAGCACGAGCGCCGCCAGCTGGACCAGGCCCTGGAATCCGAACTGGAGCACGTGCAGCGCTCGGTGGGCTACTCGGACCGCGTGCGCTGGTTCAACTACATCGCCGCCGCGGTGCTGAAGATCGGGCTGCTGTGGTACTCCTTGCACCTGTGGGGGCAGGGCGCGATCAGCGTCGGGGATTTCGTGATGGCCGTCAGCCTGTCGCTGCTGGTCATCAACGAGGCGCGCAACCTCAGCCGCCGCTTCCTGGAGCTGTTCGAGTACATCGGCAACGTGGCCAACGGCGTGCACACCATCCTGCGCGCGCACGAACTGGTCGACGCGCCGCAGGCGCGCGAGGCCCGGCTGCCGGACGGTGCCATCGCCTTCGAAGGCGTGCACTTCGGCTACTCGGCCGACAAGCCCATCTTCCGCGACCTGAACGTCTCCATCCCCGCCGGCCAACGCGTGGGCCTGGTGGGCCTGTCGGGCTCCGGCAAGTCCACCTTCGTGAGCCTCATCCTGCGGCTGTACGAGCCGCAGCGGGGCCGCGTGCGCATCGATGGCGAGGACATCGCCGCGCTGACACAGGACGCGGTGCACAGCCAGGTGGGCCTGATCCCGCAGGACCCGACGCTCTTCCACCGCAGCCTGCGCGAGAACATCCGATACGGCCGGCTGGACGCCAGCGATGCCGACATCGAACTTGCCGCGCAGCGCGCGCATGCGCACGACTTCATCCTGCAGATGAAGGAAGGCTACGACTCCATGGTGGGCGAGCGCGGCGTCAAGCTCTCCGGCGGCCAGCGCCAGCGCATCGCCATCGCCCGCGTGATCCTGAAGGATGCGCCGGTGCTCATCCTCGACGAGGCCACCTCCAGCCTCGACTCCCTGACCGAACGTGCGATCCAGGAGACGCTGGAGGACGTGATGGTGGGCAAGACCGTGATCGTCGTCGCGCATCGGCTGTCCACCATCGCCGACCTGGACCGCATCCTCGTCTTCGACCACGGCCGCATCGTCGAGGACGGCAGCCACCGCGAACTGCTGTCGCGCCGCGGGGCCTACTGGAAGCTGTGGAGCCGCCAGGCCGGCGGCTTCCTGCCCGAGGACACGGACGGCGCGCCGCAGAAGCCGGGACCGGCCATCGGCGACCTGATCCCTGCAAGCCAGGCTGCCGCGTCCGAGGCCGACGAGGATCCGAGGCAACTGCGTCCCGCGGAGGAGTCCGAGCCCGGCGATGCCGCGGCCGTCACGCTGACGGTCGGACGCCCAGCTCAGGCGAAGAGCGACAGGGACTGCTGCCGCGGCGACTCGTCGACGGCGGCGCGGGAGACTGCGCCATAGGCCTGCGTGGCGAGGTTGCCCAGCACCGAGTTCTGGAAGGAATCGGACGTCGCGTCGAAAGGCCCGAAGTTCTCGCCGAAGAAGCCGCCGTTGTTGTTCGGCGTGTTCAGCTGCGTGGTGAAGTTGCCGGTCCGTGCGGGCAAGAAGTCGTTCGGATCGCTCACGTCGGGTAGGCCGTCGCCGTCCGCATCCTGCGCCGCGGCCAGGGCGGCAAAGGTCGTGGTAGGCAGGGCGGTGGAGCTCTCGTTCAGCGCCTGCTGGTACTCCTGCGGCGTGACGGTGCCGTCGCCATTCAGGTCATAGGGGTTGAGGGGCGTCGTGGGGTTGCCGAGCCCCGTTTCCTCGTCCGTTGCGTTGCTGCCGTAAATGCTTCTGTAGGCCGGATCCGACGGCTGGATGATGGGACCGGGGTATCCGTCGTAGGACACGCCGCCGATGGCATTGATGCTGGTGGCCATGATTCACCCTTTCCTGGCGTGATGGGCGGGATGTCCGCCCTGTACATCCGTGGTGGCAGCCTGCGTGCCCGACGCGCCCGCGATGCGCAACACCACGGCGGCAGAATGCGCCGCACAAGGGCGTAACGGCCGTCGTCGACGCGGCCCCGCCTCCAACCATCGATCAGGGAGCCAGACCCATCATGCGCAGGCCGCTCGCCGCTGCCGTGGGCGTATCCGCCGTGCTGCACCTGTGCGTGCTGCTGTGGCCCGGGCAGCCGAAGCCTGTGCGCGATGCCTCGCCGAAGACGCCGGGCCATGCGGACAGGGCCTCGCTGCGTGTCGAGCTGAGACTGGTGCAGCCTCGCGTTGCGACCCCGCAAGCGTGGACGCCTGGGCCCCGACCCGCCTCGCGGGCGGCCACGCCGCGCGCCGCCCTGCGGCATGCACCTGCTGCGCGACGACCAGCGACAAGACGATGGCCGACATCCTGAAAAGCGTACCGACCGCCACCCGCGAGATCGCCCGCGCCCGCACCCCGAATGCAGCCCTGGCCGCGTCCACCCGTGCCGGCGCAAGCCTCTTCGCCCCACTGGACAAGGCCCTGACGCGCGAGGCACCGGG
>SCTQ01000022.1 GCA_004322345.1 Aquabacterium sp. | reverse complement strand
CCGCAGGCTGATGTCCACCGAGGACGCAGCCGAAGGCGTGATGTCCTTCGTGCAGCGCCGGCCCGCGGTGTTCCAGGGACGCTAGTGTGATGCGCCACACTGGCATCCGCGCATGACGGCAGCACCCGCGCTGGACCAGCTCCGCTTCCCCATCCATTACCTCGAGGTCACCGAGGCCCTGGTGCGCTCGCGCGGCGGGCGGGTGGGCGACGTGCGGGCCGCCTGCGGGCTGCCGGCCGCCGGCGCGCCGCAGCAGCCGGCCTGGATCGACGGCCGCCAGATGCTGCAATCGGCCGGCATCGCCCACCAGCACTGCCTGCCCGACGAGCCGCCCTCGCTGCAGATCCTGCGCCACTTCCCGCTGTCGGCCCACGGCACGCTGGGCATGCTCGCGATGACGCAAGCCACGCTGGGCGAGGCGCTGGACCTGGCGCTGCAATACCACGCGATGGTGATGCCGCTGTTCGAGTTCCGCCGCCAGCCCGACACCGCCGAGGGCGCCCACGTGCGCGTGGTGCCGGTGCTGGACCTGGGGCCCTTCGCCGAGGTGATGGCCGAGGTCGTCATCGGCGCGCTGGCCAACGTGAAGCCCTATGTCGCGGGGCAGGAGCCGGTGCTGCGCGCCCAGTTCGCCCACGCGGCGCAATGGCCGCCCGAGGCCTACGCGTCCTTCTTCGGCATCGCGCCTGTCTTCGACGCCCCCTGGCACGGCTTCACCGTGCCGCGCGCCCTGCTGGCCGCGCCGCTGATCACCGGCAACCGCGCCACCAGCGCCCAGCTGGAGGGCCTGCTGCTGCGCGAGGCTCCCGGCGGCGTCCAGGCCCGGCCCCTGACCCACCGCGTGCGCCAGTCGGTGCTGGCCGGACTGCGCAAGGGCACGGTGCCCACCGGCGAGAGCCTGGCCTTCGAGCTGGCGATGTCCGTGCGCACGCTCAGCCGCCGCCTGCAGGACGAGCAGCAGACCCTGGGCGCCATCGTCGAGCACGTGCGCATGGAATACGCCGAGCAGCTGCTGCGCGACGGCCCGGACACCGTGGAGGCGGTGGCCCGGCTGGCCGGCTTCGCCAACGCCTCCAGCTTCACCCGCGCCTTCAAGCGCGCCACCGGCTTCACGCCGGCCGAGCTGCGCGAGCGCCTGCGCGGGCGCTGAGGCTCAGCGCGCGGCCGCCGCGGCCGTCAGGCTCTGCGCCGCCGCGATGGGGTCCCCCGTGCGCTCGAAGGTCTCCAGCCAGGCGCCGTAGGTGCCCATCTCCTGGTGCTGCCAGGGATGGAAGCCGGGCTTGAAGTAGCTCAGGTAGAAGCCGGCTGCGGGCATGAAGACGCCTCCCGGCTTGTAGAGCCACCACGCGCCCCTGGCCAGCATCCCCATGCGCTTCCAGAAGCCGAAGCCGTCGGACTTGAGCATGCGGTTGACCATGTACCAATTGCCCAGCGTGTACTCGACGCTGAAGTACAGCAGCGCGGCCACGCGCGTGAAGTAGCCGGCCTTCGCCACCTTGGTCAGCACGTCGAAGCAGACGGCCTTGTGCTCGACCTCTTCCACCGAATGCCAGGCGTACATCGCGCGGATGCGCGGGTCGAAGGGCTCGACGATCTCCGCGCGCTCGAAGAAGGTGGTGCACATCATCGCGGTCAGGTGCTCGGCCGCGGTGGTGTAGGCCAGGTTGAAGGACTTGGACCAGCTCGACAGCTGCCAGCGGAACTTGGCGTCCAGGAAGCGCTGCGTCCAGGCCACGTCCTGGCCCTGCTGCTCCAGCATGTCGTTGAAGCGCGTGTGGACCATGCCGTGCTGGCCCTCCTGGCGGGTGAAGTCCTTCACCTCTTGCAGCAGCTGCGGGTCGGTGATCCGGTCCTTGTAGGCGCGCACCGTGGTGATGAAGTAGCGCTCGCCGATGGGGAAGGTCAGCGACATCGCGTCGAAGAATCGCGTCTTGTAGGGGTCGCCGCCGTTCCAGTGGCGGGGGATGCGGTCGTCGAGCTGGAAGTCCAGGCCGGTGCGGACCTGGATGGGGCGGGTGTCGTGGGTCACGTGTATCTCCTTGGCGCGGGCCGGGACGACAGGCCCCGACGCTGAGGCGATTGCATCGCGCCTTGGCTTGGCCCTTGGTGCCAGGCCTGTGCCGATCGGGCCAGATTGCCGCCGCGGGATGCGCTGCCGCCTTCTCCCTGCTGCACGACCTGGGCTCCGCCTACCAGGTGTGGCTGCGCCAAAGCGGCAACGACCTGGACATCTCCGTGCTGGGCAAGACGGACAAGGTGGTGATCAAGGACTGGTTCCTGGGCACGCAGAACCACGTCGAGCGGATCGAGTCCTCGTGGGCCGGCGGCGATCTGGCCTACCAGGCGACCCTGACCGACACCAAGGTCGCCGGGCTGGTCCAGGCCATGGCGGGGTTCACGCCGCAGGCGGGGCAGACGGAGTTCGTCGACGCGGCGATGCGCACGAAGATCGAGCAGGCCTGGACGATCACCTACAGCTGATACGTCCCGGTGCCGCGGCCGGCGGCGCCTGCGCGCGGGGTTCTAGTGTGGTTCGCCACACTAGTGTGGTGCGCCACGCAGATCTGTACTTTTGTTCGGACCCGGTGGGGATGATCGGGGTGCCTGCACCGAGGGCCCCACCGGATCCGAACCCCCTGGGGCCGAGCCGTATCGGGCCGCATGCGTCGTTGCGTCCACAGGCCCGTACCGCCCG
>SCTQ01000281.1 GCA_004322345.1 Aquabacterium sp. | reverse complement strand
CCACGGCGGCATGGCGCGAACAGGCACGGCGCACGCGCTCCAGCGTATGCGTGGCCGCCGCCATCAAGCCCCAGCCGCGGGCCGCCGCGGCATCCAGGGTGTAGGGATCGTCTGCCGCCACCCAGATCGGCAAGGGCCTGTCCGGCTGCGGAACCGGGGCATCACCCGCCGCCGCGCCGTCGGTGCGGGCCTGCCAGGCCGCCTGCAGCGTGTCCAGGGTATCGAGCAGCCGGTGGCGCGCCCGTGCGGCCTCGATGCCCGCGGCCCCCGAGCCCGGTGCGAATACCGCCCCGCTGGCCACGCCCAGCTCCAGCCGCCCTTTGGACAGCAGATCGATGGTGGCGAGTTCCTCCGCCAGTTGGCGCGCGTCGCGCAGGCCGGGCTGCAGCACCATGCTGCCGATGCGCGCCTTGGAGGTGACGCCCGCCAGGTGGCCCAGCAGGCCGAGCACGCCGGCACTGGGCCAGACCGCGTCGCCGTGGTGCTCGCCCAACCAGATGTCGTCATAGCCCGTGCGATCGGCCTCGCGCACCAGCACGAACTGGCGGATCAGCGCGCGGCCGGCCTCGGCCGTCGGGTTCTCGCACAGGCCGAGGTAGCCGAGCTGGGGCACAGCCATGTCAGGCGCCTCGCATGCGCGACCCAATCGCGCAAGAGCCCATCGAGCCCAGCGGACGCCGTGGATCCGGCTCGGCCGGGCCACCAGCGGCGCCCCCTCGAGGGGGCCGGCGAAGCCGGTAGGGGGTGGGCAACATCAATATCCTGTCTCGAACCACACGGGCTGGCGGCGGCGCAGCTCGCGCAGCAGGGCCAGGGTCTGCGGGACCAGGGCGCTGATGGCGTACCAGGTTTCCTCGCGGCGCGGCTGCACGCCGCGCCTGAGCTTGTCGTGCAACGCGGCCCAGCCGTTCCAGTCCACCTGGGACAGCTTGCCGTGCAGCACCGGCGTCACGTTGCCCAGGGTATGGGCCATGATCAGCAGCTGGGCCTCGACGGCGCGCAGGGTCAGCGGGCTGGCGAAGAGCTCTTCCTCGTCCTGCATCTCCAGCGTCAGCAGGCCGATGGCCTTGCCGGCCTCCATCACGATCTCGAACAGCGAGCGGTGGTACATGCGCCCCTCCTTCGCTACTGGTCGTCCGCCAGCACTTCCAACGCCACCAGCTGCAGGTAGAGCGCCCGCCGCGCGCGCCAGCCGGCCTTGCCGGCGATGCGCGGATCGGCACCTTCGAAGGCGCCGATCGCGTCGCGATCGTTCCAGTAGATGTGGCCGCCGCCGTGCGCGTCCAGCGCGGCGCTCAGCGCCCGGCGGCCGTCCACCGGCTCGCGCTGCCACACGCCCGCGCCCAGCAGGGCATCGGCACGGTAGAGCACCGTGTCCCAGCCGTGCTGCTCGCCCAGCTCGCAGATCTGCGGGCAGCGCTCGGCGGCGCGCGGATCGTCCGGCGCCAGGTCCAGCAGCTCCAGCAGCTCGCGCGGCGTGGCCGCATCGTGCAGCTGCCAGGGTTCCAGGCCGGTCAGCGGGCCCAGCTTGCCGGCCAGGTCGCCCTCGTCGTAGGCGAACCAGGCGACGGGGGCGTCCGGCCTGGGCCACTGCAGCACATAGATCATGGCGCCCGCCTTCAGGCCGTCTGCGGGTCCTGCATCAGCGTGCGGCGGAAGCCCACGGCTTCCGGCGCGATCAGCTCCGCCTTGCCCACGGCGCCGCAGGCGGTGCAGCGGCCCAGCACCGAGTAGCCCTGGTTCGTGCACAGGCCGTCCTTGGTCTGCCTGCAGCCCACGTGGCCGCAGGCGCAGCGGTAGAGGCTGCCGTTGCACAGCATCTTCCAGCCGTTGCGCGTTCCTTCGCATCGGATCATCTCGTTGCTCCTTCGTTCACTCGACGCCCTCGGCCTGGGCCTTGGCCCAGGTCGCCAGGCGGATGCGCTGGGTGATGCCGGCGGGGCTCGCATCGAACTCGCGCTGGGCCGCGCTGAGCGCGCCCAGTGCGATGGCCGCCTCGTCGTGCCGCAGCGGCACGCGCCCGGCCATGTGCGTGGCGCCCGGCACCGCGCGCGCGATGGCCTGGCGGTTCGGATGCTCGATCAGCGGCACCAGGTGGTTGGCCTCCTGCGCGCCGGCCAGGCAGACCCAGCCGCCTATCACTTCCACCAGACGGCCATCGGCCGTCGTCTTGACGTACACAGGCTCAGCTTCCTTCATCGCACGCTCCTGCAAGTTCAAGCCGGGCGCAGCGCAAAGCGCTGCCGCCCCCAGCGGCAACCGTGGATCCGGCTTTGCCGGTCCACCGGTTGCGCCCCCTCGAGGGAGAGCGCCGCAGGCGCTCCGGGGGTGGGACCGTTCACCGGATGATGTCGTACGAGTAGTCCGTCTTCGACGGGACGATGGTGTTGGCATCCAGCGTCTCGAAGAACTCGTCCAGCAGCATCACCAGCGTGCGCAGCGCGCCCTCGTAGCCCCAGGTGGGATAGCGGTGGTAGTGGTGGCGATCGAAGATCGGGAAGGTCATGCGCACCAGCGGCGTCTTGGTGTCGCGCTCCAGGTACTTGCCGTAGGTGTTGCCGATCAGGAAGTCCACCGGCTCGGTGAAGAGCAGCGAGCGCAGGTGCCACAGGTCGCGCTTGGGGTAGACCTTGCAGCCGGCGCCGTAGGGCGAGGCGTCGAACAGCGCCTGCACCTTCTCGCCCCAGGCTTCGTTGCCATTGGTGGCCACCACGTGGGCCGGCTCGGCGCCCAGTTCCAGCAGGAACTGCGTCGTGCCCAGCATCTGGTCCGGGTCGCCATACAGGGCGAAGCGCTTGCCGTGCAGGTGGGCCTGGCTGTCGGCCATCGCGTCCACCAGCTGGCCGCGCTCCTTCTCCAGCGCGGCGGGCACGGGCTTGCCGGTCAGTCGCGAGATGGCCATCACGAACTCGTCGGTGCCCTTGACGCCCATCGGCGCGTTCAGCACCACGACTTCCTGGCCGTGCTCGGCGATGAACTTGGTGGTCTTCTCGCAGCAGTATTCCTGGAAGACGATGGTGGCCTTGGCGTGCAGCGCAGCCTCGACCTCTTCCTTGGTGGTGCCGCCTTCGTACATGCGGAACTCGCCGTCGGTGGGCGTGTTCCAGTTCTCCGACGGGTCGCAGATGACGTTCACCTTGACGCCGAAGAGATCGAAGATGCGGCGGATTTCCTTCATGTTGCCGACGACGAAGCCGTCGAAGCCGCCGATGAAGTTGATGCTCTCGTCGGGCACGCGCACCAGCGCCTGCGCGGTGCCGGCCTTGCCGTCCCAGAAGTGCTTGAGGATGCCCAGCAGCGCGTTGTCGTAGCCGGTGATGTGGCTGCCGACGAAGGCCGGCGTGTGCGCGAAGGGCACGTCGTAGGCGTCGGGCACGCTGCCCTTCTGCTTGGCGTTCTTGATGAAGGCGTCCAGGTCGTCGCCGATCACCTCGGCCATGCAGGTGGTGGAGACGGCGATCATCTCCGGCTTGTAGAGGTTGTAGGCGTTGGCCAGGCCGTCGATCATGTTGTTCAGGCCGCCGAACACCGCCGCGTCCTCGGTCATCGAGGAGCTGACGCAGGAGGTCGGCTCCTTGAAATGGCGCGAGAAGTGCGAGCGGTAGTAGGCCACGCAGCCCTGGCTGCCGTGCACGAAGCTCAGGGTCTTGTGGAAGCCGTTGGCGACGTAGACGGCGCCCAGCGGCTGGCAGGCCTTGGCCGGGTTCACGGTCAGCGCCTCGCGGGCGAAGTTCTTCTGCTTGTAGTCCTCGGTCTTGGTCCACTCGACGATCTGCTGGATCTTCTCGTCGGGATGGTTGAACTCGAACTCGGCCTTCTTGCTGCGGAAGATCTCCTGGTACTCCGGCTCGCGGAACAGCAGTTCGTGGTCGAGGATCTTGTCGGCTGATTGGGGCATGGCGGGCTCCAGGGGTGCGTGTCTTGCGGGAGGGCGCCGCCGGTATCGGCCGGCGGCGCGTGGCGTCATCGGTGGGGGATCAGGACTTCCAGGGCGCCTTGGCCAGGGACCAGACCGGCGAGCTGATCG
>SCTQ01000280.1 GCA_004322345.1 Aquabacterium sp. | reverse complement strand
CTTCTTCACCGCCGTAGCTGCCAGCACCACCGCCACCGGGGCCGCCTTCACGGCCGCCCAGCAGCTGCATCTGCTCGGCCACGATCTCGGTCGTGTAGTTGTCCTTGCCGTCCTTGTCCTGCCACTTGCGGGTCTTCAGGCGGCCTTCGACGAAGACGGGGCGGCCCTTCTTCAGGTACTCGCCGGCGATCTCGGCCAGGCGGTCGTAGAACACCACGCGGTGCCACTCGGTCTCCTCGACCTTGTCGCCGGAGTTCTTGTCCTTCCAGTTGCGCGAGGTGGCGATGGTGACGTTGCACACGGCCGCGCCGTTGGGCGTGTAGCGCACTTCGGGGTCGCGTCCGAGGTTGCCGAGGATGATGACTTTGTTGACCGAGGCCATGGGACAGCTCCGAAAGGGAAAGGCGCGGCCGGAGACGGTCGCGCGGCGGGCAAAGGGGTGTGTCTGGAAGGCGGGACCGCCGGCTGCCCAGGGGCATGGCCGGCGGCGATGGACAGATTATGCCCGGCGGCCCCCGCCGGACCTCCCTCGGGCCGGGGTTGTCCGGATCAGGCAAACACCAGCGGCCTCAGCGCCGCCGGCGGGCCGTGGCCAGCACCAGCCACAGCCCGGGGAGGGCCAGCGCGGCCATCGCCGGCTCGGGGACGATCGACGCGTAGTCGTGCCCGCTGGACGAGGCCAGAGTCGCGCCCGGCGTCACGTCCACGTAGAAATGCAGCGAGGTGCTGTAGTCGGCACTGGCCGCCAGGTCGGCGAAGGACGAGGTGACGAGCCCGCCGCCGACGATGAAGATGGCGTCCAGCTGCACCACGGTGCCGTAGGGCACGGTGATGCTGAAGGTGCCCTGCGGCTCGCTGCCGATGGCGTAGAAGCCGTCGCCGGCGTCGCCCTGGGCCTGCCAGAACTCGATGCCGCACACGGGGCTGCAGGCGCCGTCGGCGCCGCCGGTGTCGGTCCAGGTGGCGCCCAGCTTGGCCAGCATGCTGGTGCCGCCCACGTAGGGCGCGGCCCCGGTGGTGCTGTCCGGGGCGTAGAGGCTGCCGGTCACCGTCATCGAGAAAGTGAGCGTCGCGCTGCCCACGGCACCCGGCGTGGGGCCAAGGACCTCGAGGTAGTCGCGCAGGCGCGCGTCGGCCGCAGCGGAGACGGTGCGCGTGCCGCTCGCCAGGTCCACCGGCTGGGCCGCGACGAAGCTCTTGACCTTGAGCACGCCGGCCTCGGACGAATAGGAACTGGATGCCGTCAGCCCACCGTAGGACAGCAGCAGCAGGTCGGACGTGGGCGTGCTGCTCAACCCGCTGGGCTGGGTGCCGTCGGCCAGCTGCAGGCCGGCGCCCGAGGCGATGAAGGCTGGATCCAGCAGGCCGGGATCGGTGTAGACCGTGCCGGTGCCGTAGTACGAGGGAGCCGGCGCAGCGAAGGCCGCTGGAGCCAGGATGCATGCGGCCGCAGCCGCCACGACGGCCATGCGGCCGATGCGAGCCAATCTGGTCATGTCGCCTCCCAGGTGACGCGAACCCGCCTTGTTGCACGACTGCCCGAAAAAGGTGCCGGCCCGAGGCGTATGGCCGGTCACAAGCAGATCACGTACCGCGGGAGCGAGCTTGCGCGAGAACGGGGGGGCTGGGCAGGCCCCCGCGGGCCCCTGCGTTAGGGGGTGCGGATCAGCCGATGTCGAGCGGATCGGCGACAGTGCCGGCAAGAGGGCGGAGCGACATCCGCAACGGGCACCGGGGATGGACGAGGATCAGAAGAAGAAAGCGCGGTCTGGCTTTCCCGACCTCTGGGGCGGCCTGTGGCTGGTGCTGGCGGCCCTGCTGCTGGAATCGGTCTTCTATGCGCTGCTGTCGGACCTGGGCAGCGGCCTGCAGGGCATGCCGCTGGCCGCGCTGGCACGCCTGTGCGCCCAGGCCCTGCTGTTCACGGGCATCACGCGCTTCACCCAGGCGACCTACCGGCAGATCACGCACGACAGCCCGGCCGGCATCGGCGTCACGCTGGCGCTGACCTTGCCGGTGGTCGGGTTGTGGTCGGCCGCGGCGCTGCTGTTCAGCTCCTGGCTGATCGCGCTGCTGCAGTGGGTGTGGCCGCTGTCGCGCCAGGAGCAGGCCTGGATGGGCGCGCTGGCCGATCCCGGCCTGGCCACCATCGTGATGGTCTGCGTGATGGCGCCGCTGCTGGAGGAGATGCTGTTCCGCGGCGTGATGCTGCGCAGCTTCCTGCGCCGCTATCCGCCCACGGTGGCGATCACCCACAGCGCGGCCATCTTCGGCCTGGCCCACCTGAACATCTACCAGTTCGTCAATGCGCTGGTCATCGGCTGGTGCCTGGGCTGGCTCTACGAACGCACGCGTTCGATCTGGCCCGGCGTGCTGCTGCACGCGGCGATCAACAGCTCGCTGCTGTGGTGGCCCGACCCGGACGTTGCCGCCGGCACCTCGGCGGACGCCGACCCGCTGGGCCAGCCCATGCTGTGGGTGCTGGGCGCGCTGGGGCTGGGGGCCTATGTGCTGGGTGGCCTCTTCATGCGCAGCTGGCTGGGCGCGCCGGGCGGGAACGATCGCGCCAAGGCACGGCAACCCTGACGGGTGTGGGCCGCGGGGGCCGAGCGCCGGGCGGCCCCCAGCCCGGCCCGCCCCTGTACAGCCCCCCCAGGGGGCAGCCCGAGGTATTCCAGCAGGCGAGGGGCGCGATACACCCGCCCGTTAGGATGGCGCCCTTGGCGCGGCCGGCTGGCATGCTCGGCTGCACCAAACGCCTCACCCTCCAGCCCGAATCCCCGTGTCCGTCCCGTCCCCCACCCGCTCCCTCGCACCCGCCGACGCCCAGGGCGTGCTGCAGGAGGTCTTCGGCTATGCCGCCTTCCGCGGCCAGCAGGCAGCCATCGTCGAGCGGGTGAGCGAAGGCGGCGACGCCCTCGTGCTGATGCCCACCGGCGGCGGCAAGAGCCTGTGCTACCAGGTGCCGGCCATCCTGCGGCACCGCGCGGGCAAGGGCGTGGCCATCGTCGTCAGCCCGCTGATCGCGCTGATGCACGACCAGGTCGGCGCGCTGGAGGAAGCCGGCGTGCATGCGGCCTTCCTCAATTCCTCGCTCAGCGGCGAGGAGGCCGCACGCATCGAGCGCGAGATGATGAGCGGCCGCCTGGTCCTCCTGTACGCCGCGCCCGAGCGCATCACCAACCTGCGCTTCCAGGCCCAGTTGCAGTCGCTGCACGAGCGGGGCCTGCTCAGCCTGTTCGCGATCGACGAGGCGCACTGCGTCAGCCAGTGGGGCCACGACTTCCGCGAGGACTACCTGCAGCTGTCGCTGCTGCACGAGCGCTTCCCCGACGTGCCGCGCATCGCGCTGACGGCCACCGCCGACGAGCACACCCGCGCCGACATCCTGGAGCGCCTGGCGCTGCAGGATTCGCGCGTCTTCATCAGCAGCTTCGACCGGCCCAACATCCGCTACCGCGTGGTCGAGAAGGACAACCCGCGCGCCCAGCTGCTGCGCTTCATCGGCAACGAGCACGAGGGCGAGGCCGGCATCGTCTATTGCCAGAGCCGCAAGAAGGTCGAGGAAACCGCGGCCTGGCTCAACGACGAGGGCCTCAGCGCATTGCCCTATCACGCCGGCCTGGAGCCCCAGGTGCGGCAGAAGAACCAGGACCGCTTCCTGCGCGAGGACGGCATCGTGATGGTGGCCACCATCGCCTTCGGCATGGGCATCGACAAGCCGGACGTGCGTTTCGTCGCCCACCTGGACCTGCCCAAGAACATCGAGGCCTACTACCAGGAGACCGGCCGCGCCGGCCGCGACGGCGAGCCGGCCCAGGCCTGGATGGCCTACGGCCTGGCCGACGTGGTGAACCAGCGCCGCATGATCGACGAGAGCCCGGCCGGCGAGGAGTTCAAGCGCGTGCAGCGCGGCAAGCT
>SCTQ01000279.1 GCA_004322345.1 Aquabacterium sp. | reverse complement strand
GAATGGAGGACATCTCATCCCTGATTTCGGCCCGCGGCCCGAGCGACTTGACCCGCAGCGCCCCGCGCAAGGGCCCGGGCGGCTCCTTGTCGCATGTGCAGGAACTGCTAGGGGTTCCGGCGGCGCCGCCTGCCGAATGATGCACAGGCGCTCGGGCCGCCCGGGCCCTTGCGCGGGGCGCTGCGGGTCAAGTCGCTCGGGCCGCGGGCCGAAATCAGGGATGAGATGTCCTCCATTCCCGCCGACTCCCCCGCGCTGGCCCCGCCGGGCGGATCCGACCTGCTCTTCGGCCGCGACGTCCAGCAGCGACTGCGCATCCGCCGCTGGATGCTCAGCGCACTGGTCTACCTGGGTGTCGCCCTGGCACGCTGGGTCGGCGTGGCATTCGGCGTCGTCAAGCCGGAAGCGGCGGCCGTCCTCACGCTCTACGACCTGATCGGCGTGGCAGCCTTCTACGGCTGCCTGCGCACCGGCTACTCGGAGGGGCTGCGCGATCCGTCGATGACGTTGTCGCAGATCCTCTTCGCGCTCAGCTCGGTCACGGTGTCCTATGCGCTGATCGAGGCCACGCGCGGCGCGGCGCTGCAGCTGCTGTGCCTCATCCTGGTCTTCGGCATGTTCCGCCTGAGCCCGGCGCAGATCCTGGCCTGCGGGCTGCTCGCCTGCGGCATGCTGGGCACCACGGTGGTCGTGATGTGGCAGGTCCACCCCGAGCACTTCGACCTGCGCCGCGAGGTGCTCAACTTCGCGCTCGCCGCGGTGCTGATGCCCACGCTGGCCTTCGTCGCGCAGCAGGTCAGCGTGCTGCGGCGGCGCCAGATCAAGCAGGGTCGCGAGCTGGCCCAGGTGCTGGAGCAGTTGCAGGACCTGGCCACGCACGACGCACTGACCGGCCTCATCAACCGCCGCCACATGCTGGATGCGTTGACCGAGGAGCTGAAGCGCCAGGGCCGCACCGGCCACGTCTTCTGCCTGGCCATGCTGGACATCGACCACTTCAAGCGCATCAACGACGGCTGGGGCCACCAGGCCGGCGACACCGTGCTGTCCGGCTTCGCTGCCGATGCGACGAGCACGCTGCGCAAGTCCGACCAGCTCGCGCGCTGGGGCGGCGAGGAGTTCCTGCTGCTGATGCCCGAGACCCGCCTGGCAGAGGCCGAGATCGGCCTGGGCCGCATCCGCGAACGCTTCAACGCCCACGACTGGCAGGGCACGCTGACGCCGGGCGAGCGTGTGACGGTCTCCATGGGCGTGGCCGAATTCGTGCCCGGCGAGCCGCTGGAGCGCACGCTGGCCCGCGCCGACGAGGCCCTGTACTGCGCCAAGACCAGCGGCCGCGACCGCATCGTCTGCGCGGCGCCCGAGTCACCGACGGCAGGCCAGGGGTAGTCCAGTGAGCACCACTCTTCCCGTCGCCGACAGGTCGCTGTCCGAACGCTCGCCGCGTGGCCTGGACGCGCTGCTCTTCGGCACCGAGCCCAAGCTGCGCATGCGCGTGCAGCGCTCGATGCTGTCCGCGGTGATCTACATCGCATGGATGGTGATCGAGGCCTATTGCGCGGTGCAGGGCCTGTTCCCGTGGTCCTCGGCCTGCCTGATCTTCGCCTACAACATCAGCGGTCTGGTGGTGTTCTATGCACTGCTGCGCAGCGGATGGAGCATGCGCCTGCGCGACCCCAGCCTGACGCTGGAGCAGGTGATCTATTCCTTCGGCGCGACCATCAACGTCTACGTGCTGCTGCCGGTCACGCGCGCGGCGGCGCTGCAGCTGCTGTGCGTGATCCTCGTCTTCGGCATGTTCACGCTGCGCCCGCGCGAGGTGATCCAGGCCTGTGTCGCCGCAGTGGGGCTGCTGCTGCTGACGCTGCTGCTGGCTGCCTTCGCGCCGCCGCCGGCCTTCGACCTCAAGCGCGAGGCCATCAACGTCGCGCTGGCCTGCATCATCCTGCCGGCGCTGGCGGCCATCATCCGGTACTTCGCGCTGCTGCGCGAGACGCTGCTGGAGCAGCGCGCCGAGCTGAAGCAGGCGGTGGAGCGCGTGCAGGAGCTGGCCACGCGCGACACGCTGACCGGACTCGTCAACCGCGCCCACATGATGGAGCTGCTGGACCAGGAGCAGCGCCGGCACACCCGCACCGGCGGCAGCTTCTGCGTCGCGCTGCTGGACCTGGACCACTTCAAGCGCATCAACGACACGCACGGCCACCAGGTGGGCGACGAGGTGCTGGGTGGCTTCGCCACGCGGGCCATCGACGCGCTGCGCCAGACCGACGTGGTGGCGCGCTGGGGGGGCGAGGAGTTCCTCGTGCTGCTGCCCGAGACCACGCCCGAGTGCGCCCGCCAGGGCCTGGAACGCCTGCGCTCGGCCATCGAGTCCGCACGGTTGTCGGTCAGTGTCGACGACCTTCAGGTCACCGTTTCCGCGGGCGTGGCCGCATGGTCGCAGGGCGAGGCGCTTAACCACGTGCTCGAACGCGCCGATCGCGCGCTGTATGCCGCCAAGAACGGCGGACGCAACCGCGTCACGCTTGCGCCCTGAGCCGGCGTGACCGAATGCGCCCCGACGCGGGCAGGGCCGTGGCCGTATCCACGACGCCCGGCCTTCAAGCCATCGCCGCCCCTGCCGAAAACGACGCAGGGCCGCAGGCTCGGAGCGCCTCACGCGTCCAACCCCATCCTCGATGAACCAGAGCCTGAACCAATCACGCAGCCGGCTGCAGCGCTGGCTGATCGGCGATCGCGCCGATTACCGCTGGCGCCAGGACGTGCTGTTCGTGCTCGTCACCGGCTACTACTACGCGGTGTGCGCGGGCGCGAGCCTGCACGCGCAGGCGCTGGGCGTGATGGCGGCACCCAACGGCAGCGTGCTGGCGGCGACGCAGGTCGGTGCCTGGCTGCTGTACTACGGCCTGGTGCGCAGCGGCTGGTCGCGGCGCTTCCGCGACCCGGCGCTGATCGTGCCGCACGTGCTCGCATCCAACCTCCTGATGGCCCAGGCCTACGTGTTGATCGGGCCCACCCGCGGCAACATGCTGCTGCTCTTCGCGCTGCCGGTGGTGTCGATGATGTTCCGCATGTCGCCGCGCCAGATCGCCGGCGTAAGCGCCTATTCCGCCGGCGTGCTGGTGCTGGCCATGCTGTGGGTGGGCCGGCATGCCGACGAGGCCTTGCGCCTGAACATGACGCTGCAGGCCGCGGTGGCCATCTCATGCCTGACGGCCATGGCCTGGGTCGCCGGCGCCGCCAGCCGCCTGCGCCTCAAGCGCGTGGCTCAGCGCGAGGCCCTGCACCAGGCGCTGGCCCAGGCCCGCGACCTGGCCCAGCGCGACATGCTCACCGGCGTCTCCAACCGCCGCCACATGGAAGAGGTGCTGGAGCGCCGCACGGCCGCCTGCACCGATGCGGCCTCCGGCCGCAGCCTGGCGCTGGCCATCGCGATCGTCGACATCGATTTCTTCAAGGCCATCAACGACACCCACGGCCACCGCGCCGGCGACGAGGTGCTGCGCCGCCTGGCCGGCACCCTGGGTGACCGGCTGCAGCCCGACGAGTTGCTGGCCCGCTGGGGCGGCGAGGAGTTCCTGCTGATGCTGCCCGGCCGCGACGCCGGCCCCGCACTGGCCTTCATCGAGAGCCTGCGCGCCCAGGTGGCCGGCCAGGCGCTGGACGACATCGCGCAGGGCCTGAGGCTGAGCTTCTCCGCGGGCGTGAGCCAGTGGCAGCCGGGTGAGCCGGTGGAGCGCACCATCGACCGCGCCGACAACGCCCTCTACGCCGCCAAGCGCGCCGGCCGCAACCGCTGCGTGCATGCCGACGACGGCCTGCCCCAGCCCTCGGTGCCGATGGGGCTGCCGCAGCCTGCCTGATCCCGCACGATGCACATCCGACGCGCCACCGACCCCTCGCCCGGCATCCCGGCGGGCACCGCCGGCCGCCCCGCGCGCCCGCTGCGCTGGCGCTGGCTGCTCGGTGACAACCACCGCATCCGCGTGCGCATGCCGCTGACCCTGGTCTGCGCGCTGGTCTACGTCGCCTTCTGCGCGCTGGCCTTCGTCGGCGAGCACGTGGGGCTCACGCGCAAGGGATTCGCGGTGCCGCTGGCCGTCGGATCGGCCTGCCAGATGACCTTGTTCATCGCGCTGCTGCGCAGCGGCTGGTCGCTGCGGCTGAAGGACCCGGGGATGATGTTCCCGCAGAACATCGTCGCGCTGATATCCATCACCTATGCGTACTCGATGCTTGCGCCGACCGACCGCGGCATGGCGCTGATGATCGTCAGCCTGATGGTGGTGTTCAGCATCTACGTGCTCAGCCCCGGCCAGTCGCTGGCGCTGGGCGTGGCCTCGGCACTGATCCTGGCAGTGCCCATGCTGGTGATGCCGCACGTGGATCCGCAATGGTTCCCCTTCGACCAGGAGCTGGTGCGCTTCGAGCTGCTGGCCGGAACCCTCCCCGCCCTGACCATGGCCGCGCGTCACATCGCGCGCTGGCGCGAGAACGTCGGCCGCCAGCGCGACGAGCTGAAGGCCACCCTTGCCCGCGTGCAGGACCTGGCCACGCGCGACAAGCTCACCGGCCTGTGCAACCGCCGCCACATGCAGGACTTGCTGGAGCAGGCGGGCGCCGGCTCTGCCGGCTTCTGCATCGCGCTGGTGGACCTGGACCACTTCAAGCAGATCAACGACCGCCACGGCCACCGAACCGGCGACCTGGCGCTGCAGGGCTTCGCCAATGCCTGCGTCGAGGTGCTGCGCTCCAGCGATGTCGCCGCGCGCTGGGGCGGCGAGGAGTTCCTGATCTTCTTCCCTGATCTGAGCGCCACGCAGGCTCACATGGCCCTGGGGCGGCTGCGCGAGGCGCTGGCGCAACGCCAGGTGTGCCCCGACGCACCGGACCTGCGCGTGGCCTTCTCGGCCGGCGTCGCCGGCCACAAGCCGCACAACGCGCTGGACCACACCCTGGAGCGCGCCGACCGCGCGCTCTACGCCGCCAAGCACGAGGGCCGCGATCGCAGCCTGCTGGCCGGCGACACCACCCTGGGTGCGCCGCTGGGCGTGGCCTGAGGCGGCGCGGCGCATCCGGCATCGCGCTGGTGGACCTGGACCACTTCAAGCGGATCAACGACCAGCACGGCCACCGCGCGGGCGACCTGGCGCTGCAGGCCTTCGCACGCGCCTGCACCGCGGTGCTGCGCACCGACGACGTCGTCGCGCGCTGGGGCGGCGAGGAATTCCTGGTGCTCTTCCCCGGGCTGTCCCCCGGTACGGCGCAGCTGGCGCTCGACCGCCTGGGCGCGCACCTCGCCGGCCAGCCGCTGGACAGCGGGCTGCACC
>SCTQ01000278.1 GCA_004322345.1 Aquabacterium sp. | reverse complement strand
CACGTCGGGCTCACGCAGCTATCAGGGCTCGCCTCTGAGCCGCTCCAGCAACTCCGCCGTCGGATACCCGTCCGCCGGCATCCCCACGCTGCGCTGGTACTGCCGCAGCGCGCGCCGCGTCGCCGGCCCCATCTGCCCATCGGCCGTGCCGCTGTCGAAGCCGCGCCGGTTCAGCCCCTGCTGCAGGACCTGCAGTTCGCCCCACGTCAGCGCGCGCAGCTCGCGCGGCCAGGTGGCCTGCACCGCCGGCCCGCCGGCGATGCGCTGGGACAGCAGGCCCACCGTCAGCGCATAGCTCGTCGAGTTGTTGTAGCGCAGGATGCTGCGGAAGTTGCGGCCCACGATGAAGGCCGGGCCGCGTGCGCCGGCCGGCTGCAGGATGGCGGCCTCGGCCATCGCCGGCAGCGGCGCGCCGTCGATCGCGGTCACGCCCTCGGCGGTCCATTGGGCGGCGTCCTGGCGCAGGTCCGCATCGGCACGCGCGGGGTCGAAGCCCGCGGGCAGGCGGACCTCGGCGCCCCAGGGTTCGTCGGCCCGCCAGCCCGAGCGGGCGAGGAAGTTGGCGGTGGACGACAGCACGTCGGCCATGCTGGCCCAGATGTCGCGCCGCCCGTCGCCGTCGGCATCCACCGCGAAGGCCAGGTAGGACGAGGGCAGGAACTGCGTCTGCCCCATCGCGCCCGCCCAGGAGCCGACCATGCGTGCGTGGTCGATGTCGCCGCGCTGCACGATCTGCAGCGCCGCCATCAGCTCGGCGCGCGCCCAGCTCTCGCGCCGGCCCTCGAAGCCCAGCGTGGCCAGCGCATCGAAGACGGGCACGTCGCCGTAGTTGCGGCCGTAGTTGCTCTCGATGCCCCACACCGCCGCCAGCACCGCGGCCGGCACGCCGTAGCCCGCGCTGGCGGCGTCGAACTCGCTGCGCAGCTCGACCAGCTTCTGCTGCCCGGTGGCCACGCGCTGCGGGGAGATCGCGCTGTCCAGATACTCCCACAGCGCGCGCGTGAACTCGGGCTGGCTGCGGTCCTGGCGCACCGCGTGCTCGCGGCGCTGCACGCCGTCCAGTGCGGTGTGCAGCGTGGCCTCGCTGATGCCGGTATTGCGGGCCTGGGCGCGGAATGCGGCCAGCCATTGCGCGAAGCGCGCGTCCTCCGCGGCCTCGCTCGCAGAGGCGGCCGGGGCGGGCAGGCTTGCAGCAGGCGGCGTGGCCGGGCCCGGTCCGCTGGCGCAAGCACCCAGCAGCAGGGCGGCCAGCAGGCCGGGATGGAAAGCCCGTTGCAGCCTTGCAGGTCGCAAAGCGTGGAGGCAGTCGGTGGAGGTCGCAGTGGTCAAGGTCGGCGCGCCGCAGGCCGCTGGTGGCCGGGGGCGTGGCGCATTCTGCGGCAGCGCCTGCCCCCTACTGCGCCGGCAAGCCCCCATGCACCGGCAGCGCATGCCCGGTGATGAAGGACCCTGCGTCGCCGAACATCCAGGCCACGGTCCGGGCCCCTTCGCGCAGCGTGCCCACGCGGCCCATCGGGCACAGCGCGTGCACGCGCGCCGCCTGCTGCGGATCGTCGCCGATCAGCACGTCGAACACGGAGGTCTGGCGACGGTCACCAGGATGACGCGACCGTCCAGCCGCAGGTCGTTCGCATTCATCGCCGGTCCCCGGCGCTTCAGGCGGCCATGTAGAAGTAGGGATCGAGCACGGTCACCGGCGTGATCGTGTCCACCGGCAGGCCGTTGAGCTCGGCCACCTTGCGGATCGCCTCGGGCGAGGGGCCGTCGTAGATGCAGAAGGTCTTCTTGTGGCCGGGGGTGACGTAGGAGTGGACCCAGGTGACGTTGAGCTCGGCGTTCACGTCGACGACGCTGGAGCAGAGCTGGCGGCCGGCGTCGCTCATCGGGACTTCCAGGCCGTCGGGGAAGGTGCGCTCGACGAGGTAGCGGGTCAGGCGGGGGCGTTGGGTGGTCATGATGGATGGGATCGAAGAGTTGATGGGAAGTGGTGATGCACGGGAAGTGGACGTGCAGGTGCGTGGCGTGGCGTGGCGTGGTGGAGGCCTCCTGCCGGATCCGTTGAACGTGGGCGAATGATCCCCGGGGACGCGATGCGCCACTTCTCCGGATGTCGTCCACGTTTGCGCGCGCGTCCGCGGCTTGGCGCGCGTCCGGCACGGCGGCCGACCGACAGGCGGCATGCATGCCGCAGGATGCTGCGGCGGGCCGCCGAGCCCGGCCAGGCCCGGCTCAGCGCACGTCGATCACGTACTCGATGTCCTGGACCATGCGGCCGTAGTCCGCCGACCGGCGGTTGTAGCGCCCGCCGAACTTCAGCACGTGGCGTCCGGGTGGCAGTGGCTTGAGCTGCAGCCAGTAGCCGTCGGACGCGGCCGGGTAGGCGCGATAGGCGCCGCGCGCCCGGGCGTAGGCGTCGAAGCAGGTGGTGCTGGCGATGCGCCTGCTGCGCAGGTCCGTGACCACCACGCCGTCGATCTCCGCGAACAGGTCGATCGCGGTGTCGTTGTTCAAGGCCGCTGAACCCTTGGCGTCCTCGCAGGTCATGTCGTCGTTACCCCGTTGCGGCCAGTAGGCCATGTTGATCAGGGGGAACATCAGGTGCCGAGCGGCAGGCACGGTGCAGGTCCGCCGGATCTTCGACGAACCGAAGCCGCCTGCGAGGAACCAGACCTGGCCGCGCTGGCCGACCGCGCAATGAGCCCCGGTGAGGTCCATCACGGGATTGATGTCGTCCGGGGCCGCCAGGGCCCATTGCCACCATTGCACGGTGAGCTGCTCGGCGCTGCGGCCGTCGATGGATGCCTGCGGCGGCAGCACGGGAGCCGATGCGCTGGCGCTTTCGCCCGCCAGCCCGCCCAGGAGCGGCAGGATCAGTCCTCGGCAGGCGCGGAGCACCCGAGCGGACACATCGGCGAACAGGATACGTCTTCCGTACATGCGCCCTCCCCGGCACGTGATGCGACCGGCGGATCTTCGCACCCTCTACGCCCGTGCGACGGGATCGAAACCACCCGGGCCGGACAGCTGCCGCTCGCTCTTCACCCGAACTTCGGCACTTCCGGCAGCCCCTCGATGTGCCCATAGCGCTGCGAGCGCGGCGTCCAGACGCCGTCAGCCATGCACTGCCGCACGTGCCGCGCGATGTCGCGCATGGGCGCGAACCAGACGTCGCCCTTGTCGAGCATCTTCTCGATCATCCTGTGCGTCTGCTTCCACCGCGCCAGCCGGCCGGAGAGGAAGGGGTGCCAGACGGGCACCCACAGTCCGCCGTATTCGTGGATGGCCTCGAACTCCTCCCACCAGTTGTTCCAGGCGAAGGCCGGGGCCTGGATGGGCATCTGGAAGCCGAACTCGGTGCTGTGCATGAAGGGCGGCCAGTCGTCCATGCCCCAGTGCGAGGGCAGCTCCAGCAGGCTGGCCTGGCTGCCCTCGACCAGGTAGGGCACGTCGTCGCCCATCAGCGAGGCGTCGTACTGCACGCCCTCGGCCAGCAGCAGATCGGTGGAGCGGTGCGAATAGTTGTACAGCGGCGCGCGCCAGCCCACGGGCTTGATGCCGGTGATCTTCTGCACCGAGGCCAGGCTGTGCTGCAGCCAGAAGCGCTCCTCCTCGTCGGACAGCTCGTTGGGATGCTCGTGCAGCCAGCCGTGGCCGGCCACCTCGTGCCCGTCCTTCGCCATCGCCTCCACGGCCTGCGGGTAGCGCTCGGCGCACCAGCCGGGCACGAAGAAGGTCTGCTTGATGCCGAAGTGGCGGTAGCTCTCCAGGATCCGCGGCACCGCCACCGTGGGGCCGTAGCGCAGTTGCGAGGCCGTGGCCACCATCGCGTGCGCGCGGTCGGGATACGAGAGATAGAGCAGGCTCTCGGCATCCATGTCGAAGGTGAAGGCGACGGCGCAGCGCGCGCCGTTGGGCCAGGGGACGGGGTTGCTGATCATGGGGGACTCCTGCCCCATGCAGATGCAGGCCGCGTGCCGCGCACAGGCGCCTGCACGGTGCGGGATGCGGGCAACCCGCACCGATAGCAGGCAGTCCGATGAAGCGAGGGCGCCAGATCGGTGCCCGAGTGCGATCAACGCCCGAACGCACCCAGCACCACGACGCCGGCGACGATCAGCGTGAGCCCGGCCATCCGGGCAACCGACGCGGCCTCGCCGTGCAGCAGGATGCCGAGCAGCGCCGTGCCCGCGATGCCGCAGCCGGCCCACACCGCATAGGTCAGCCCCATCTCCAGCCGCCGCAGCACCAGCGACATGAGCCACACCGCGAGCGCGAAGCAGCCCAGGGCCGCGGCGCCCGGCAACAGGCGCGAGAAGCCGTCCGCGCGGCGCAGGGCGAGGTTGCCGATGACCTCGGCGGCGATGCTGGCTGCCAGCAGCAGCCAGGCGGTGAGGGTCTTGTCCATGGGGCCTGCGGCCTGCATGCACGCTGCCCGCCAGTACCGGGCGGCGCGTGCAGGAGCGGGGAAGCGGTACCTGACGGACGGGAAAGCCGCGATGGTGGGCCGCGGCCGTGACAGGCCGATGGCGGGCTCAGGCCGGCAGCGATGCGCTCACGCAGCTGCCACAGGGGGGCGGGGCGAAAGCGACGTTCAACCTTGGCGCCGCCAACGGCGCCACGAGACAGCCGATCGGATCGATCCGCCGGGTGTCTGCTTCCCGCGTTTGCATGTGTGCTCTCCCTTTCCTCTCCTGACCACGGCCTCGCGAGCCGGCTCGGGATGGTTCTGGTGGATGTGGAGCCAGTACGAATCCGGCGCCTGCTTCGAATCCAGCGCCGGACTGCTGCAATTCCAGCAATCCTGATGCGCAGGCACAGATGCTGCCGGCGCATGTTCCCCCTGGCTAACCATATGCAAATCGCATAGTTGTTCCAGCCCGGGGCACTCCCTAACCTGCGGCGCTTCGATGCTGCCCGTGCCGCCGTCCATCGGCGTCACCGGCGAACACAAGAAGCTCCCATGGATTTCGCCCAAGAACCCTCACCCAGCCGGCACCTCACCGGCTTCGCCATCGTCGTCGCGCTCCACGTGGTCGTGGTCTATGCGCTCGTCAGCGGGCTGGCCAAGAAGGTCGTCGACGTAGTCCGCGCCCCGATCGAGACCAAGGTCATCGAGGAGGTGAAGAAGCCGCCGCCTCCGCCGCCGGAGATCGTCACGCCGCCGCCCAAGCTGGAGGCGCCGCCACCGCCCTTCATCCCGCCGCCGGAGGTGCAGGTGGCCACGCCGCCGCCGGTGCAGCCGACCATCGTCGCCCAGACGACCACGCCGCCGCCGGTCTTCGAGCGCCCGGCCCCGCCGCCGCCCGAACCCGCGCCGGTGAAGGCCGAGCCCAGGCAGGTCGCCATCGGCGTGGCCTGCCCGACGCAGGTGGCACCGGTGATGCCGCGCCGCGCCGAGCAGGATGGCATCGGCGGCACGGTGCGCGCCCGCATCACGGTGCGCAGCGGCAAGGTGGTCGACGTGACCATCCTCGAAGCCAAGCCGCGCGGCGTGTTCGAGGCTGCCGTGCGCACCGCGATGCTGCAGTACCGCTGCGACGCCAATGCGGACGAGGTCACCGCGACCCAGACCTTCAACTTCCGCGCGCCGGAGTAAGGCGGCAACGCCCCCGGCCGCGTCCCTACCCAGATCCACAGACCGATCCGTCTTCCCAGGAGTCCAACATGAACAAGCGACTGACCCAAGCCATCGCCATCGCGATCTTCAGCGCGGCCACCGGCCTCTTCGGCGCCTCCGCGCTGGCCCAGAGCGCACCGGCTGCCGAGGCCACCCCGGCGCAGGCCACGCAGGCTGCGCCCGCCACGCCCACCGCCGAGCAGGCTGCCGCGCCGGCGGCCCCTGCCGCCGCCACGTCCAAGGAAACCGTCGACAACCCCTACGGCCTGGGCGCGCTGTGGGCCCAGGGCGATTTCGTCGCCAAGGGCACGCTGCTGATCCTGGTGTTCTTCAGCATCGGCAGCTGGTACATCCTGATCACCAAGCTCTTCGAAAGCCTGAAGCTCAGCCGCGAGGCCGCGGACGCACGCGCCAACTTCTTCAAGGCGCCCAGCCTGCAGGCCGGCGCCGACAAGCTCAAGGCCGGCACCGCCTTCCGCTTCATCGCGGACGCGGGCATCAAGGCCGGCGAGCACCACGAGGGCGAGCTGACCCAGCACATCGACCGCAACACCTGGATCACTGCCAGCGTGCAGCGCGCCGTGGAGACGGTGCAGTCGCGCCTGCAGAACGGCCTGGCCTTCCTGGCGACCGTCGGCTCCACCGCGCCCTTCATCGGCCTGTTCGGCACGGTCTGGGGCATCTACCACGCGCTGACGGCCATCGGCATCGCCGGCCAGGCGTCCATCGACAAGGTCGCCGGCCCGGTGGGCGAGGCACTGATCATGACCGCCATCGGCCTGGCCGTCGCGGTGCCCGCGGTGCTGGGCTACAACTGGCTGGTCCGTCGCAACAAGGTGACCCTGGACGCCGTGCGTGGCTTCAGCGCCGACCTGCACGGCGTGCTGATCGGTGCCAAGCCGGTGCAACTGGCCGCCTCCACCGGTGCCGCCACCGGCGAACCGCGCCGCGCGGCCTGATGGCGGTTCGCTGAACGGAGAGCAGCCATGGCCATGTCGCTGGGGTCCTCGGGAGACGAGGACGAAGTCAACGCCGCGATCAACACCACCCCGCTGGTGGACGTGATGCTGGTGCTGCTGATCATCTTCCTGATCACCATCCCGGTCGTCACGCAGACGGTGCCGCTGTCGCTGCCGCACGAGACCAACATCGCGCGCCAGACGCGGCCCGAGAACATCGAGGTGTCCATCGACCGCGAAGGCGAGATCTACTGGAACGCCCAGCCCGTCGACCGCGACGAGCTGCTCAAGCGGCTGAAGGAAGTGGCCGTGCAGCAGCCGCAGCCCGAGGTGCACATCCGCGGCGACCAGAAGGCGCGCTACGAGTCCATCGGCCGCGTGGTGTTCGCCGCGCAGCGGGCGGCGATCCGCAAGATCAGCTTCGTGACGGAGCCGCCCGCCAAGGGTTGAGGAGTACGCAATGGGAATGAACATTGGATCCGGCAGCGCGTCCGCCGAGCCCGAACCGCTGATGGAGATCAACACCACGCCGCTGATCGACGTGATGCTGGTCCTGATCATCATGCTGATCATCACGATCCCGGTGCAGCTGCACTCGGTGAACCTGAACCTGCCGGCGGGCAACCCGCCGCCGCCGACCGCGCCGCCCGTGGTCGTCACCATCGACGTGGACTTCGACGGCACCGTGCTGTGGAACGGCGAGACCGTGCCCGACCACGCCGCGCTGGAAGCCCGCCTGCGCCAGACGGCTGCGCTGGCCGACCAGCCAGAGGTGCACCTGCGGCCCAACAAGCTGGTGGAGTACAGCGCCGTCGCCAGCGTGCTGGCCAGCGCCCAGCGTCTGGGCGTGACCAAGCTGGGCGTGGTCGGCAACGAGCAATTCGTCAACTAAGCGTGAACTGAAGAGGACCTCGCCATGAAGCGTTACGCCATCACCGCGGTGCTCGCCGCCGCACTCGTCGCCTTCTCCGCCCACGCCGAGACCCTGCGCCCCGAGGTGGGCAAGCCGCTGCAGGCGGCGCAGGAGCTGGTGAAGGCCCAGCGCTACAAGGAGGCGCTGGCCAAGGTGCGCGACGCCGATGCCGTCGGCGGCAAGAGCGCCTACGAGAGCTACACGGTGGAGCGCATGCGCCTGGCCGCGGCCTGCGGCGCGGGCGACATCGGCACCGCCTCGCGTGCCTTCAACGCGCTGGAGTCCGGCGGCAAGCTGGCCGGCGGCGAGAGGCTGCGCTACATCGAGTCGCTGGCCGGCGTGACCTATCGCGCGCAGGACTACGGCGCCGCCCGGCAATGGGCCCAGCGCTACTTCAAGGAAGGCGGCACCAGCGCCAGCGTGCGCACGGTGCTGACGCAGAGCCAGTACCTGTCGGGCGACTACGCCAGCCTGGCTTCGGCCCTGGTGGCCGAGATCCAGGCCACCGAGAAGGCCGGTGGCACGCCGCCCGAGGAACGCATCAAGCTGCTGGCCAGCACCGCCACCAAGCTCAACGACAGCGACCGCTACGTCTACAGCGTCGAGAAGCTGCTGACCTACTACCCTAAGAAGCAGTACTGGAGCGAGCTGCTGTCGCGCCTGCAGAACAAGCCCAACTTCAGCGACAAGTTCGCGCTGGACACCTACCGCCTGGCCCTGGCCACCGGCAGCCTGAGCCGTGCCGAGGACTACGTGGAGTTCGCCCAGCTCGCGGCCCAGGCCGGCTACCCGGCCGAGGGCAAGCAGGTGGTCGACAAGGGTTATGCCGCCGGCATCCTGGGCACCGGAGCCGAGGCCGGCCGCCACCAGCGCCTGCGCGACCTGCTGGCCAGGCGCGCCGAGGAAGACCGCGCCGCGCGTGCGCAAAGCGAGGCCCAGGCCCAGGCCGCGGCCGACGGCAACGCGCTGGTCAAGCTGGGCTTCAACCTCGTGCTGGCCGGCGAAGGCGCCAAGGGCCTGGCGCTGATGCAGCAAGGCATAGACAAGGGCAACCTGGCCGCCGCCGAAGCGGCCAAGCTGCGCCTGGGCATCGCCCAGGTGCTGACCGGCGACAAGGCGCGCGCCAACGCCACCTTCCGCAGCGTCGCCGGCCAGGACGGTGCGGCCGACCTGGCCCGCCTGTGGGGCCTGTACGCACGCAGCCGCAACGTCGCCTGAGCATGGGGCTGGACACGCTGAAGCTGGAGGCCGACGTCCTCGTCATCGGCGGCGGCCTGGCCGCCACCTGGGCCGCGCTGGGCGCGGCACGCGCCGGGGCGTCGGTGGTGCTGGCCGACAAGGGCTGGTGCGGCACCAGCGGCGTGACGGCCTCTGCAGGCCCCGGCCACTGGTGGGTGCCGCCCGAAGGCCACGACGAGGCCATCGCCAGGCGCCTGCAGGCAAGCGGCGGCCTCAACGAGGCCGAGTGGATGCGCCGCGTGCTGGAGGCCACCTGGGAGCACCTGCCTTCGCTGGCACCGCACTACCCCTTCCCGCGCGACGAGCGCGGCCAGCTGCTGCTGCGCTCGCTGCGCGGCCCCGAGTACCTGCGCCTGATGCGCCGGCTGGTCGAGCAGGCCGGCGTGCGCATCCTCGACCACAGCCCCGCGCTGGAGCTGCTGCAGCACGCCGACGGCAGCATCGCGGGAGCGGCCGGCGTCCGCCGCCAGACCCACCTGCAGCAGCCCTGGACCGTGCGTTCCGGCGCCACCGTGCTGGCCACCGGCGGCTGCGCCTTCCTGTCCTGGCTGCTGGGCGCGCACAACAACACCGGTGACGGCTACCTGATGGCCGCCGAAGCCGGTGCCGAGCTGTCGGGCATGGAGTTCACCAACTACTACACCGTGGCGCCGGCCTTCTCGTCGATGACGCGGTCCATGTCCTACGTCTTCGCGCGCTACTTCGACGCCGACGGCCACGAGCTGCCCATCCTGCCCGGCCCCGACGCCGACTACCGCCTGGCGCGCGCCATGCTGCGAGGCCCCGTGCTCTGCAGCCTGGACCGCATGCCCCAGGACCTGCGCGACAAGCTGCCGCAGATCTCGCCCAACGTGCTGCTGCCCTTCGCGCGCCGCGGCATCGACCCCTTCCGCGACCGCTTCGAGGTGAAGCTGCGCGGCGAGGGCACGGTGCGCGGCATCGGCGGGCTGCGCATTGCCAGCGAGGAGTGCGAGACGACCGTGGGCGGCCTCTACGCCGCGGGGGATGCGGCCACGCGCGAACTCGTGGCCGGCGCCATCTCCGGCGGCGGCGCGGTCAACTCAGCCTGGGCGCTGTCGTCCGGGCTGTGGGCCGGCCGCGGCGCGGCCCGGCGCGCACGCCGCGACGGCCGCCGTGCCGGCGAGGCCGCGCGTGCCATCGGCCAGGCCGGCTTGCGGGCGCGCCGCCAGGCCGCCGCGATCGACACCGCCGAGGTGATCAGGCACGTGCAGCGGCCCATGCTGGACTACGACCTGAACATCTTCCGCGAGGAAACCGCGCTGGCCGCCTCGCAGCAGCAGATGGACGGCCTGTGGGAAGAATGGCGCGACCACGCACAGGCCACCGGCCCCGCCGCCGTGCGCAGCCGAGAGGTGGCCGCCATGCTGGCCACCGCACGCTGGAACCTCGCCTCGGCGCGCGTGCGCCGCGAGTCGCGCGGCATGCACCACCGCAGCGACGCGCCGCAGGCCGATCCGGCCCAGGCCCATCGCCTGCTCAGCGGCGGGCTGGACGCGGTGTGGACGCGTGCGGACCGGCCCTGGCGTGCGCGCGCGGCGGCCTGATCGAACGACACCAAGAACGACACGACAAGACCGGACGAGGGAGCCTTCGAATGATCTCGCTGCTGGTGCAGGACCGCTGCACGCAATGCAACCGCTGCGTGGACGTCTGCCCGACCAACGTCTTCGACCTGCGCGCCGATGCGCCGCCGGCCATCGCCCGGCTGCAGGACTGCCAGACCTGCTTCCTGTGCGAGCTGTATTGCCCGCACGACGCGCTCTTCGTCGATCCGGACGTGGACCGCGCGGCCCCGCCCCGCGACCCCGCGGAGCTGGCCGCCGCCGGGCTGCTGGGACGCTTCCGCCGCGACTCCGGCTGGGACGAGTGGCAGGGCGACCCGCAATACGCCAACCAGCACTGGCGCATGGAAGAAGTCTTCGCACGCGGGCGGGACCTGGCCCAGCAGCTCGCGCAGCAGCCTCCCGCCAAAGGCTGAGCCCTTCCCTTTCCGAACGGTTCGCGACCCCTGCCGCGGCGAGCGCGGGGCGGGGTCGTGCGCGCCTGTTCGCATCCGATCGACATCCGACCCGACGCTCGCCATGAAAAGCATCTCCAGGAAGACCAAGCCTCCCGCGCTGGCGGCCAGCGCACTCGCTGTGTTCGCCCTGCTGGGCGCATCCGCGGCACGCGCCCAGGACGGCGGCGCCGTGCTGCCCACCGTGGACATCGACGGCCGGCGTGCCGGTGGCCTGCGGCTGGACCAGCCCACGGGCACCGGCAGCCGCCTGGGACTGAGCCTGCGCGAGACACCCGCCAGCGTCGAAGCCCTCGACGGCGCCGACCTGCGCCAGCGCGGCGACACCTCGCTGCAGGACGCAGTGACCCGCTTCACCGGGATCACCGGCTTCGGCACGCCGGGCGACGGCGGCACCGCGTTGAGCGCGCGCGGCTTCACCGGGCACGGCTCGGTGATGACCCTGCTCGACGGCGTGCGGCTCTACGTGGGCGCCGGCACCGTGACCTTCCCCTTCGACACCTGGACCGTGGGTCGGGTGGAAGCACTGCGCGGGCCGGCCTCGGTGCTCTATGGCGACTCGGCGCTGGGCGCGGCGGTCAACGTGGTTTCCAAGCAGCCGACGCGCACGCAGGCGCCCGTGGAGGCCCACGCCTCGTGGGGCGCGGACCACACGCATGCCCTGGCCTTCGGAACGGGCGGGCCGCTGGGCGAGCGGCTGTCCTACCGCATCGACGCCGTCGGCCGCGGCTCCGACGGCCAGGTGGATCGGGGGCGCTCCCGCTCCAATGCGCTGTCCGGCTCGCTGCGCTACGACATCGACCCGACGCTGGCCGTCACGCTGCAGTACGACGGCGGCCGCCAGAAGCCCACGCGCTGGTTCGGCACCCCGCTGGTGAAGGGCCGCGTGCAGGACGGCACCGAGGAGCTGAACTACAACGTGCGCGACAGCGACATCCGCTACGACGACGACTGGCTGCGTGCGCGCGTGGACTGGCAGCTCGACGGGGGGATCAGGCTGAGCAACGAGACCTGGCGCCTGCGCGCCAGGCGCCACTGGCGCAACCTCGAGACTTACGAGTACGACGGCGCCGGCAGCGTGTACCGCTACGACTACCTGGAGATCTTCCACGACCAGACGCAGGTGGGGAACCGCTTCAGCGCCAGCGGCGACGGTCGCATCGGCGGCCTGGCCAACAAGTGGTCGGCCGGCTTCGAGCTCAACCGCATCGCCTTCCAGCACGACAACAACTTCAGCTTCAGCGGCGACAGCTCGGTGCCGCTGCTGGGCTTCGACCCCGGCCTGTTCGAAGGCGGCGACGAGACCGTGCCGGCCTA
>SCTQ01000277.1 GCA_004322345.1 Aquabacterium sp. | reverse complement strand
GCTCGACCTTGAACTGGGCCGGGGCCACGACGGCGCCGGACAGCGGTGCAGCGGCGGCCCAGGCGCCGATCAGGGCGGCGGCGACGCCCACCTGCAGGCCGCGCCCGACGCGCAGTCCCGCCGTGAGATGCGGCGTGCGCTGCGCAGCGCGCTGCTGCCGGTGGCCGTCGCCGCCGCCCTGATCGGCGCCTGGGCCGCCGCTGCACCGCTGTCCGGCGCCGTCGTGGCCCCGGCCCAGTTCAAGGTCGAGCTCAACCGCAAGACGGTCGCCCACCAGGAAGGCGGCATCGTGCGCCGCATCCTCGTGCGCAACGGCCAGAAGGTGCGCGCCGGCGAGCCGCTGCTGGAGGTCGGCGACCTGCGCCAGGACGCCGAGCTGGGCCTGCTGCAGGACCAGCTGCGTGCGGCCCAGGCCCGCTTGGCCCGCGCCGACGCCCAGGCGCGCTTTGCCCCGCGCTTCGAGCCGCCCGCCGGGCTGGCCGCCGACGCGCAGGCCGCCCCCGCGCTGCAACGCGAGCAGGCCGTCTTCGACGCCCGCCGCCGCGCCCTCGACGAACAGGCCGCTGCCCTGCAGGACCAGGTGCACCAGATCCAGGCCCAGGCCGGCGCGCTGGACACGCAGATCGACGCCACTGCCACTGCACTGCGCCTGTCCGAGGAGGAGCTGGCGATGAACGAGCCGCTGCTGGCCAAGGGCTATGTCTCCGAGGCGCGCGTGCTGTCACTGCGCCGCACGGCGGCCGACTACCGCAGCCGCATCGGCGAGCAGCGTGCGGAACTCGCCACCGCGCGCCAGCGCGCCGGCGAGTTGCACGGCCGCCTGGCCCAGCTGCGGCTGCAATACCAGAACAGCGCCGTCGACGAGCTGCGCGAGGCCACCGCCCAGGTGCGCGAGGCCCAGGAGCGCCTGCGCCCCTCGCGCGACCAGGTCGAGCGCCAGACCGTGCGGGCCCCGGTGGATGGCGAGGTGATGTCGCTGGCCGTGGCTGCGCCGGGCGCCGTCGTCACGCCGCGCCAGCCGCTGCTGGACGTGGTGCCCGCCGGCGAGAAGCTGGTGGTGCATGCGCAGATCGCGCCGCAGGACATCGAACAGGTCCACGCCGGCTCGCCGGCCGAGGTGCGCCTGTCGGCCAGCGACGCCCGCCGCCTGCCCGCCTTGCCGGCCCGCGTGGCCACGGTGTCCGCCGACCGCATGAGCGACCCGGCCACCGGCCGCGCCTGGTTCGAGGTGTCGGTCGAGCTCGACGCCGCGGCGCTGAAGCGCCATCCCGAGATCCGCCTGCAGCCCGGGCTGTCCGCCGAGCTGTACGTGACCACTGCACAGCGCTCGCTGCTGCAGTACCTGCTCAAGCCCCTGACCGGATTCACGCAGCGCGCGATGCGCGAGTCCTGAGCCAGGCGAGCGGGCCCCAGCAGTACCCCTCTCTCTTCCACCTTTCTTCCATTCCATCCGACTTGAAAAGAGACTGACATGAGCACCCTCAACACCACGACGACCCTCATCGACCCCACACTGCTGGCCAGCGACGCCGGCACGGTCCGCAGCGCCAGCCGCGTGCTGCCGACGGCGGCCATCGGCGAGCCCGTCGCCTCGGCCGTCACCGGGACCTTCAGCAACGGCACCGTCACCGTCTTCGGCGACAACCTCGACAACGACACGACGGTCAGCCGCGACGCGGCCGGCCGGCTGCTGGTCAACGGCGGCGCCGTCGCCCTCCAGGGTGGCACGGCGACGGTGGCCAACACCGGGCTGATCCAGGTCTTCGGCCAGGGCGGCAACGACGTCATCACGCTGAACGAGGCCAACGGCGCGCTGCCGCATGCCAATCTCTTCGGCGGTGCCGGCAACGACACGATCACCGGCGGCTCCGGCGCCGACCTGCTCTTCGGCCAGACCGGCAACGACGTGCTGCTCGGCAAGGGCGGGGCGGACTTCCTCTTCGGCGGCTCCGGCAACGACGTGCTGACCGGCGGCGACGGCGACGACCAGATGTTCGGCGAGGCCGGCGACGACCGCCTGATCTGGAACCCGGGCGACGACACCGACCTCTTCGAAGGCGGCGCCGGCACCGACACCGCCGAGATCAACGGCGGCAACGGCGCCGAGACCTTCACCGTCACACCCAATGGCACGCGCGTGCGCATCGACCGCGTGACACCCGCGCCCTTCAGCGTGGACGCCGGCACCATCGAAAAGGTCGTCATCAACGCCAACGGCGGCGACGACGTGGTCACCGCGTCCAACGGCCTGTCCGCACTCGTCCAGCTGACGATCGACGGCGGCAGCGGCAACGACACCCTCACCGGCGGCGACGGCGCCGACCTGCTGCTGGGCGGCGACGGCAACGACGCGGTCAACGGCGGCCGCGGCAACGACACCGTGCTGCTGGGCGCCGGCGACGACCGCTTCACCTGGAACCCGGGCGACGGCAGCGACGTGGTCGAAGGCCAGGACGGCTTCGACACGATGCAGTTCAACGGCGCCAACATCGCCGAGAAGATCGACATCGCGGCCAACGGCGGCCGCGTGCGCTTCACGCGCGACGTGGCCAACATCGTGATGGACCTCAACGACGTCGAGGCCGTCCGCTTCCAGGCCCTGGGCGGCGCGGACGCGATCCACGTCGGCGACCTGTCGGGCACCGACGCGAAGGAGGTCGCCATCGACCTGTCCGCGGTGGCCGGCGGCGCGGCCGGCGACGGCGCGGCCGACGGCGTCACCGTCGACGCGACCAACGGCAACGACGCCATCCAGGTGCTGGGGGCCGGCAGCTCGCTGTCGGTCACCGGCCTGGCAGCCCTGGTGCAGATCACCAACGTCGAGGCCCAGGACGGCCTCGTCATCAAGGCCCTGGGCGGCGACGACAGCATCAACGCGGCCAGCCTGAGCGCCGCGCTGCAGCTCACGCTGGATGCGGGCGCCGGCAACGACACCGTCGTCGGCAGCCAGAACGCCGACCTCATCTTCGGCGGCGACGGCCACGACAGCGTCACCGGGGGGCGCGGCAACGACACCGCCTTCCTGGGCGCGGGCAACGACGTCTTCGTCTGGAACCCGGGCGACGGCAGCGACGTGGTCGAGGGCCAGGACGGCACCGACACGCTGCAGTTCAACGGCGCCAACATCGCCGAGAACATCGACATCGCGGCCAACGGCGGACGAGCGCGCTTCTTCCGCGACGTGGCCAACATCACGATGGACCTGGACGACGTGGAGACCGTGCGCTTCGCCGCGCTGGGCGGGGCGGACCACATCACCGTGGGCGACCTGAGCGGCACCGACGTGAAGGACGTGCACGTCAACCTCGACGCGCTGACCCAGCCGGGTGATGCGTCCACCGACACGGTGACGGTGCAGGGCACGGCCGGCAGCGACGTGGTGGCGGTCACCAGCCTGGCCAACCAGGTCCACGTCACCGGCCTGGCCGCGGCCGTGCACATCGAGGGCGCCGAGTCGGCGCTCGACAGCCTGGTGGTCAATGGCGGCCAGGGCGACGACGTGCTGGACGCTTCCAAGCTGGGCACGGGCATGAAGCTCACGCTCAATGGCGGCGCCGGCGCGGACCTGCTGATCGGCAGCGCGGGCGACGACCTCGTCTTCGGCGGCCAGGGCGGCGACACCGCGCTGATGGGCGCCGGCGACGACCGTTTCGTCTGGAACCCGGGCGACGGCAGCGACGTGATCGAAGGCCAGGCCGGCTTCGACACGATGGCCTTCAACGGCGCCAACATCGCCGAGAGGATCGACATCTCGGCCAATGGCGGCCGGGTGCGCTTCACGCGCGACGTGGCTGCCATCACGATGGACAGCAACGACGTCGAGCGCATCGACTTCCAGGCCCTGGGCGGCGCCGACAACATCGCGGTGCACGACCTGTCGGGCACCGACGTGAAGGAGGTGCACCTCGACCTGTCCGCTGCGGCGGGTGGGACGGCGGGCGACGGCGCGGCCGACACCATCAGTATCGAGGGCACCAACGGCGCCGACAGCATCGTCCTGTCGATGAGCGGCAGCTCGCTGGTCATCGACGGCCTGGCCGCGCGCTTCGTGATCGACCACTTCGACGCGGGCCTGGACTCGCTGCGCATCAACGGCCTGGGAGGCGACGACGTGATCGACGCTTCCGGCCTGCCGGCGAACCTGCTCAACCTGGTGCTGGACGGCGGCAGCGGCGACGACGTGGTGATGGGTGGGGCCGGTGCCGATGCGCTCTTCGGCGGCGAAGGCAACGACGTGGTCCTCGGCGGCGAGGGCAACGACGTTCTGGACGGAGGGCTGGGCGACGACGTGCTGCTCGGTGGCGGCGGGACCGACGTGATCCTCAACGGGGAGGTCGTGATCCAGGGGCTGGCGGCCGGCGTGCTGGCCTGATCGCCACGCGCCACCGCACGGAAAGGGCCCTCAGAGGCCCTTTTCGACCATCTGCAGCAGCCGCTGTCCCAGCGGCTGCAACTGGGCGTCGGGCAGGGCGCGCAGCGGCCCGTCCATCACCAGCATCGCCATGCCGTGCACGGCCGACCAGGCCAGGTACTCGGCGCCCGGGCGCTGGTCCGCCGGCAGCAAGCCGGCATCGACGAAGCGGTCCAGCGCGGCGCACAGCAGCTCGAAAGGATTGAGCCCGCTGCGCCCGGCCTTGGACGGGTCGCCCGCGCGGTCCTCCTCGCCGAAGGCGGCCGCCGTGCGGAAGAGGCCGGGCTCGTCCCGCGCGAAGCGCAGGTAGCCGGTGCCCACCGCGCGCAGGCAGGCGCGTGCCAGGTCCTTCGGCTTGCCGCCGCGGGGCAGGGCGGCAAGCTCGTCCTCCATCGCCATCGCAAGGGCGGACAGCGCAGCGGCGCGCACGGCCGACATCAGCTCCCGGTGGCTGGCGAAATGCCGGTAGGCCGCATTGGGCACCACGCCCGCGCGGCGGGTGGCCTCGCGCAGCACGACGGCTTGCGGTCCGCCGAAGCGGGCCAGCTCGACGCCTGCCTCCAGCAGCGCACGCTTGAGGTCGCCGTGGCGGTAGGTGCTGCGTTCCAGTGCGGGCATGAGGCTGTGTTCCGGAAAGGGGTTAGGGCCATGTCATGTGGACACTGTCCATATTCTGCTATCGTGCCATTTGTGGACGATGTTCACAAGTCGCCGACGAACCCAGAAACGGAGATTCACATGGACAAGATCGAACCGACCCCCGAACACCAGTGGCTGCATCAGTTCGTCGGCGAATGGACCGGCACCGGCAGCATGCCCGCGGGCGCGGCCGGCGAGGGCAACGACTGCCCGCCGTGGACCGTCGAGGAGACGGTGCGCAGCATCGGCGGGCTGTGGATCCAGGCCGAGGGCCGTGGCAAGGGGCCCGACGGCATGCCCTCCCTTACCCAGCTCACGCTGGGCTACGACCGCAAGAAGCAGCGCATCGTCGGCACCTGGCTGGGGTCGATGATGGACTACCTCTGGGTCTACGAAGGCGAACTCGACGCCGCCGGCAAGGTGCTGACGCTGCACACCGAGGGGCCGGACTGCCTCGGCACGCGGCCCACGGCCCGCTACCGCGAGGTCATCGAGCTGCGCGGCGCGAACGAACGCAGCTTCTCCTCGCATGTGCAAGGTGATGACGGGCAATGGAAACTGCTCATGGAGTGCCGCTACCAGCGCAAGACCTGACCGCAGACAAATGACCGCCGCCCCGTTCGCCGCCTCCGCATCCGCCGCCGACCCCATCCCTCCACCCAAGGCCACCCGCCGCGAATGGACGGGCCTGGCCGTCATCGCCTTGCCCTGCGCGGTCTACGCGATGGACCTGACGGTGCTCAATCTCGCGGTGCCGGCCATCAGCGAGGACCTCAAGCCCTCGGCCTCCCAGCTGCTGTGGATCATCGACGTCTACGGCTTCCTGGTCGCCGGCTTCCTGATCACCATGGGCACGCTGGGCGACCGCATCGGCCGCCGGCGGCTGCTGCTGTGCGGCGCGGCCGCCTTCGCCGCGGCATCCACGCTGGCGGCCTTCTCCCGCAGCGCCGACATGCTGGTGGCGATGCGCGCGCTGCTGGGCGTGGCGGGGGCCACGCTGGCGCCGTCGACCATGTCCCTGATCCGCAACATGTTCCATGACGACCGCGAGCGCCAGTTCGCCATCGGCATCTGGATCACCGCGTTCTCCGTGGGCAGCGCGCTGGGACCGCTGGTGGGCGGCGTGATGCTGGAGTTCTTCTGGTGGGGGTCGGTCTTCCTGCTGGCGCTGCCGGTGATGCTGCTCCTGCTGCTGGTGGGGCCCGCGCTGCTGCCCGAGTACCGCGACCCCGGCGCCGGCCCGCTGGACCCGCTGAGCGTGCTGCTGTCGCTGGGCTGCGTGCTGCCGCTGATCTACGGGCTCAAGTGGGTCGCGCAGGACGGGCCATCGGCTGCGGCAGCCGGCGTGCTCGCAGCAGGTGTGGCGCTGGGCGTGGCCTTCGTGCGCCGCCAGGGGCGGCTGGACTATCCGCTGCTGGACATGCGGCTGTTCGCCAGCCGCGCCTTCAGCGGCGCCATCGCGGCCTATGCGCTGTCCTGCCTGGCGATGTTCGGCGTCTACATCTTCATCAGCCAGTACCTGCAGCTGGTGCTGGGGCTGACGCCGCTGCGGGCGGGGCTGGCCATCCTGCCGTGGAGCCTGGGCTTCGTCGCCGGCTCGCTGCTGGCGCCGCGCATGGCACGCCGCTGGACGGCGTATCGCGTGCTGGTGTGGGGCCTGGCCGCCACCTCCGCCGGCTTCGTGCTGGTGGCGCTGGCCGGCACGCAGCTGGGCTTCGCCGCGGTGCTGGCCGGCACCGTCGTGATGAGCCTGGGCATGGCGCCGGTCATCACCATCGGCAACGAGATGATCATCACCGCGGCGCCGCCCGAGCGGGCGGGCGCGGCCTCGGGCCTGTCGGAGACCAGCGCGGAGTTCAGCGGCGCGCTGGGCATCGCGGTCTTCGGCAGCCTGGGCATGGCGCTCTATCGCGGCCACCTGTTGCAGGCGCTGCCGCAAGGCGTGCCGGCGGAGGCAGCGGCCACGCTGGGCGGTGCGCTGGCGGCGGCGAAGGCCCTGCCCCAGGCGGCCGGCGAGGCGCTGGTGACGGCCGCGCGCGCGTCCTTCGTCGATGCGATGCAGCTCACGGCGATCGGCGGCGCGCTGATCCTGGCCGCCGCCAGCGTGATCGCAGGACGCATCCTGCGGCCCTAGTGTGCGCCACGCAGATCTGCACTTTTGTTCGGACCCGGTGGGGATGATCGGGGTGCCTGGACCCCTGGCGCAGGTGCACCGAGGGCCCCACCGGATCCGAACCCCCTGGGGCCGAGCCGTATCGGGCCGCATGCGTCGTTGCGTCCACAGGCCCGTACCGCCCGGTACGGGC
>SCTQ01000276.1 GCA_004322345.1 Aquabacterium sp. | reverse complement strand
GCGGTTCGCGTGGCGCACCGCGCTCAGCCGGTGCGCGATGACCAGCACGGTGCGCCCCTTGCAGATGGCGGCCATGTTGCGCTGGACGATGGCCTCGCTCTCGTAGTCGAGTGCCGAGGTGGCCTCGTCGAAGATCAGGATGCGCGGGTTGGTGAACAGGGCCCGCGCGATGGCGATGCGCTGGCGCTGGCCGCCCGACAGGCTGGAGCCTTGCTCGCCGACGACGGTGTCGTAGCCCTCGGGCAGCTCGCTGACGAACTCGTGGGCGCCGGCCAGCTTGGCCGCATGCACCACCGCCTCGATCGGCGCGGCCGGGTCGCCGATGGCGATGTTCTCGCGCACGCTGCGGTTGAACAGGAAGTTCTCCTGCAGCACCACGCCGACCTGCCTGCGCAGTTGCGCCGCGTCGATCAGCCCGATGTCGATGCCGTCGACCAGGATGCGTCCGGCCTCCGGCGCGTACAGGCGCTGCACCAGCTTGGTCAGCGTGCTCTTGCCCGAGCCGGAGCGGCCCACGATGCCGATGACCTCGCCGGGCTGCACGTCCAGGCTCACCCCTTGGAGCACCGGCGCGGCCTCGGGCCGGTAGCGGAAGGTGAGTTGGTCCAGCGTGATGCGGCCCTTGAGGGGCGGCAGCTGGGCCGCCGAGCTGGGCGGCACCTCGGTGCGGGTGTTGAGGATGTCGCCCAGGCGCTGCATGGAGATGCCGGTCTGCTGGAAGTCCGTCCACATCTGGGCCATGCGCATGATGGGCTGGGCCACGCGCTGGGCGAACAGGTTGAAGGCGACGAACTGGCCCACGGTGAGGGCCTGGTCCATCACCAGGTGGGCGCCGTACCAGAGCGTGGCGGCGTTGACGAGCTTGCCGATGAGGTTGATGCCCTCGTGGCCGACGTTGGCCAGGCTCTGGGTGCGGAAGCCGGCGGACACGTAGGCCGCCAGCTGGTTGTCCCAGCGCCGGGCCAGGGCCGGCTCCAGGGCGTTGGCCTTGACGGTCTGGATGCCGGTGATGGCCTCCACCAGCAGGGCCTGGTTCTCGGCGCCGCGGGCGAACTTCTCGTCCAGGCGGGCGCGCAGGATGGGCACCAGCAGCAGGCTCAGGCCCGCGTACAGCGGCAGGCTGACGAGCACGATCAAGGTCAGCGGCACGCTGTACAGCAGCATGACCGCGATGAAGACCACCGAGAAGGCGACGTCCAGCACCAGGGTCAGGGCGTTGCCGGTGAGGAAGGAGCGGATGTTCTCCAGCTCGCGCACGCGGGCCACCGAGTCGCCCACGCGGCGGGCCTGGAACCAGGCCAGGGGCAGGGCCACGAGGTGGCGGAACAGGCGGGCGCCGAGTTCCACGTCGATGCGGCTGGTGGTGTGGCTGAAGACGTAGGAGCGCAGGACGGTCAGGACACTCTCGAAGAGGACCACCACCACCAGGCCGAGCACCAGCACGTTGAGGGTGCTCAGGCCGCGGTGGACCAGGACCTTGTCCATGACGACCTGGAAGAACAGCGGGCTGATGAGGGCGAACAGCTGCAGGAAGAGCGACACCGTCAGCACCTCGCCCAGCAGGCGGCGGTGCTTGACCAGGCTGGGGATGAACCAGGAGAAGTCGAACTTGGCCAGGGCCCCGGCCAGCGAGGCGCGGCTGGTGACGAGGATGAGTTCGCCGGTCCAGGCCATGGCGAAGATCTCGATGGCCTGGAGGGTCGGCCGGCCCGGGCCGTCGGGTGTGCTGCCGCGCTGGAAGAGCACGCGCCGTGCGTCGCACTGGGCCAGCACCACCCAGTGGAGGCTGCCGTCGGGGGCCTCCATGCAGGCCAGCGCCGGCATCGGCAACAGCGGCAGCCGCGCCGTGCTGGCGCTGAGGTAACGCGCCTTCAGGCCGAGCTGGCGGGCAGCCCGCAGCAGCTCGCCGACGTCGACGCTGCCGGCGGCGGGCAGGCCGAGCTGATGCGCCAGCGCCTGCGGATCGGCCGCGACGTGATGCAGCCGCGCCAGCAGGCACAGGGCGGACAGGGCATCGAGCGCGCCGGCCCAGCCCTCGGCTGCGGCGGCCGCCTCGGATGCCGGATGGCCTGGCAGATGCGGCGAGGCGGTCGCCGCCGCTGTCTCGCACGGCGCAGATGTCATCGCTGTCCCTCCCTGTGCACCCACGATGAGTGCACTTGCGGGACGCGAGGTTAGAGATTCGGCGCCGCCGCCCCAGGGGAAAACTACGTCCCCCCGAATAGCGAAGATTCCGCCCCGGCTTCTCGTCTACGAGCGATGCATCCGCACGGCCTGCTCAACCTGGCCGAGCACCAGCTTCTCCACCGCGGCTGCGCTGCGCCGGTGCACCGACAGCGCGTCGAACATCTCGAAGCCGGTCAGCGCGAACAGCAGGTCGACCAGCTCCTGGTCGGCCTTGGCCTGGCGGGGCAGCAAGCGCAGCACCAGTTGCGCGAGGACGACGCGCCGTCGCTCGGCGCGCTGCTTCAGGCTGGCCGCGATCTCCTCGTCCAGCCGCATCAGCGCGCTGAAGCGCGGCAGCACCTTGCCGTGCATGGACCAGAAGCGGCAGAAGATGCCGACCAGCCGGCGCAAGGCGGCGTCGGCATCGGGCTCGGCGAAGACCTCGGCGATCTCGTGCAGGCCGCCGCGGCGGGCCATCTCGTCGAAGGCGGCTTCCAGCAGGCCGCTCCTGGACTCGAACTGGTTGTAGACCGTCAGCCGCGTGACGCCGGCCTGCCGGGCCGCGGCGTCCATGGAGAAGGCCGGCAGGCCCGGGCCGCCGGCCAGCAGCACGAGCGCGCCGTCCACGATGCGCGCACGCGTGTCTTCCGCTGCCGCCTCGCGGCTGGGGCTGCGATAGGCGCGCGGCTTGTCCTTGCCCGGGGTACGGGCAGTCTTGGCGGGAGGCTTGACAGGCATGGAGTTGAATATACAGTGTGTATATCTA
>SCTQ01000275.1 GCA_004322345.1 Aquabacterium sp. | reverse complement strand
TCAAAGCCCCGGCCCCGATCCTGTGCACCTACATGGCCCGCCGGCCGCCTCAGTTCACGCTCAACGCATGCGACGCGCGACACATCAACGTCGCGCACGGCCTCTACCCTCGCCAGCCGCTGGCCGATGGAGTGATGGCCCGCCTGGTGACGTGGCTCAACAAGAACATCAACACCGGGAGCGGCAGAACCTATGCCGGCGGCTTGACCAAGTTTGAGCCCAAGGAGATCGAGCGCCTGCGCATCCCAAGCCTGGAAACACTTCTTGCATGACAAGCGCACCGCCGCGATGGACCACTGCCGAACTGGCTGAAGACGCCGCAACCTCCGCCGCGCAGTTCCGGACCGAGCGCCTGGCCGTCACTGACTCCTGGGCAACCCACTACAACCAGGCGCGCGGTAAGTTCGAGTTGCTGTTCAAGAAGCTGAGCGACCTCAACCCTGGTGCGATCACCGATGACAACCTGGCCGAAGCCTACGGCCTGGGACTCGGCGAAGCGCTGCGCTACCTGGCCGGCCCGCCGATCTCCGATGACGATCTTCAAGTCATCGCCGATGTCGAGTCGATCGCCCCGGGCGTCTTGAAGAAGAACTCCGAGGCGCTGCGTAAGGTGTTCGAGGTCATCGAGCGCGTGATTGATCCGCATCGGTTCCCGTGGATGGAGGCCGGCGGCGCACCGACCGATCAGCAACGCGAAGCGGCCTTGTTGGCTTCGTCGGTGCTCCTGGCCGCGCAGCGCATCGCCACCGAGCGACGCAACGAGGGCAAGGAGAACCAAGAGACGACGGTGAAGGACTACCTTCGCAGCCTGGGCTTCACCGAGGCCCCGGCCGTGGCGATCAACACGATCGTCAAAGGGCCGCAGGCCATGCAGTTCTGCGCTGAATGCCAGCTCGGCGAGCGTAAGGCCGATGTTGTCGTGCGCTTGCACGACACGCGCCTCATGGCGATCGAGTGCAAGGTGTCGAACAGCGCAACCAACAGCGTCAAGCGTCTGAACAACGACGCGGCCGTCAAGGCCGAGTACTGGATCAAACAGTTCGGCACTGCGCAGGTCGTGCCGGCCGCTGCGCTGGCCGGCGTCTTCAAGGTGCTGAACCTTGAACAGGCACAGGCGCGCGGCCTCTCCCTTTTCTGGTCGCATGATCTCGACAAGCTTGGTGCGTTCATCGACTCCACGAAGTGAGGCAAAGCATGCAGCTTGGAAGAGTACCTCAGCACGATATTTCCCTTGGCGCCCACCAACGTGTGGACGGGCAGAAGTTCAAGCTGACGGCACGACTGTTCGAGTTGCCTGCGGAATACGACTACTGGCAAGCGACCTATGATGCGGAGCATGACCAGTGGGGCCACATGCGTTTTGTTCTCACGGTCCCCAAGAAGATCGCCGTAACCGTGGATTTTGCCCGCGCCATCGTCGTAGGAGCTGCACTTGACCAGGTGAAGTCATGCCTCAATACCGCGACGGACAACGGGCGAGACATGGCCCCGTGCTTCGCCTTAGATGGCTGGGTGTTGATCTAAGCGATCTGCAAAGTTATGAGAAATGGCATTTTTCATGGCATCCATGCTGAGCTATTTTGCAAGCCATTGATTTAATTGCTGTTTGTCACGCAAAACACAATCGAGTGGGAATGAGTCATAGGCTGGCAGGCCTGCAGCGATACCGTCAGGCCTCATGACGGTGAAGACAGCGGCGCGCGCATCGTTGTCGCTGTAGACCTGCCTGGCGGATGCGCCCGCGCTTGGGCGGCTGGAAGAAGTTCTTCGCCCCGGCGTTTTCGCAGTAGTTGCCGCGCCGGCTCAGGCTGCTGACCAGCTTGTGTCTGATCAGCGAGTCCTGCCGGTCCTGCCAGTCGTGGCTGATGAGCTGGCGGTCCTCGTCCGGGTGCACGAAGACCGGCCCTTGCAGCTGTCGACGCCACAGCGCCAGGCGGTTGTTGATGCGGCCGCCCATCGACCAGCCCACGACTTGGCGCAAGAACGGATCGGCGACGACCGCCAAGTGCAGCCAGCCTTCGTGCATGCGGATGCATGTGATGTCGGCTACCCGGGACTGGTTGGGTTCGATTGCTCCTGAGGGGGCTCAGGCCCGCGCGTTCGTAGTACCGCAGCGTGTGGGCGCTCAGGCCCGTGCGTGCAGCGACTTCGGAGATGGTCAGGAGGGTGTCCATGCCGGGATGCTCAAGGTTGGAGTGCGCTCGAAGTCAAGCGCCGGGTATTCTGCGGGGCCGGGAATGGAGGCAAGGCGCATGCGATTCGTGGTCGGGCCAGGCTATGCGATCTTCGAAGGGCCGGCAGGCGACAGCCGGCCGCATGTGCATGCGGCCTTTCAGTTGCTGATCGCGCCGCAGGGCGAGGTGGTGCTGGAGGATGCCGCGGGCCTGCATCGCGTCGCGGCCCTGCTCGTGCCGCCGCTGTGGCGGCACCGGCTGCATCCGGCGTCCTTCCTGCGCACCGTCTTCGTCGAGCCGCATTGCGCGCTGGCCGACATGCTGCGTGCGCAGGCCGCGGCCGGCATCACGCCGGCACCTTTCGCAAGGCAATGGACGGACGAGCTGGTGCGTGCCGAAGGCTCGCGGCCCTCGGCCTTGCTGGATCGCAGGTTGCAGCAGGCGATGCAACTGCTGGCGAAGGACGACGCGCCGATATCCACGATCGCCCCCGCTCGGCCGGCGCATGCGCGAGATGTTCGGCGTGACGCCGCTGCAGGTGCTGCCGGTGCTGCGCGCTCAGGGGCGGCGCGCGACGTAGACGGAGATCGATCCGCTGATGGTCGACACCACGGCCGCCTCCGTCACGCCGTCGAAGCCGGCTGCGCGCATCAGCCCGGGCAGCACGCCGTCGGCATTGGGCTGCGTGTCCTCGCGCCCGTCGGCGAACTGGACGATGCGGAAGGCCAGGCATCGTGCGGCTGCGCTGCCAGCCGTAGTCGGCCACCACCATGAGCCCGCCCGGGCGCAGCACGTCGTGCATCGCGCGCAGGATGGCGCGTTTGGTGTCCAGCGGGCGCTGGTGCAGCAGCAGGCTGGAAGTGATCTTGTCGGCGCCACCCGCGCCCAGCAGGACCACCAGCTCGTCGCCCATGCCCCGTTGCTAGCGCAGCGTGGGGCCGGCGTTGCGCGCCTTGTGCGCGGCGATGGCCAGCACCTGGGCATCCGGATCGATGCCCAGCACCTGCGCGCGCGGCTGTGCCGCGTGCAGCATCAAGGCCAGCGTGCCGGTGCCGCAGCCCACGTCGACGATGCGCTCCGCCGGCTGCGCATCCAGGTGGCGCAGCACGAGCCCGCGCCAGCGGCGCTCGTGCATCAGCCGCACGATGGGGTCGTAGAACTGCGCGTGCCCGATGCGGCCCAGCGCGGGCGTGTAGGTCCGGTCTTCCATGGGATCTCCTCGATGCGAAGGAGACCCAGTCTGGCGGCGCGGGCCGCGGCGGTCTTGAACGGAACGATGGCGCGGCGGGCGGTTGCAAGGCACGTGCCGTGCCAGTTGCCCGCAGGCCCGCCGAGCTGCAGGCGATTCAACCGGTTACCTGCAAAGGCGGCGCAGATTCGCCACGGATCGAGTCCCCGCCACCTGCCGGGCGGCATCATCGGCCCATCCTCCGGCGCCCGCTGCTTGCGGCGGCGGTGCCGGGCACACAAAGCGATCGATCAGGGAAGCCTTCCATGACCAGTACGGACTTCGCGGCGTCCGCCTCTCGCATGATCAACAGCCTCAGCGGGGTCGGCGCCTTCGTCGCCGTCGCCAATGCGGGCAGTTTCGCCAGGGCGGCCGACGTCCTCGGCATTGCCCGGCCTTCCGTCAGCAAGAGCGTGCTGCGCCTGGAGAAGCACCTGGGCGTATCGCTGCTCAGGCGCACCACGCGCAGCGTGTCGCTGACGGCGGAGGGCGCGGCCTTCCTGGAGATCTGCATGTCCAGCGTGCAGGCGCTGCAGAGTGCCGCGGTGTCGCTGCGCGACTCGCCCGCCCATCCGCGCGGCCCCGTGCGCATCAGCGCCACCACGGGGTTCGGGCGGCGCTTCATCGCGCCGCTGCTGCACGACTTCCAGGCCAGCCATCCGGACGTCGAGATCGATTTCCGCCTGGAGGACCACGAGGTGGACTTCGCGCGCGAGTCGGTGGACGTGGTGATTCGCAGCGGCCGGCTGGCGCCGCGCGAGATGGTCGCGCGCGAGATCGCACCGATGCAGATGATCACCTGCGCCGCACCGCGCTACCTGCAGCGCCACGGCGTGCCCGGCGAGCCGCGCGCGCTGCTGCAGCACCGCTGCATCGGCCGCCGGCTGGCCAGCGGGCGGCTGTACCAATGGGAGTTCCTGCACGAAGGCGTGCTGCAGCGCCTGGACCTGCCCTGCAGCCTGTCCTTCAACGACGCCGAGCTCGTGGTGTCGGCGGCGCGCGAAGGCATGGGTATTGCGCAGCTGCCGGCCTATGCCGCGATGGACGCCTTGCGCAGCGGCGCCCTGCGGGTGCTGCTGCCGGAGACGGTGCCCGAGGGCCGCAGCCACTACCTGTGCTTCCAGCAGCGCAGGCTGCTGGCGCCGCGCATCCGCGCCTTCATCACCCATGTGCTCGGCCATGCCGCCTCGATCGCCGCGGGGATCACGCTGAGCCGGCAGGCCTTGGTGCAGCTCAGTAAGGCGTGACCTCGACCACCACCGCGTGGGAGCCGATGTCCACCCAGACGCCGCTGGCCCACAAGCCGAGCGTCTGCACGGGCGTCGGGATCAGCGGGTCGGCACGGTAGGGGTCGTAGACCTTGATCGACTGGCTGTTCGGCACGCTGATCAGGACCGGTGTGGGGGTGATCGTCCGATCGGTCTTCCCGTCGGCCACATCCGGTTCGTTCCACAGGATCAGGTAGAACCGGCGATCGGACTTCTGCAGCAGGATCCAGTTGCCCGAGAAAAGGCTGTTGTCCCAGGCCAGGACGCCGGTCTGCTGCAGCGGCGCCCCGGTGTCCTTCAGCAGGTTGGTCAGGTTCTTCGCCACTTGGACCACGCGCTTGGGCGAGCCCTGCTGCGTGAAGAAGCCGTATCCCTGGGTGCCGCTGTCCAGCAGCTCGTAGAGGAAGGTGCGGCGATAGCCCAGCCGGTAGCCGTCGAGCCAGGCGTTGATGTTCAGGATGGCCTGGGACTCCTGGCTGACGTCGCCGGTGCTGTAGCCCGCTTCGGTGACCACGCCCTGCCACGGAGTCAGGTTGGTGTACTCCGCGTCCATGATGCGGGAGAAGGTGGCCTGCGGCTGCTCGTCGGCCGGGATGGTGTACGGGTGCACCGTCGCGTAATGGGCCCGGCCGCTGAGGGCCAGCAGGCCGTACTGGGGCGCCTGCAGGGAGGAGAGGCCGCCGCTCAGGCTGTAGACCGTCACCGCGCTCAGCAGCGGATCCTGCGTGATCGTGTTGAACAGGCTGGCCTGCGCGTCCACCACCGCGCCGCCGCAGTTGTTGGGCGAGCCCGCGCGGCAGGTGAAGCCGTTGAAGCCGGAGCCGAAGTTGTTGATCTCGTTCAGGCCCTCGACCGACTCGACCGACCCGGGTGTCGCTGCAACGAGCGCGCGGACCTGCTGCGCGACGAATGCGGCGTTGGTGTTGTAGCCGCCCAGGTTGAAGCGCACGCCGTTGGCCGCCAGCTCCTGGTAGGTCTGGAGCTGGGCCGCGTCAGCGGGCACGTCGATGCGGATCGTGGACAGGCCGACGGCATCCAGGCGGGCCTTCAGCTGCGCGCTGGTGCCGATCTGGTTCGCGTGCACGTTGATGCCCAGCGTCTCCAGGAAGGATTGGACGGTCTGGGCCCGGTAGTCGTTGCCGCGCACGGGCAGGGCGACGGTGCGCTGCGGCGGTGGCGTGAAGGGGCCGGATGCCCAGATGCGTTCGAACTTGGTGTTCTCCACGCTCAGGTGCGGCGCGGTCGCCGAGAACTGCAGGTAGCCGCCGTTGTTGATGTTCACCAGGGAAAGCGAGGTCGTCTGGCCGCCGCCCCGGTAGAGCACCAGGTGCCCGTCCGCGCCGAACTTCAGGTAGCAGCCGCTGGCCACGACGCAGGAGGTGCCCGAACTCCAGGCCGGGGCGCCTGCCTTCGTCACCTCGATGTTGCCGCCGGCCGTGAGGGCCAGGACCGTGTCGCCGATCGAGCGCTGCTCTCCCGGCGATAGGACGAAGGCATTGCTCGCAAACGTCACGGACGAGGCGTTGCTGCCGCTGGCCCACTTGACGGGGCTGGTGTTGTTCGGACCCGCGTCCTGGATGCTCAGGTAGGGCGCGTACTTCGACAGCACCAGCGTGCCGGCCCCGGTGGTGGCGACGCCCGCGGTCCAGATCACGTTGCCCGCGCCGGCAGGGCCGGTCAGCTTCAGCGCGCCGTTGGCGTCGAAGGCCAGGGTGCAGGACGTGGGCTGCGTGCAGGCCGCGGCCGTGCCCGAGCGCCAAAGCAAGGCGTTGGTCGAGACCCGGCGGGCCTGCACGTCACCGCCCGTGGTGAGTTCCAGCGAGGTATCCGCCACGGTGATGCGCGAACCGGCGGCCAGCGTGAGGCCGCCGGGGAGGTAGGCCACCGACACCGGGGCCACGCCGGTCGTCCAGGGCGCCTTGGGAGGCTGCTCGATCGTGATGTACGGCGCTTCCGAGGACAGCGTCAGCGGGACCGTCCCCGCCGTGTAGGCGACCCACGGGACGCTGGAGGAGGTGGGGCTGTCCTGGCGCCGGATGAGGAAGTTGCCGTCGCCCTGGTAGGTCGCCCAGCATGGGCTGGTGCCACAGGGCGACGACAGGCCGGAGCGCCAGAGCACGCCGCCGGTGGCGTCCTGCACGATCAGGCCGTGGTACGGGTTCAGCACGAACTTCAGGTTGCCGACGGTGCGCGGCGACGTTGCGTCCAGCGTGGACCCCTTGGTGAAAGGCTGGGTCACCGCCTCGGCGCTGGCCGCGGCCAGTGCGAGCAAGGACAGCGCGCAGGCGATGCGCGCACGTTTGGACAGGCGTGGATGCACGACGATCTCCCTGGGTGTGTTTGATGCGTCGCAGTCTGCATCGCCCGGGAGGGTCGCGCGCGGCACGCGCGGGCACGTCACTGGTAGCCGGCGGCCACCAATCGCGGCCTCGCGGCGACGCCGGTCAGTCGGCCTTGCCGGCCGGCTGCCCGTCGTCCAGCCGCCGCACCATGCGGCTCAGCGCCACCGGCATGTCTGCCGGCCGGCCTTCCTTGCTGGTGCGCTTGCGGAACAGCTCCGTGCGCGCCAGCAGGATGGTGGTCACAGGCACCGTCAGCGACAGGAAGATGATGATCAGCCAGCTGTGCAGCGCCAGGTCCGAACTCTGGGCCGAGAAGTACAGGATGCTGGCCAGCGTGACGCACCAGGCGGAGAAGCTGAAGGCCAGCGCCGGCGGATGCATGCGCTGGAAGAAGGTGGGAAAGCGCAGGATGCCCACGCCGGCGGCCAGCGTGAAGACACCGCTGAGCACCAGCAGCAGGGCCACGGGGATCTCGATCCACCAGGACAATTCGCCGAAGGTCGCGCCGTTCATTCGATCACCTCGCCGCGCAGCAGGAACTTGGCCATTGCCGCCGAGCTGACGAAGCCGAAGAGGGCGATCAGCAGGGCGGCCTCGAAGTACATCGCGCTGCGGTAGCGGATGGCCAGCACCAGCAGCATCAGCATGCCGATGGTGTAAATCAGGTCCATCGCCAGCACGCGGTCCTGGGCCGAGGGGCCGCGCACCAGGCGCAGCAGGGCCAGGCCCATGGCCAGCACGTAGCAGCCGATTGCGAAGACGATGGCGGCGAACAGGAATGGGCTCATTCGAAGATCTCCATCAGCGGCCGTTCGTAGCGCTCCTTGATCAGCGCGATCTCCTCGGCCTCGTTCTTCATGTCGAAGATGTGCACGAGCAGCGCGCTGCGGTCCAGCGCCAGCTCGGACCAGATGGTGCCGGGGATCACGCACATGATGGCCGCCAGCACGGCCAGGCCGCTGGGGTCGCGCAGGTCCAGGGGCACGATGACGAACTCCCCGCGCGGCATGCGTTCGCCATGGGCGATGGTCCCGCGCAGCACGCGCCAGTTCCAGACGATGACGTCCCCGCCCACGCGCAGGAACAGGCGCAGGGCCACCAGCGGCCTGCGGAAGCGCACCGGCGTGGGCCCCAGCGACTGCGTCAGCAGCGGCACCACCACGCCCAGCAGCGCGGCCATGACGAAGGAGCCCGGCGTGTAGGAACGCGCCAGCACCAGCCACATGGCGGCCAGCGCCAGCGACAGCAGGGGCGAGGGCAGGATGCGCCTGATCATGGCGTGACTCCCGGCACCGGCGCGGGCAGGCGGTCGGTGTTGGTGGCCGTGGGCCGCGGGCGGGCCGACATCACCGCGCCGATGTAGTCGGCCGGGTCGTAGAGCGCCGCGGAGGTGGCGCCGGCGTAGCGCATCAGCGCCTCGGCGCGCACGGTGAGTACGACGCACAGGCCGATCAGCACGGCGATGGGCAGGTACTCGACGGTGCGCAGCACGGGCGCGGGCCGCTCCACCGGTGTCCAGAAGAAGCGGATGCCGGTGCGCGACAGGGCCACCAGCGCCGCCAGCCCGGAGGCGATGACCAGTGCGACCAGCGTCCAGTTCGCCGCGCTCATCGCGCCGCCGCCCGGCTTGAGCAGGGCCGACAGCATCGCGAACTTGCCCACGAAGCCCGACAGCGGCGGCAGTCCGGCCACCAGCAGCGCGCAGCCGGTGAAGGCGATGCCCAGCAGCACGGTGGACGCGGGGATGGGGCGGCCCAGGAGCACCTCCTCGTCCTCGTCCAGGTTGCTGCGCGCCAGCTCCTGGTCGGCCAGCGCGAAGGGCAGCTGGTCCTCCTCGTCCTCGGGGGCGCGCTGGGCGTCCGGGTCCGGGTTGCGCGAGCGGTCCATCAGCTCGGCCAGGAGGAAGAAGGCCGCCATCGCGAAGGTGGAGCTGGGCAGGTAGTACAGCGCGCCGGCCGTCACCGCGGGCCGGGCCAGGCCGAGTGCGGCCAGCAAGGTGCCCGAGGACGCGATCACCGCATAACCCGCCAGCCGCGCCGGCCGCTGCGAGGCCAGCATGCCGATCGCGCCGAAGGCCAGGGTGGCCATGCCGCCCCAGGCCAGCCAGCCGCTGCCCAGGCCCGCGGACACACCGGCGGCCGGCGAGAACAGCAGCGTGCTCAGCCGCAGCAGCACGTAGACGCCGACCTTGGTCAGCAGCGCGAAGACGGCGCCCGACGGCGCGCTGGCGCCGGCATAGGCGGGCACCAGCCAGAAGTTCATCGGCCACATCGCGGCCTTGGCCAGGAAGGCGATGCCCAGGATGGCGCAGCCCGCATGCAGCAGCGGCCGGTCGGCACCCGCGACCTGCGGGATCTTCTGGGCCAGGTCGGCCATGTTCAGCGTGCCGCTGACGCCGTAGATCAGGCTGGCGCCGACGAGGAAGAGCGACGAGGCCGCGAGGTTGATCGCGATGTAGTGCAGCCCGGCCTTCACGCGCGAGGGCCCCGAGCCGTGCAGCAGCAGCCCGTAGGACGCGGCCAGCATGACCTCGAAGAAGACGAAGAGGTTGAACAGGTCGCCGGTGAGGAAGGCGCCGTTGAGGCCCATCACCTGGATCTGGAACAGCGCATGGAAGCGCGCGCCGGCCTTGTGCCAGCGCGCCGTGGCGAAGAGCAGTGCCATCAGCGCGACCACCGCGCTGACCACCAGCATCAGCGCCGACAGCCGGTCCAGCACCAGCACGATGCCGAAGGGCACGTCCCAGTTCGACGGCAGGTAGACGCCGTAGCCGTGGCGCAGGTGAGGATGGCCGTCGTGGCGGGCCCACAGCATCAGCGCGGCAGCCAGCACCAGGTTGGCCAGCAGCGCGGCCAGCCCGATGCCGGCCTTGATGCGGTGGCGCTTGTCGCCCAGGAAGAGCAGCACGCAGGCGGCGAGCAGCGGCAGCAGGATGGGCGCGATCAGCAGGTGCGGCATGGCCGCCTGGATCCACGCGAGGATTCGCTCCGTCATGACGACCCCCACGCCGGCCTCGCCGGCTGCCCCCCGGGGGGGATGAGGAAAACTGGGGCGGCCCGGCGCTTCCTCATGAATCGTCTCCTTCCCCGTCCACGTGGTCGTTGCCCAGGAAGCCCCGCTGCGCCAGCAGCACCACGAGGAAGAGCGCGGTCATCGCGAAGCCGATGACGATGGCCGTCAGCACCAGGGCCTGGGGCATCGGGTCCGCGTAGTGCTGCAGCGTGGGTGGCACGCCGGGGATCAGCACCGGCTCGCTGTCCACGGCCAGCCGGCCCGTGCTGAAGATGAAGAGGTTGACGCCGTAGCCCAGCAGCGACAGGCCCATCAGGACCTGGTAGGTGCGCGGGCGCAGCAGCAGCCAGACCCCGCAGGCCGTGAGCACGCCGATGGCGCAGGCGAGCACGATTTCCATGTCAGTCCTCCATGGAGGTAAGCGGAGGGTATTGGCAGGCGGACGCCGCGGATCCGGCTTTGCCGGCCCACCAGTGGCGCCTCCTAGAGGGGGCGCGCGAAGCGCGTAGGGGGTGGGTCATCTCTTGCGGCGGCCCCGTACCGCCTGGTGGCCCAGCGCGGTGAGGATGAGCAGTGTCGCGCCCACGACCAGCGTGAAGACGCCGATGTCGTAGAACAGCGCGCTGGCGATGTGCATCCCGCCGAGCACCGGCAGGTGCAGGTGCAGCGTGTGCGTGGTCAGGAAGGGATAGCCGAAGAAGATGGCTCCCAGGCCGGTCGCCGTGGCCGTGAGCAGCCCGGTGGCGATCCAGCGCTGCGGGCGCAGCGACATGTGCGCCTCCACCCACTGCGTGCCCGAGACGATGTACTGCACGATGAAGGCGGTGGACAGCACCAGGCCGGCGACGAAGCCGCCGCCGGGCTCGTTGTGGCCGCGCATGAAGAGGTAGACCGCGATCACGGAGGCGATGGGCAGCAGCAGCCGCATCAGCACGGCGGGTACCAGCAGGTAGCCGCGCGCGGGGTCGGCGTCGGTCTGCGCGTTGACGAGGTCGGTGGCCAGGTCGGCCGGCACGGCCTGCTGCTGCGACGGCAGGTCGGCGCTCTCGGGCGCGGGGCGGAAGCGGCGCAGCAGCGCGTAGACCGTCAGCGCGACCACGCCCAGCACGGTGATCTCGCCCAGGGTGTCGAAGCCGCGGAAGTCCACCAGCATCACGTTGACGACGTTGGTGCCGGCGCCCTCGGGCAGCGAGCGCTCCAGGAAGAAGGGCGAGATGCTCTGCGGGAAGGGGCGGCTCATCAGCGCGTACGACAGGGCCGCCAGGCCGCCGCCGGCGGCCAGCGCCACCAGCAGGTCGCGCGTGCGCCGTCCGCGGGCGCGCAGGCGCTGCAGCGCGCCGGCCTGCTCGTCCACTTCCTCCAGCCGCTTGGGCAGCCAGCGCAGGCCCAGCATGAAGAGCACGGTGGTCACGGCCTCCACCGACAGCTGGGTCAGCGCCAGGTCGGGCGCCGAGAACCACGCGAAGGTGATCACCGTGACCAGGCCCGCCACGCTCATCAGCGCCAACGCGGTCAGCCGGTGGTACTTGGCCTGCCAGGCCGCGCCCACGGCCGCGGCCATGCCGACCAGCCACAGCAGCATGAACATCGGCGAGAAGGCCAGCAGCTCGCGGCTGCCGCTCCAGTCCACCGGCTTGCGGCCGGTCTGCCCCAGCGCGGCCGCGCCGGCGGCGACGACGACCACGGCCAGCAGCAGCATCTGCGGCTGCAGCCTGCGCGTGCCCAGCAGGCGCACGCCGTGACGGGCCGCGGCCGAGGCCAGCGCCAGCAGCCGATGGAAGACGCGCGGGCCGCTCGCCAGGCCCAGCAGCGGCGTGCGCACGAAGCGCCCGCGCTCGATGGGGCCGTGCAGCAGCAGGTACAGGCCGATGCCGCCCAGCAGCGCCAGCACGCTCATGCCCAGCGGCAGGTTGAAGCCGTGCCACACCGCGAGGTCGAAGGCCGGCAGCTTGCCGCCGACCACGGGGTGGGCGGCGGCCGACAGGATGTCCTGGATGGACCACTGAGGCAGGGTGCCCACCACCAGGCAGGCCAGCACCAGCAGCTCGATGGGCACGCGCATCCAGTGCGGCGGCTCGTGCGGCCGGTGCGGCAGCGCGGCCGTGGTGTCGGGGCCGAAGAAGACGTCGGCGGTGAAGCGCAGCGCGTATGCCACGCTGAACATGCCGGCCACCACCGCTGCGGCCGGCAGCAGGCGCTCGAACCAGGGTGCGGCGCTCACGAACACGGCCTCGGAGAAGAACATCTCCTTGGAGATGAAGCCGTTGAGCAGCGGCACGCCGGCCATCGCGGCGGCGGCCACCATGGCCAGGGTGGCCGTGATCGGCATGTAGCGCAGCAGGCCCGACAGGCGGCGGATGTCCCGCGTGCCGGTCTCGTGGTCGATGATGCCCACGGCCATGAAGAGCGAGGCCTTGAAGGTCGCGTGGTTGAGGATGTGGAAGACCGCGGCCACCGCGGCCAGCGGGCTGTTCAGGCCCAGCAGCGTGGTGATCAGGCCCAGGTGGGAGATGGTCGAGTAGGCCAGCAGCGCCTTGAGGTCCGTCTGGAAGATGGCCGCGAAGCCGCCGGCCAGCAGGGTGGCCAGGCCCACGCTGGCGACGATCCAGAACCACTCTTGCGTGCCCGCCAGCACGGGCCACAGCCGCGCCAGCAGGAAGACGCCCGCCTTCACCATGGTGGCCGAGTGCAGGTAGGCCGAGACCGGCGTGGGCGCGGCCATCGCGTTGGGCAGCCAGAAGTGGAAAGGGAACTGCGCGCTCTTGGTGAAGGCGCCCAGCAGCACCAGCACGAGGGCCACGACATACAGCGGATGCGATTGCACCTTGCGCGCGGCGGCCAGCACCACATCCAGGTCGTAGCTGCCCGCGATGTGGCCCAGCACCAGCAGCCCGGCCAGCAGGCACAGGCCGCCCGCGCCGGTGACGGTCAGCGCCATGCGTGCGCCGCGGCGGGCGTCGCGGCGGTGGTGCCAGTAGCCGATGAGCAGGAAGCTGAACAGGCTGGTCAGCTCCCAGAACAACGCCAGCTGGATCAGGTTGCCCGACAGCACCACGCCGCTCATCGCGCCCATGAAGGCCAGCAGGAAGGAGAAGAAGCGGGGCACCGGATCGGCCGGCGACATGTAGTAGCGCGCGTACAGCACCACCAGCGCGCCGATGCCCAGCACCAGCAGCGAGAACATCCACGCGAAGCCGTCCATGCGCAGCACGAGGTTCAGGCCCAGCGAAGGGATCCAGTCGATCTGCTGGCGGACCACGCCGCCCGCGGCGACGACGGGGTAGTACAGGGCGGCCTGGACGGTGCAGGCCAGCGCGATCAGGCCGGCGAGGATGGACTCGGCGTTGCGCGCGTTGGTCGGCAGCAGCGCGGCGACGAGGCTGCCGAGGAAGGGCAGGAGGACGAGGCTGAGCAGGGGCAGGGACATGCAGTCGATGGCATCGATGACAAACTCGCGGTCCGCAACCATAAGGCAGATTCGCGAAGCGACCTCGACATGCGCCAGGTATACGACTTTCTTCCGCTGGGCTGCAGGTCCGGGAGGGCCTCGGCATGAGCCAGGGGGCGCTCTTCGGCAGCGACGACACGCCGCCGGTCGAGGAACTGTTCTTCGCCTTGATGCCGCCTGCGCCGGCAGCGCAGGCGCTGACGCGCCTGGCGCTGGAACTGCGCGAACGTCATGGGCTCCAGGGCAAGCCGCTGGACGAGGACCGCTTCCATCTCAGCCTGCACGGGCTGGGCCAGTACGCGGGGCTGCCACCGGATCTGGTGTCGCGCGCACGCGAGGCGGCCGCGACGGTGGAGTCGGCTCCCGTGGAGGTAAGCCTGGATCAGGCCATGAGCTACGGC
>SCTQ01000001.1 GCA_004322345.1 Aquabacterium sp. | reverse complement strand
CATCCGCCCGCTGCTGGAGCAGGTGACCCAATTGCCGGTGCCGGCGATTTCCGGCGTGCTGCTGGGCTACGGCATCGGCGGCTTCTTCGGCAACTTCGCCGGCGGCTGGGTGGCCGGGCGCAGCGAGCGCCGTGCCATCGCGCTGGGTGGCGCGGCCATCGTGGTGCTGGCGGCGGCCCTGCTGCTGGCCGGGCGCTCGGGCGTCGTCGCCGCGGTGGCGATCGCGCTGTGGGGCTTCGCCTTCGGCGCCTTCCCGGTGGGCTTCCAGACCTGGATGGTGCGCGCCGCGCCGGACCACGCCGAGGGCGCCGGCGGCCTGCTGGTGGCAGCTTTCCAGGTCGCCATCGCCAGCGGTGCGGTGTTCGGCGGCCTGCTGGTGGACCGCATCGGCGCGCTCGGCGGCCCGGCCTTCGCCGTCGTGGCGATCACGCTGGGCACGCTGCTGACGCTGCGCCACGGGCCGCGGCCGGCGCAGGCCTGAGGAGGTCTGCGACATGTCTGCCGAACGAACCAACCGCCGCGTCGTGCTGGCCGCCCACCCGCAAGGGCTGCCCGCCGCATCCGACTTCCGCCTGGAGACCGTGCCGGTTCCCGAGCCGGCCGAAGGCCAGCTGCTGCTGCGCACCCTGCACCTTTCGCTCGATCCCTACATGCGCAACCTGATGGAGCCGGTGGGCCCCGGCTACGCGCCGCCGGTGCCGCTGGGCGGGGTGATGGTCGGCGGCACCGTCAGCCGCGTCGAGGCCTCGCGCCATCCACGGTTCAGGCCAGGCGAGCTGGTGCTGGCGCAATCGGGCTGGCAGGAATGGGCGCTGTCCGACGGCGAGGGCCTGCTGCCGCTGGGTGATGCGCCGCATCCGTCGCTGGCCCTCGGCGGCCTGGGCATGCCGGGCTTCACGGCCTGGGTCGGCCTGCTGGACATCGGCCGCCCGCAGCCCGGCGAGACGGTGGTCGTGGCCGCGGCCACCGGCGCGGTCGGTTCGGTCGTCGGGCAGATCGCCAGGCTGAAGGGCGCGCGCATCGTCGGCATCGCCGGTGGCGCCGACAAATGCCGCTACGCCGTGCAGGAGCTGGGCTTCGATGCCTGCATCGACCACCGCGATCCGCAACTGGCGCAGAAGCTCGCCGCGGCCTGCCCGTCGGGCATCGACGTCTACTTCGAGAGCGTGGGCGGCGCCGTGTTCGATGCCGTGCTGCCGCTGCTCAACATCGGCGCGCGCGTGCCGGTGTGCGGCTTCATCGCCCACTACAACGGCGAGGACGGTGCGGGCCACGACCGCCTGCCAGCGCTGACGGCCGCGCTGCTCAGCCGCCGCATCCTGATGCAGGGCTTCATCATCCTCGACCACTACGAGACCCGCTTCGAGGCCTTCCGCGCCGACATGCAGGCCTGGGTCGACGCCGGCAGCATGAAGCTGCGCGAGCACGTGGTGCCCGGACTGGAGAACGCGCCGCGGGCGCTGATCGGGCTGCTGCAGGGGCACCACCTGGGCAAGCTGGTGGTGCAGGTGGCTTAGGGCCTGTTAACACTACCGGAGGATGCGCGTCCTCCGGTAGTGTTAACAGGCCCTAGTGTGGCGCACCACCAAATTCAAGCCGGCAGCGCGCGTATCGCCTCCAGCACTGGCCGGCAGTCGTCCAGCCACCACCAGTGCGCCTGACCGGGCAGTGGCAGCCAGCGCGCGCCGGGGATGGCCTCGGCCATGCGGCGCGCAGCCTCTTGGCGCACCGCGCGGTCGCCCTCGCGGTGCATCACCACGGTGGGCACGCGCACGCTGCCCAGCAGCTCCCGCACGTCCGACAGCGCCAGGCTGCGCAGCACCGCGCGCATGCAGCGCGGGCTGGAGGCCAGGCGCAGGGTGCGTGCCCACCAGCGGCGCAGGCCTTCGTCGCGCGCGTGCAGCGGGCCGGCGAAGACCTCGATTGCGGCGCTCTGGCCCCATTGGGCGGTGATCTGCTCCAGCCAGCGGTCGAGCTGCGGCAGGGTCAGCGCCCACGGGTAGTCGTCGGCCGCGCTGCCCTTGGCCAGCGTGCCGAACAGCGCCAGGCCGGCCACGCGCTGCGGCCGCTCCAGCGCCAGCCGCACGCCGATCGAGCCGCCTTCTGACACCGCGAACACCGTGGCGCGCCGGCTGCCCGCTGCATCCAGCACGGCCAGCGCGTCGGACACGCCGTCGTCCAGGTTGGCCGGGTCCACCGTGCGGTCGGACAGGCCCACGCCGCGCCGGTCGAAGAGGATCACGCGATGCGTACGCGCCAGCTCGGCGAAGAAGGCTGCGGGGCCGGCGGCGTCCCAGGCCTGGTCCAGGTGGGAGACGAAGCCGCTGATGAAGAGCAGGTCCCGCGGGCCGGCGCCGAAGCTGGTCCAGGCCAGGTGCACGTCGCCGTTGCGCGCGTAGTGCACCGGCTGCGGCTCGAAATGCGTGGGTTGCGGCACGGCGGCGGCCAGCTGGGCGTGCAGGCGCGCGGCCAGCGACAGCGTGGCGGCATCGGGCTCCACGCCGAGCTGTTCGCGCAGCAGCGTGCGGCTGCGCTCGAACTGCTGCAGCGCGGCCGCGGTGTGGCCGGCGGCGGCCAGCAGCTGCATCAGGCGGCGCTGCGCCGGCTCGTCCAGCGGGTCCACGTCCACGTGCTCGCGCGCGGCCTGCAGCGCACGCTCGAAGCGGCCGGCGCCCTCGTGCAGCCCGGACAGCCGTGCCAGCACCTGCTTGCGCGCCTCGCGCAGCGACTCGCGCTGGCGCTCCAGCCAGCCGGACAGCTCGTCGCATTCGGCCAGCTGCAGGCCCTCGGCGAACTCGGCGCGGGCCAGTTCGGCGGCCTCTTGCAGGCCCTCGATCGCGGCGGCGTCCAGCGTGGCCACGTCGCGGTACAGGCCGGCGGCCAGCAGGGCGCGCAGGCGGCCCAGGTCGCTGCCGGCCAGCAGCCGCGGCGACAGCGCCACGTCCAGGCGGCCGGCCTGCAGTGCTTGCGCATCCAGCCGCGAGGCCAGGCTGTGTAGCAGGCGG
>SCTQ01000274.1 GCA_004322345.1 Aquabacterium sp. | reverse complement strand
TGCGCACGCTGAAGAAGATCACCGACGAGGTGTTCTACGTGCCGGGCATCGACCGCGGCAACCTGCGCTCGCTGTGGACGCCCAACACGCTGTGGTTCGAGGCCGCCGAGGACGGGCTGCGATCCGGCGAGGTCGTGCCGCCGGGCTTCTCCGGCAGCGCCGCCGACATCGACCGCGTGCGCGACAACGTCGCCAAGGCCGGCCTCGTCGGCAGCCTGGTGGCCGACGACCACCGCAGCACGGTGATCGTCGTGCCGCTGGTGGAGAACGATCCGGACACCGGCAAGCATCTCGACTACGGGCTCTTCAGCCAACGGCTGGAAGAGAGGATCCGCGCCAAGTACGAGGGCCAGGGCGTCCACGTCCACATCGTCGGCTTCGCCAAGCTGGTGGGCGACCTGATCGAGGGCGCGAAGGACATCGGCCTGTTCTTCCTGCTGACCGTGGGGCTGACCACGCTGCTGATCTGGGTCTACTCGCGCTGCTGGCGCAGCACCGCCGCCACCATCGGCTGCTGCCTGCTGGCCGTGGTGTGGCACCTGGGCGTGATGCACCTGCTGGGCTTCGGGCTGGATCCGTATTCCATCCTGGTGCCCTTCCTGACGTTTGCCATCGGCGTGTCGCACGCCGTGCAGAACATCAACACGATGACCCACGCCTGCGCCGAGGGGGCGGACAAGGTGCAGGGCGCACGCGCCACCTTCCGCCTGCTCTTCGTGCCCGGCAGCGTGGCGCTGCTGTGCGACGTGGTGGGCTTCTCCACGCTGCTGGTGATCGACATCGGCGTCATCCGCGAGCTGGCCATCAGCGCCAGCGTGGGCGTGGGCGTGATCATCTTCACCAAGATGTTCCTGCTGCCGGTGCTGATGTCCTACGGCGGCGTGTCCCCCGCCGGCCTGCGCAACGCCCGGCGCCGCCGCGCGGGGCCGCAGCGCCTGGCGCGCGCCATCGCCGCCCTGGCCGACCGCAGGCGCGCGGTGATCGCCGTGGCGCTGGCGGCGGTCCTCGCGGGCTGGGGCGGCTTCACCAGCCGCGGCCTGCAGATCGGCGACCTGGACCCCGGCGCGCCCGAGCTGCGCCCCGACTCCCGCTACAACCGCGACAGCGCCTTCATCACCGAGCACTACGCCACCAGCGCCGACGTGTTCGTCGTGATGGTGAAGACGCCGGCCGCCGAATGCGGCGCCTACCCCACCGCCTCCACCGTCAGCCGGCTGCAATGGGCGCTGGAGGAGACACCGGGCGTGCAGGGCACGGTCTCGCTGTTCAACGTGATGGAGCAGATCATCTCCGGCACCTACGGCGGCAACCTGAAGTGGTCCACGGTGACGCGCAACCGCTTCATCAGCAACTCCGCGCACAAGGGCATCCCGCCGGCCTTCTTCAACAACGACTGCAGCATGCTGCCGGTGATCGCCTACCTGGCCGACCACAAGGCCGCGACGCTGGAAGGCGTGGTGAAGACGGTGCGGGCCTTCAACGAGCGCGAGCCGCAGGGCCACGCCGAGATCCTGCTGGCCGCCGGCAACGCCGGCATCGAGGCCGCCACGAATGCCGTCGTCAGCCGCGCCTGGCTGCCGATGCTGGGCCTGGTCTACGGCATCGTCGCCGCGCTGCTGCTGCTGGAGTTCCGCTCCTGGCGCGTCACGCTGTGCCTGCTGATCCCGCTGGTCATCACCTCCTTGCTGTGCGAGGCCGTGATGACGCTGATGGGCCTGGGCGTGAAGGTGGCCACGCTGCCGGTGATCGCGCTGGGCGTGGGCATCGGCGTGGACTACGGCATCTACCTCTACAACCGGCTGGAGACCTTCCTGCACAAGGGCCTGGGCCTGCGCGAGGCCTATTTCGAGACCATGAAGACCACCGGCATGGCGGTGGCCTTCACCGGCATCACGCTGGCCGCCGGCGTGCTGACGTGGATCTTCTCGGACATCAAGTTCCAGGCCGACATGGGGCTGCTGCTGACCTTCATGTTCCTGTGGAACATGGTGGGGGCGGTGGTGCTGATCCCGGCGCTGGCGGCGGTGATGGGGTTGGGAAGGGAGACGGCTGGCGGGGCGAGCTTTGCGCCGACCTCGTCGCAGGAGCCTCGTGCAGGCGCCGACGCGGGCGACGTCCCTGCGCACCGTGCTGCCGGCCCGACCTGGTCCGGCGCGGCGCCCCGCCCCGGGCCGGCGCTGCAGGATCCCGGTTTCGGATAGGCGGCTGCCGCTTGCCGCGTCGATGCCGCCCCGCCCGGCTCAGGTCCCGCCCACCCGCACGTAGATCGGCCCGCCCAGCTCCGACACCGGGCAGACCAGCCGCCCGTTGGCGCCCGGTGCGCAGGCGACCGGCTGGTTCTCCATGTCCACCACGCAGGAGCCTGCGGTGCTGCGCGGGCTGCCATCCAGGTTGAGGTTCGGATTGCAGCTGGGCAGCGTGGTCACGCTGGCCTGCGAGCCGGTGGCGTTGACCCACACGGCGTAGACCGTCTCCAGGCCGGGGGCCGAGAACTTCATCGCCTGCAGGCTCGACGGGCTGCCGGTGACCATGCCCTGGTAGCGGCGGTCCCGGGCCACGTACTTCAGCGTGCGCACGGCCCTGGCGGCCGGCTTGTCCGTCCACTGGCCGGCGGGCCCGCTCGGGTAGGCGACGGAGAACAGGCCGTAGTTGGCCTGCTCGGCGTCGAAGCCCGCATCGTTGGAGTACAGGTCGCGCAGGCGGTAGATGACGTGCAGCGGCGTGCTGGTGGACCAGCTGGTCAGGATCTGCCGGGCGACCAGGTTGGCCTGCATGCGGCGGTTGGCGGGATCGGCGCCGTCGTTCGTCACGGCGCCGCGCAGCTTGCCCGAGGACTGCCCCAGCTCCGTGACCCAGGCTTGCAGGCCGGCGAGGGAGCGCCCCGCAGGCGCATGGGTGCGCATCGCGGCCACGATCCCCGCGGCCTCGTCGGCCGAGGACTCGGGATAGCCGTCGGTGTAGGGGTGCATGCCCACGCCCGCCACCCGGGCCAAAGCCGCCGTCCTGGACACCGCGTTCAGGTAGGGGAAGTCGATGCGCGTGACGCCGCCGGACACCACCTTGGCCTGGGGGTCGACCGTGTCGTGCAGGACCGCGTCCACCGTCTGCGCCAGCAAGTTGGCGTACTCCGCGGCCATCGTCGGCAGCGGCTTGGTGGGTTGCCAGAACGAGGGGATGTTGGGCTCGTTCCAGATCTCGAAGGTGACCTTGGGGTTGCCCTTGTAGGCCTGGACCACGGCCTTGGCGTAGTTGAGGTACGCGGTCAGGTTGCGGGTGGCCTCCGGCGGGATGCCGCCGTGGTCGCTCGCCGTCCACGTGGCCTGCGAGTACGCGGTGTTGTTGTAGGCCAGCAGCAGCACCACCTTCATGCCCTGGGCCAGCACCGCGTCCACGTGCGCCCGCCGGGCCGTGAGGTCCAGGGCGCCGCCCGTCCGCTCGACATCGCTCCAGGTCATGGCGAAGCGCATGTGCGACAGGCCCAGCTCCTGCGCGTGGGACAGGTCGCCCACCGGGTCCCGCGTGGCCACGCCCAGGATGGGCCAGACGTCGGATCCGCGGGCGCGGCCGCCGCCGGCCAGGGTGGGCGTGCCGGGGGCCAGGTCCAGCTGGTCCGGCTCGTTCGACAGCGTCAGCTGCTTGAACTGCACACGGTCGATGGGCACCACGCTCGGCTCCTGCCGGGACACCGTCGTGATGTTCGAGTTGTTCATCGCCCGCTCGATGCGCAGCGAGATCTTCTTGATCCTGCCCACGCTGGTGGCCCCCGGGTTGCCGACGGGCTCCAGCTTGAGCGTGTAGGGCACCCAGCCCGCATCGTCGACGGTGGCCAGGGGCTTGAACAGCTTGGCCTCGAAGGCCTGGTCCAGCTCATCCTGGAAGCGCACCACCAGGGGCACGCCGGCCGGCACCTTGGCCAGGAAGCGCAGGCGGTTGGCCTTGACGGGCTGGCTCAGGGTGAGGGTGGAAGCGGCAAAGGCGCCGCCGCCGGCCGCGCTGAAGTTGTAGCGGAAGGACGTGTCGCCCGCGCTGGTCCACGCGTACTCGTCCAGCGTCGCGCCCTTGTCCGTGCCCTGCGCACCGGCCGACACGCTGATCGGCTGCAACGGCGCCAGCGGCTCGTGCGCCGTGGGGGCGTGGTCGCGCAGCTCCACGTCCTTGATGTAGAGGCTGCCTTGATCCGGCGCACCGGCGGCCTTCTGCGTGTACAGCGCCAGGTTCTGCACGTTGACGGGGCTGGCGCCCAGCGGCACCACGTAGGAGACCCAGCCCGTGCCCTCGGGCACGCCGTGGGACGCGTCCACCGCGATGGCCTGCAGCGCCGCGCCGCCGCTGGGCGTGACCTTCAGCAGCAGCGGGGCCGCCGCAGGCGCCCAGACCCGGAAGCGCACATAGCTGGCCGGCGTGGGCGCGGCCGGCGCCAGCAGCGCGCCCGCGACCTGGCGGCCGGCGGGGCGGAAGTCGTAGCCCACCTTGAGGAAGTCGTCGCCGGTGAAGTAGCCCTCGGGCGCGACGGTGGTGCCCGGTGCCGACACCGGCACCACCGTCACCTTGTC
>SCTQ01000273.1 GCA_004322345.1 Aquabacterium sp. | reverse complement strand
GTGCCCAAGATCACGCTGGCCGAGCTGGTGGCCGAGATGGTCAACAGCGACTACACCGCTGCCAAGCGCGACGCCCTGGTCAAGCAGGCCGGCTTCCAGGCCTACGACTATCACGAGTGACGAGCGCTCCGTGACGCCGCCCAACCCCTCGACGATCGGTGCGCAACCTCCGGCCCTGGACGCGACGCCCGCCTCCACCGTGGTCGACCGAGACGCCCGCCCGAACTACCACCACCTGAGGGCCCTGGACGGCCTGCGTGCCTGCGCGGTCCTCTTCGTGCTGGTGGCGCACTATGGGTTCTCCACCATCGTGCCGGGCGGCTTCGGCGTCACGCTCTTCTTCTTCATCAGCGGCTTCCTGATCACCCGGCTGCTGCTGGCGGAGATCCAGGGCGCGGGCAGCATCTCGATCGGCAAGTTCTACATCCGCCGGGTGCTGCGCCTGTACCCGGCGCTGGTCGTCGCGGTGGCGCTGAGCTACGGCACCTATGCGTACTTCCAGGGCTTCGTGATCTGGAAGGACGTGGCGGCCATCCTGCTGTACGTCTCCAACTACTACCACGGCATCATCGGCTTCGGCTCGGCCTACGACCCCGGCTTCCAGCACGTGATCCACGTCGGCGTGCTCTGGTCGCTGGCGGTCGAGGAGCAGTACTACCTCGTCTTCCCGGTGCTCTTCGCTTTCCTGGCGCCGCGCGGCCCGCTGTTCCTGCGCACCCTGGTGGGCATCGCGGTGGCCTGCCTGGTCCTGCGCATCGTGCTGGCCCTGCACGGCTACGGCGAACGCAACTACGGCAGCACCGAGACGCGCATCGACTCCATCCTCTACGGCGCCATCCTCACCACGTTGCTGGCCGGCCGGAACTCGCGTGCCTGGCTGGAGTTCTTCACCCGGCCGCTGCTGGTGGGCGTGAGCCTGCTGGTGCTGCTGTCCACCTTCGCCTACCGCGACACGTTCTTCCGCGACACTTTCCGCTTCACCGTGCAGGGCCTGGCGCTCATGCCGCTGGTGGCCAGCGCGCTGTTCTCGCCGAGCTATGCCTGGCTGCGCAGGTTCCTGGAGTGGAAGCCGATGCTGCTGCTGGGCGCGTGGTCCTACTCGCTCTACCTCTTCCACCAGATCGCGCTGACCTACGCCGAGCTGGCCACCGGAGAGGGCTACATGAACGGCTTCAGAAGCCTGTCGGTGCAGTGGTACCTGATCGCCGTGGGCGGCACCTTCGCGCTGGCCTGCGCCTCGTATTACCTTGTCGAGCGGCCCTTCCTGTCGCTGCGGCACCGTTTCGGATCCAAGACTTCCTGAGCGGCTTGCCGTTCAGCCGGGAATCATCATGAAGATTTTTGTCGCGGGACACCGCGGGATGGCCGGCTCTGCGCTGGTCCGAGCACTGCAGGCCCGGCACGTCCATGCCGAGATCGTCGTGCGCACCCATGCCGAGCTGGACCTGCTGGACCAGGCGGCGGTGCACGCCTTCCTGGCCGAGCAGCGCCCCGACCTCGTCATCGTCGCGGCGGCCAAGGTGGGTGGCATCCAGGCCAACAACATCTACCGCGCCGACTTCCTGTACCAGAACCTGGTCATCGAGACCAACGTCATTCACGGCGCCCACCTGGCCGGCGTGCAGCGGCTGCTGTTCCTGGGGTCGAGCTGCATCTACCCGCGCGACTGCCCGCAGCCCATCCGCGAGGACTACCTGCTGACCGGCCCGCTGGAGCTGACCAACGAGCCCTATGCGATCGCCAAGATCGCCGGGGTCAAGCTGTGCGAGAGCTACAACCGTCAGTACGGCCGCCAGTACGTCAGCGTGATGCCGACCAACCTGTACGGCCCCAACGACAACTACGACCTCAACAACAGCCACGTGCTGCCGGCGCTGATCCGCAAGGCACACGAGGCCAAGCTGCGCGGCGACGCCACCTACGTGGTGTGGGGCACGGGCACGCCGCGGCGCGAGTTCATGTATGTCGACGACCTCGCCGACGCCTGCATCCACCTGGTCCAGGCCGGCTACGACGGCGCGCTGGTCAACATCGGTACCGGCGAGGACGTGACCATCCGCGAGCTGGCCGAGACCGTGATGGGCGTGGTCGGCTTCAAGGGCGACATCGTCTTTGACAGCAGCAAGCCCGACGGCACGCCACGCAAGCTGCTGGACGTCGGCCGCCTGGCGGCCACCGGCTGGAAGCCCAAGGTCGGCCTGCGCGAAGGCATCGCGCTGGCCTACCAGGACTTCCTGGCGCGGGGGATCTCGGCTTGAAGCTGCTTGCACGGGTCGGCGATCGCCTGCGCGGCCCGCGCTTCGAGGCCCAGCCGCGCCTGCGGCGGCACCGCTCGACGGTCAACTTCCCGCTGTCCTACGTCGCTTTCGGCGTGGCGCTGTTCCTGTCCTTCGTCGTCGTCACCTTCCCGCCGTTCCGCTACACCTTCTTCGCGATCCCGTTCTTCGTGCTGATGGCGGTGCTGGGCGACCGCGAGATCCGCGTCGGCGACGAGATCCATTCCTTCCTGATCATCTGCATGGCCGCTGTGGTGCTCGGGCCCCTGGGCATCAAGGAAGGGCTGAAGGACGCCTTCCTGATCTTCGCCGGCGTGTCGATCGGGCTGGTCGCGAACCTGCCCAAGATCTCGGTGCGCACGCTGTTCTTCATCAACATCGTGTGCATGGTGATCTTCTTCGCCATCTTCGGCGACAAGTCGCACATGCTGGCCTTCGACTTCGAGCACTCGCAGTCGCCCTTCGAAGGCAACTTCGGGTTCATCTTCGGCATGCTCGCGGTGTTCGCGATGCTGGATCGCAAGTGGCTGCTGGCGGCCTGCTGCATCGTGATGTCGGTGGCGGCGCTCAAGCGCGTGGCCCTGCTGGGGGCAGTCATGGCCGGGATCTTCGTGCTCATGGGCCCGCGCCTGGGCAGGAAGATCCTCAACCCGCTGGTGATGATCCTCATCAACCTGGGCATCGTCATGATGACGCTGCACTACGCGGTGGGTGACTTCAACCACATCATCACCTCCCTCACCGGCCAGAGCGCCAACCAGCTGGGCGAGGGCCGGCAGATCCTCTACCTGATGACGGCGAACAAGATCTTCGCCGACCCCTGGAAGTTCGGCCTGTACGGCGACGGCCCCGGCTCCGTCTACACCCTGCTGGGCTCGCGCGCCGGCGAGGTGGTGCACGGCAGCCTGCACAGCGACCTGCTGAAGATCTGCTACGAGTACGGCTTCCTGATCTTCACCATCTTCATCGGCTCGATGTACATGTCGAAGTCGTATTCCGTGCGCGTGGCCTGCCTGTTCATGAACGTGCTCTACGCGACGGACAATTGCCTGATCTACTACTTCCTGCTCTTCCCCTTCATCGTGCTGACGCGTGCGGCACAGGAGAAGGAGGAACTTGAGGCCGCGGGCGGTGTCCAGGGCGACCGGCCACCTACGTCCGAAGCGCCCGCCCGCGCGGGCGTCAGGCGGCGGATGCCACTGAACAGCACCTGAGGAGAGCCACATGGCCAGGCACCATGCATGCACGACCGCACTCGTCCTGCTCGGCTTCCTGGCGCAAGGCGCCAGCGTGTCCGCGTCCGACATCCAGGCCAAGGACTGGCGGATGAACGCCTGGGGCACGCCCAAGTTCGGGCACAAGGTCGACGCCTCCGGCGTCTGCTCCCAGGGCGGCCAGGCCGGCGTGCGCTTCGACTACGAGCGGCCGGACAAGCCGGAACAGGGCAGCGGTGCGGACCTGATCTTTCCGCAGCAGCTGGAGTGGGGCAAGGCCTACCGCGTGACCCTGCCGCTGCGCTCGGCCGGCGAAGGCAAGGCGAGCGTGGACCTCTACCTGCGGCGCGACGACTTCCCCTTCGAGACCTCGGCCATCCGCACGGTGGAGGTCGGCCCGGCCTGGCAGACCGTCGTGCTGCGCGGCGTCTACAACTCCTTCAGCAAGGGCGTGGTGCGCATCAGCGTGCGCGATGCCAGGGCCTCGGTGTGCGTCGGCGCGGGCAAGCTGGAGGCCATTCCCGTCGACGAGGTGGGTGCGCCGCCGCCGCCCTCGCCCGTCCAGCCGCAGTTCTTCGGCGTGCACGTCAACCGGCTGGGCGTGCACCAGTCCTGGCCCAGCTTCGACCCGGGCGCCCTGCGCCTGTGGGACACCGGCACCACCTGGGCCCAGATGCAGCCACAGGACGGGCCCATCGCCTGGAAGAGCAACGCGCATGCGCAGCGGCTGGACTTCTATGCAGCCTATGTGCGCCGGAACAATCCGCAGGCCACGATCATCATGACCCTGGCCATGACGCCGGACTGGGCGGCGATGGAGCATCCCAGGCGTTGTGGCAACGCCGGCTACGGCGCCAACGCCTGCATGCCCCCCAAGGACATCGACGACTGGCGCCGCTTCGTGCGCGAGCTGGCCCGGCGCTACGACGGCCGCATCAAGGTCTGGGAGCTGTGGAACGAGTCGGACGTGTGGATGCACTGGTCCGGCGGTGCGCAGAAGATGGTGGAACTGGCGAAGGCCGCTTCCGAGGAGCTCAAGGCCGTCGATGCCGACAACATCCTCATCGGGCCCAACGTCACCGGCTCCGGCTACAAGGCGCTCAACGAGTTCCTCAACGCGGGCGGCGGCAAGTACGTCGACGGGATGAGCGCCCACTTCTACTTCGGCCGCGCGCCCGAGGCCTCGATGTACTCGGTGCGCAACCTGCGCGAGATGATGGCCGCCCATGGCATGAAGCAGCTGCCGATCTGGAACACCGAAACCAGCACGTCCTGCATCCACGAGGCCGAGTGCAAGGCGATACGCGAGGGCGGCGGCGCCAAGCTGCTGGGCCCGACGCCGGCGCTGGCCCGCGGCCTGCTGGGCCAGGCCGCGATGGGCGTGGTCAACACCGACTACCACACCTGGGAAGGCGGGGGGGCCCGCAACGGCGCGCCCGCCCTGGTCGAGGACGACTTCCGCACGCCCACCGAGCAGGGCCGGCTCTACGCGACGCTGCAGCGCTGGCTGCTGGGTGCCAGCGTGAAGCCGGTCACCGCGCCGGAGGGCATCGTGCTGATGTCCATCGCGCGCGAGGGCAAGACCTCCTACGCGGCCTGGAGCATGCGCGGCTCCGCGCGGCTGCCGCGCAGCCTGGTGCCCGGTGTCGGCCAGGTGCAGGAGACGGACGGTGGCAAGCCGGCCGCTTTGCCCAAGGGCGACGTGGCGCTGGACGAGTCCCCCGTGCTGTTGACACCCTGAACCGGCGGGTCGCCGCCGCGCCGGACGGGTTTTGTCACCTGGGCCTCGCGCGGATGGGCTTCAATACCGCCGTCCGAAGTCCACATGGACATCCGGCTTCGCGCCTTGCGGCGGCGCGCGATGCCGCGAGCAGTTGCCACGCCGCCTGATGCGAGGGGTGAACACCGACCACTCTCGACCTGTATCGCCCCGTCCTCATAGAAGGAGCGCAGTCGTGATCAACAAGCTCATCGGCCACAACCAGTTGCGGCGCACCCGGTTCCATGACGAGAAAGGCAATTTCGCCGGCTGGCGGCGCGTGGTCCTGCATGCCCCCCCGGCCCTGGTTTCCGCCCTGCTGCGGACCACGATCGACTACCGCCCGCGCAAGCCCTGGATCAGCTACGACGCGATCGGCTTCCTCTCGGACTTCCTGGGCAAGGACAGCCGCGTGCTGGAGTTCGGCTCCGGGATGTCGACGGTCTGGTATGCGGCGCATGCCGGGCGCGTCTGCTCGGTCGAAGCCTTCGAGCCCTGGTACGTCAAGGTGCGCGACCTGCTGGAGGACCGCGGCTGTGGCAACGTGCGCTACGAATACGCCAAGGAGCACGACCGCTACGTGCACGCGATGGACGACGAGGCCGGTGACGGCTTCGACCTGGCGATGATCGACGGCGCCTTCCGCTTCGACTGCCTGTGCCATGCGGCCGAGATGCTGCGCCCCGGCGGCGTGCTCTACCTGGACAACTCCGACAAGGACAGCCAGGGCCACGGCGGCGAGGTGCGCGAGGCCGAGCGGTTCGCCCTGTCCTTCGCCCGGCAACGCGGTGCACAGGTCACCTATCTGACAGACTTCGCTCCGACCCAGTTCTTCGTCCAGCAGGGCCTGATGGTCCGGCTGCCTCATTGACCCTCACCTGATCGACCGCCCGCGACTGCCACGGCGTTTCTCGAGAAGTCCCCAAAGCACAAGAAGTAGTCCGTGTCCCCCATCGCCTCCGGCAGTCCCGCCGCGCGTTTCCCTCTGGCCGCCAGGCTCCTCGCCTGGTGGCAGTCCCCCCGGCTGTGGATGCTCGCGGCCAGCCTGATCACGCGCGGTGCAGGCTTCGTCTCCAGCTTCGTCATCGCGCGGCTGTCCGGCGCGGCGGCGCTGGGCGTGTATGCGGCCACCGTCAACACGGCGTCCTCGGTGGTCTCGCCCTTCACGCAGGTGATGACCAACAACGCCACGCTGATGGCCAGCGAGCGCGGCCCCGGCGCCGGCTGGCGGGCGGCCAGCCTGGCCAACCTGATCTTCTCGACCGCGGCCGCCGGGCTGTCGGTCATCGTCTTCGCCTCCGTCTACGGCGGCACGCTGAAGGGCCACGACGACCTGCACCTGGACACCGTGTGGCTGCTGCTGGCCGGCGCCTGCGTGATCCTGGGCCAGATGGTGGTGGCGATCACGACCGGCCTGCTCAACGGCATCGGCAGCTTCCTGCCGGCGGCGCGCATCACCGCGGGCGTGGCCGGCCTGATGCTGCTGGCCGCCTATCCGGTGGTGGCGACCTGGCGCCTGCCGGGTGCCGTGGGCCTGCTGGTCTTCACCTCGCTGACGCCCGCCGTGCTGCTGCTGGGCCTGGTGGCCTGGCGCATGCGCGAGGGCGGTGCCGGCAGCGCGGCGCCGGCCGGCGGTGCCTGGCCGGAGCTGTTCCGCCGCACCGTCGCCGGCCTGCCCAGCGTCGGCGCGACCCTGGTGGGGGCGACGGTGGCCTGGACCTGCACCATCTACCTCGTGCAGCGCCAGCACGGCCCGGCCGGCGTGGGGGTGGTGGCCGTCGGCCTGCAATGGCTCACGCTGATGCTGATGCCGGCCACCAGCTGGGGCGGGGTCGCGCTCAAGGGGCTGCTGGACGCCCGCGCCCAGGGCCCCCAGCAATTGCGGGGGGCGCGGTGGCGGTTGATTCGCCGCAACATCGGCATCACCCTGGCCGTCGGCCTGGCCATCGCGGCGGCCTCGCCGCTGCTGTCCTCGGCCTACGGCCTGGGCGGAAGCGGCCTGGCGACCCTGCTGTGCCTGAACGTCGGCTGTGCGGTCGTGGCCGGCGCCAACAACATCCACGAGCGGCTGATGCTCTGCCTGGACCGCCAGTGGCTGTGGTTCGCCTTCTCCCTGGTGGCCTTTGGCGTGCAGCTTGCGTTCACCTGGGTCTTCATCGGGCGCGGGCTGGCCGCCGTCCCGCTGGGTACCCTGTCCGCGGGCTGCACACTCTGGGCCTTGTCCGCGGCCTACGTCCGTGCCGCCCTCCCGGCCACCGAACCGAATCCATGATCTCCGTCGTCATTCCGCTCTACAACAAGGCCGAGGCCATCGCCCGCACCGTCGAGTCCGTGCTGGCCCAGACCGATCCCGACTGGGAGCTGGTCGTCGTCGACGACGGCTCGCGCGACGACGGCCCGCAGATCGTCTCCCGCTACACCGACCCGCGCATCCGCCTGGAGCGCCAGGCCAACGCCGGCGTGTCGGCCGCCCGCAACCGCGGCGCGGAGCTCGCCCGCCACGAGCTGGTCGCCTTCCTGGACGCCGACGACTACTGGGACCCGGGCCACATCGCCAACCTGCGCCAGCTGATCCAGCGCTTCCCCGATGCAGCGCTCTACGCCACCGCCTACAACGTCGTCAACGAGAGCGGCCAGTCGCGCAAGATCCGCGTGCGCCACGACGGCGACGGCCAGGACTACATCCTGATGGCCGACTACTTCGCCGACATCATGGAGGTGGAGCACCCGGTGCACAGCTCCGCGGTGGCGGTGCGCAAGCCGGTCTTCAAGCGCGTGGGCGGCTTCCCCGTGGGCGTGAAGGCCGGCGAGGACATCATCTGCTGGTCGCGCCTGGCCTGCGCCGGGCCGCTGGCCTACGCCAAGCAGGCCACGGCCTTCTATGTGCTGCCGCCGGTCAGCGTCGGAAAGCGCAGCAGCGCGCTGCGCCGCCCGCAGAAGCCCGACCGCGTCGCCGCCGAGCTGGAGAAGCTGCACGACACCACGCCGCGCCTGGCGCGCAGCCTCAAGCGCTTCCTCGGCGAATGGCACCGCATCCGGGCGATGCTGTTCCTGGAACTCAACGAGCGTGCGGACTGTCTGTACGAACTGCGCCAGGCCACGGCCTGCTCGCCCATGAAGCTGCGCGACGCCGTCAGCTTCGTGATGCTGGCACTGCCCAACCTGCCGCGCCAACGCCTGCTGGCCCGCCTGCGCGCGGCCAAGGGACGGGCCTGAGAGCCCGATGACCGAGAACAAGAGGAAGAGATGTCCAAGCGCCCGCGCATAGCCGTGTTCGACATGGCGGTGGCCACCAACAGCCCCGCCGGCAGCTGCGTGCTCGCCGAAGTGCGCGGCCTGGCCCGGCAGTTCGACGTGACCGTGTTCTCCTCCCGCTGCGACGCGCAGGGCGAGCCGGGCGTGGACGTGGTCAAGGTACCCATCGTCCCCAAGCCCGTGCTGGCGCGCTACGTCAGCTACCAGTTCATGGCGCGCCTGAGCTGGATCGGCTGGCGCCTGCGCGGCAACACGGCCGCGGTGGTGCAGGCCACCCAGGGACAGCTGCCCGGCTCGGACATCGCCTATGCCCACTTCTGCCACCGCGCCTATCTGAACAACCAGTGGCGCGAGAGCACGGTCACCGGCGTGCGCCGCTTCGCGCGCTGGGCCAACCACCGCTTCAACGCCTTCTTCGAGGCCCGCGCCTTCGCGCGCTGCCAGCGGCTGGTCGTGCCCTCGCACGGACTGGCGCGCGAGCTGACGGCGCAGTACCCCAAGGTGGCCGAGCGCATCGTCACCATCGCCAACCCGGTCGCGCTGGACCGCTTCGCACGACCCGCGGGCCATGACCGCGGCGCGGTGCGCAAGCCCCTGGGCCTGGAGGACGGCCACGTGGTGCTGGGCTTCATGGCGCTGGGTGACTTCGCGCGCAAGGGCCTGGGCATCCTGATCGAGGCCCTGGCCAGCCTGCCGGCGGCGCAGCGTGCGCCGGTGCGCTTCCTCGTCATCGGCGGCCAGGCCGGCGAGATCGATTCCTTCAAGGCCCTGGCCGCGCGCCACGGCGTGGGTGAGCACCTGGTCTTCGTCGGCATGCAGGCCGACGTGCGGCCCTACCTGTGGGCGGCCGACGTCTTCGCCTTCCCCTCGGCCTACGAGATCTTCTCGCTGGCCATCCTGCAGGCGGCCGCCGCGGGCCTGCCGGTGCTGGTCAGCCAGGGGCTGTACGGCGCCGAGGAGTTCGTCGTCGACCGCCATAACGGCTGGCAGGTCGCACGCAACCCGCAGGCGGTCGCAGCCTGGATGCAGACCATGCTGGCCGAGCGCGAGCGCCTGCCCGAGATGGCGGCCAGCGCCGTGCAGTCGGTGCAGCAGTATTCGAACGAGGCCTTCGTGCAGCGCTGGACACAGCTGTACGCGGGCATGCAGGCGGGCGGCGAGCCCGTGCGCGCATGAGCGACGCGAAGGCCGGGGCCGGCGCAGGAGAGGGCACGCGCGTGCGCGTGGCCATCGTCACCAACATCCCGGCGCCCTACCGGCTGCCCGTCTACGTGCACCTGGCGGCCCAGCCCGGCATCGAGCTGCGCGTCTTCTTCTGCAGCGGCACCGAACCCGACCGCAAGTGGAAGCTGGACCGCGGCGACTTCGACCAGGTCTTCCTGCGCGAACGCTTCATCAGCTTCCGCGGCCGCTTCATCCACATCAATCCGGACATCTGGTCCAGCCTGCGCGGCTTCGCGCCGGAGGTGGTCATCACCACGGGCTTCAACCCGACCCACCTGCTGGCTTTCGCCTACGCCCGCATGCACGGCGTGCAGCACGTGCCGATGACCGACGGCACCTTGAACTCCGAGGTCAACCTGACCCTGCTGCACCGGCTGATCCGGCGTTGGGTCTACGGGCGCAGCAAGGCCTTCGTCGCGGCCAGCCAGGGCGGCTTCGACCTTTATCGCTCCTACGGCATCCCGGCGCAGGAGATGTTCAAGTCCCACCTGTGCATCGACAACGCGGCCTATGCCGCGGTGGCCGACGAGCCCAAGCGATTCGACTTCATCTTCTGCGGCCGCATGGTGGAGGTGAAGAACCCGCTGTTCGCACTGGAGGTGGCGGCCAAGGTCGCGCAGCGCATCGGGCGCAAGGTGTCCATCGTCTATGTGGGCTCCGGCGAACTGGAGCCCGAGCTGCGCGCCGCGGCGGCCCGCCACGCGCAATGGGTGGACACCACCATCGCCGGCTTCGCGCAGCAGGACCAGCTGCCCCGGCTCTATGCCCAGGCCCGCGTCTTCCTCTTCCCCTCGTCCTGGGACCCCTGGGGCGTGGTGGCCAACGAGGCCTGCGCCGCCGGGCTGCCGGTGATCGTCACCCCGGCGGCGGGTGTGGCCGGCGAGCTGGTGCGCAACGGCAGCAACGGCTTCGTGCTGCGCCTGGACCTGGAACGCTGGGCCGACGTCGCCGCCCAGCTGCTGACCGACGAGAACCTGCTGCGCACGATGTCCGAGGCCAGCCGGCGCGCGGTGTCCGACTACACCCACCGCAACGCCGCGTTGGGCGCTGCCGCGGCCGTGCGCCTGGTCCGCGGCCTGCCCTTCGAGGACCATCCCGCCATCCGCCCGTTCCCGATGCGGCCCAAGGTGATGATCATGCAGCGGCGCATGACCCACTACCGCCTGCCGCTGTTCGAAGGCATGCGCAGCGAGCTCGACCGCCGCGGCATCGAGCTGCGCCTGGTGCACGGCACCGCGCTGCCCGAGGAGGAGATCAAGAAGGACGGCGGCGACCTGCCGTGGTCCACCCTCGTGCCCTGCAAGTACTGGCTGGGGGGGCGCCTGTGCTGGCAGAACGCCTGGCCGCTGATCCACGGCACCGACCTGATCATCGTCACGCAGGAGAACAAGCTGCTGTTCAACTATGTGCTGCTGTTCATGCACCGCTGGCACGCCTGGGCCTTCTGGGGCCACGGCCGCAACTTCCAGAACCGCAGCCAGCTCGCCGACCGCGGCGAGCGCTTCAAGCGCTGGCTGCTGCGCAAGGCCGACTGGTGGTTCGCCTACACCCAGACCAGCGCCGACGTGGTGGAGCAGGCCGGTTACCCGCCCGAGCGCATCACCGTGCTGAACAACGCCATCGACACCGGCGCGCTGCGGCGTGACCTGGAGTCGGTCACCGATGCCGACGTCGCCGCGCTGCGCGCCGAACTCGGCCTGGGCGATGCGCCGGTGGGGCTGATGCTGGGCTCGCTCTATGCGGACAAGCGGCCCGACTTCGCGATGCAGGCCGTGGAGCTCATCCGCCGCCAGGTGCCGGAGTTCCGCCTGCTGGTGGTGGGGGATGGCAAGCAGGCCCACATCGTCAAGGAGGCGGCCGCCCGCTCGGGCGGTGCCATCCAGTGGCTGGGCGTGCGCAAGGGGCGTGACAAGGCGGTGCTGCTGAAGCTGTCCCAGCTGCTGTTCAACCCGGGGCTGGTCGGCCTGAACATGCTCGACAGCCTGCTGTCCGGCGTGCCCTTGCTGACCACCGACTGCGGCCTGCATTCGCCCGAGATCGCCTATCTCGACTCCGGCCGCAACGGCGTGATGACGCCGGACCGCCTGGAGGACTACGTGGCCGCGGTCGTGCAGCTGGTGCGCGACCAGCCGCTGCGTGCCCGCCTGTCCGCGGCCTGCCTGGAGGACGCGAAGGAGATCTCCCTGGACCGCATGGTCGAGCGTTTCTGCGACGGCATCGAACGCTGCCTGCGCGGGCGTGGCCGCCTGGGCGCGCAGAACACGGAGGCGGCCGGCCGGCCGCGCATCGCATGAGTGCCGCAGCTGCATCCGGACGGCCGCTGCACGTGCTGCTGGTCCACAACGCCTACCAGCAGCGCGGCGGCGAGGACAGCGTGGTCGAGGCCGAGGCCGCGCTGCTGCGCGCCCACGGCCACCGCGTCACCGAGTACCAGCGCCATAACGACGAGCTGGCCGGTGCCTCCAAGGCGCAGGCGGCCGTGCAGACGCTGTGGTCGCCGCGCACCGTGCGCGACTTCGAGGCCCAGGTCCGGGCCGACCGGCCCGACGTCGTGCACGTCCACAACAGCTTCCCGCTGGTCTCGCCGTCCATCTACTGGGCGGCCGACCGCGCCGGCATCCCGGTCGTGCAGACGCTGCACAACTTCCGTCTCTTCTGCCCGCAGGCCATGTTCCTGCGCGAGCAGAAGGTCTGCGAGGACTGCCTGGGCCACCTGCCCTGGCGCGGCGTGGTCCGCCGCTGCTACCGCGACTCCGCCGCGCAGACGGCGGTGCTCACCGGCATGCTGGGGCTGCACCGCGCGCTGGGCACGTACCGCAACAAGGTCGGCCGCTACATCGCGCTGAACAACTTCTGCCGCGACAAGTTCATCGAGGGCGGGCTGCCGGCCGATCGCATCGTCATCAAGCCCAACTTCATCGAGAGCCAGGCGCAGCCGCAATGGGAGCAGCGCGACGGCGGCCTCTACGTCGGCCGCCTGTCGAAGGAGAAGGGCATCGACGTGCTGGCGCAGGCCGCGGCCACGCTGCCGCCGGGCCGCCTGCAGATCATCGGCGGCGGCGAGCTCGAGCCGCTGGCTCAGCAGGCCTTCGGCGCCGGCTACCTGGGCTTCCGCAAGCTGGACTTCATCCTCGAGGCGATGGGGCGCGCGTCCTACCTCGTGGTGCCGAGCGTCTGGTACGAGAACTTCCCGCGCACCATCGTCGAGGCCTATGCCAGCGGGCTGCCGGTGATCGCCAGCCGCATCGGCGCGCTGGCCGAGCTGGTGGAGCACGAACGCACCGGCCTGCTCTTCGAGCCCGGCGATGCCGCCGACCTGGCGCGCAAGCTGGCCTGGGCCGAGCAGCATCCGCAGCGCATGCGCGAGATGGGGCAGGCCGCGCGGCGCGAGTACGAGCAGCGCTACACGCCCGAGACCAACCACGAGCAGCTGGTCGGCATCTACCGCAGCGTGATGTCCGGCGGCGCGGCAACGGAGGTGCGGCGTGCTGCCGCCTGACGCCGGAGCGCACGGCGGGCCCGCGCGCATCACGCCGAGGGTGTCCAGCCTGCTGGACGCGGCGCGCTGGATCGCGGCCTTCCTCGTCGTGATCTCCCACCTGCGGCTGATCCTCTTCACCGACTACGCGCCCGGCCAGCCGGACAGCCCGTTCTGGGCCGCCTTCTTCTTCGTCTGTGGCTTCGGCCGGGAGGCGGTCGTGGTGTTCTTCGTCATCAGCGGCATGCTGGTGGGCGGCCTGACGCTGGACAAGCTGCGTGCGCGGCCGCAGAGCGTGTCGGTGCAGCGCTACCTGATCGCACGCTTCAGCCGCATCTACATCGTGCTGGTGCCGGTTCTGGTGCTGGGGTGCCTGCTCGACCAGGCCGGTCGCCACTGGCTGGCCGCCCCCGGGCTCTACGACAACCCGTCCTTCGACTGGCCCTTCGCGCAGATCTTCGCCGGCAACCTGCTGCTGCTGCAGGACATCGCGGTGCCCGCCGTCGGCACCAACGGCCCGCTGTGGAGCCTGGCCTATGAGTGGTGGTACTACATGGCCTTCGCGCTGGCGCTGCTGGCCGTGCAGGCGCCGCGCTACGAGCTGCGCATGATGTGGCTGCTGGCCTTCGGCCTGCTGTGCGTGGTGCTGCCGCAGAACATCGTCATCGCCGGCGGCCTGTGGGTGATGGGCGTGGTGGCGGTGCTGGCGGTGCGCCATGCTCGCCCGACGCGCCTGCCCCTGCTGGTGCCGCTGGCCGCGCTCGCCGTGCTGCTGGTGGCGTTGCGCGTGCTGATGATCAAGCAGGACTTCGGCTTCGCCTCGCTTGCGCTGGGCTGGTTCAAGCAGGGGCTGCTGGGCGCGGCCTTCTGCTGGCTGGTGCTGACGGCCTGGCGCGCGCCCGTGGCCGCGCAGTCGGCACCGCCGCGCTGGGCGGCGTTGAATCTGCGCCTGGCGGCGTTCTCGTATTCGCTCTACCTCACGCACGTGCCGGTGATGGACTTCGCCGTCGGCGTGCTGCAGCGCCTGGGGGGCCGCACCCTGGTGCACCAGCCGCAGGGCTGGGTCCAGTTCGGCTGGTTCCTGGCGCTGCTGGCGATCGTCTACGCCGTGGCCTGGCTCTTCGGCCAGCTGACCGAGGAGCGCACCGCCCAGCTGCGCAGCTGGCTGGAGCGCCGCACCGCGCGGGCCAGTGGCCTGGCGGCCAACGACGCGGATCGCGCGGCCTGACGCCGCCCGACGGGCGGCGGATACAAGCGGCCCTGCCCACCCCTGCGGATGAGCGGGCCCCGGCAGCCGCGCCGTGGGGTTATTCGCGGACCAGCCTGGCCCCGGCGAAGACCGGGGCCAGCTTCACCGTGACATCGGCGGGGGCCTGCAGGTGCAGCTCGCCGTCCTTCCAGGTCCACGAGACCGGACCGCGTGCGGTGTAGAGGCGGCCCGAGCGGATCTCCCGCTCCAGCCACTTCGCCGGCACGCCGGCCCCGATGACCAGCGGGCGCTGGACCGAGGACTCGTCGACGTAGGCCAGCATGTCCAGCTGCAGCAGCGCGAACTCGGCCGCCGTCCAGTAGTGCGGCGAGACGCCGTCGGGCGTGACCCAGCCGCGCGCGTTCTCCCACAGCGCGCTGCTGTTCTCCTCCTCGCTGCCTTCCCACCAGGTGTAGAGGCCGGGCGAGCGGCTGTGCTTGAGGAACCAGTCCAGGGTGACCCAGGCGCGTTCCGGCTTGCCGCCCAGCAGCCATTGGTGGGCCTCGGCGACGTCGAAGTAGGTGGACGAGGGCGCGATCCTGAAGCCGCCGTCGGCCGTGCGGTCGCGCTGCCAGCGCCCCTCCAGCACCTGGCCATAGGCCGAGGCCAGCTGCGCGTCGTGCGCGGCCACCCACGACGGCCACAGGCCGACGATGTAGGTACGCGCGTCGTCGGGGCTGGTGACCCAGCCCTTGAACAGCCCCAGTTGCTGCTTGCTGCCCGCGCGCTGGTCCTTGAGGATGCTGGGGATGCCTGCCGGGATGCGCTTGGCCGCTTCGAAGAAGCGGTCGCGGCGCGGCTTCAGGTAGAAGCGTTTCCAGGCGTCGCCCAGGCCCTGGGCCAGGCCGGCGAACTCGCGTTCGGCCTGCGTGTCGCCCTGGGTCGACGCCCAGCGCGCGGCGATCTTCAGGCCCATGTAGCTGACCGCGTTGACATAGGGCAGCGGGTACTGGTTGTCCATGCGGCCCATGATCAGGCCCTCGCGTGCGGCCAGGCAGGGGCGGCGCGACTCGATATCGCCGCGGGCCTTGGCCAGCACGCGGCCGCTGGCTTCGGCCAGCACCGGCTCGGTGGCCTTGATGCAGGAGGCGATGAAGCGCGCCTTGCGCAGCACGTGCGGCCACAGTTCGCGGCGCAGCGCGGCATCCTCGCGGGCGCCGACCACCTGGTCCATCGCCCACAGGGCCAGGCCGGGTGCATCGGCTTCGGCGCCGAAGCCGCCGAAGAAGTCCTCGGTGGCATAGCGCTTGAGCAGGGTGGCCGCCGCGTCGAGGTGGCCGCTGCGCGCCAGCGCGACGACGATGAAGGCGCCGTCGCGCGACCATTCGAAGTCGTAGTTGACCGGCTCGCCGGGGCGGGTCTCGTTGTCGGTCAGGCCCTGCAGCAGGTGGGCCTGCTGCGCGAACAAGGCCTGATCGAATGCGCCGTCTGGCGTCTGCGGCAGCAGCCAGGCACGCGGCGGCGGCATGCCGCCGGCGGTGGCACCCGATGCCGGTGCGAACGGCGATGCAGCTGACGGCGGTGCGCTTGCAGCCACGGTCACGCCGACTTCGCCATTGGCCGGCACTTCCATCGCGGCATAGAGCCATCCCCGCGGGTCGTCCTGCTGCGGCGTGCCGGCGGCCGCGAGCTTCACGCCGCCGGTGGTCTCGTTGCCGATGACGGGCTGGGTCAGCACACGCTCGGGCGTGACACGCCATCGGTCGTTGACCTGCAGCTGCCTGCCGTCCCACTGCAGGTGCCGCACGGGCCCGCCTGCCGGGCCGACGGAGCGCAGCACCAGCCACAGGCGTTGGCCGGCGGCCGCCTGGCCGTGCAGGCGCAGCTGCCAGCCGGCATCCGTCTGGCGCCAGGTGGCGGCGTAGTAGGGCGTGCGGGTCTGCAACTCGATGGCGGCCGGGCCGTCGGCCGGTGCCCATTGCTGCTGGATCTTGTCCAGGGGGATGGTCTCGCCAGCGGCCACCAGCTTGCCGTCCGCGTCACTGACGCGGACGGACAGCCCGAAGCTGCCCGGTGCCGGGCTGAAGCTCGCGCCCGGCTCGTGATAGGCCTTGGCCTGCAGCGGGCTGCCCGGCTGGGCCAGCACGACGTGGCCGACGCCGCGCGGCCAGATCTCGTCGGGCCGCAGGCGCATCGCCTGCTGCACCTGCTCGCGCTGCGTCAGGCTGGCCGTGATCATGTCCTGCGTCTTGGCGAAGGCCTGCAGGTTGTTGGCCAGCGTCAGACCCAGGGCCACCGCGGCCAGCAGCAGCGCGCCGGACTTCAGCGGTGAACGCGTGGCGAAGATCGCCACCGTCAGCAGCAGCGGCAGCACGTGCAGGCAGTAGAGGAAGGTCTCGTCGCCGTACAGCAGGTGCAGGCCGACCTGGCCGGCCAGCACCAGGCCCAGCACCTTGAGCACGTCGGCCTGCTGCGCGAACGAGCGCACGGCGCCCCAGACGCCCGCGGCCAGCAGCGCGATCCAGGCGACCAGCGCCGGCAGGCTCCAGGGCCCGCCGCTGCCCAGGGCCGCATGCTGCACTGAGGTCTGCATCCAGTAAGGGGCGTTCGGCGCGGGCAGCGTGGCCTGTTGCGGCATCACGACCAGGTGGGCCAGCAGCACCGCCAGCTTGTCCAGCACCGTGCCGCCGTCCTTGTGGTTGATGTAGCTGAGCTCCTCGCGGCTGCCGAGGAAGAACAGGCTGGCCGTGGGGAAGAAGATCTTCTGCACGACGGCCAGCACGGCCATGATCACCAGCACGCGTATGCCCAGCCGGATGGCGTCCTTCAGCGGGCGCTTGACCACGGTCAGCGCCAGGCCGCCCATCCAGTTCGTGATGGTGATGCTGAGGCTGGCAGCGCTGCTGATGACCAGCAGGCGGTCGGACACGGCACGCGTGGCGCCCCAGGCGGCGACGATCAGCACCTGGATCAGGCTCAGCGAGCCCAGGCCGTAGGTCTCGGGGATCGCGAACCAGTAGATCGCGGCCGAGCACGACAGGCCGAAGAGCACGAAGACGGCGGCCTCGGCGCGGCTGAAGCGCATCAGGCGCCACAGGACATAGAGGCTGAGCGCCCACAGCCCGGCGACGCCGGCCTGGAAGCGCTGCACGGTCTCCAGGTCGGTGCCCGGCCAGGCCTTGGACAGCAGCCAGACCAGCGGATGCACGACCAGCGAATAGATCGGATGGACGTTGGTGCGGTAGTGGCTGATGCCGGTGTCGAGCATGTTCGACACCACCCGCTGCAGGTCCGACTGGAACCAGAAGTTGTTCGAGAACTTGCGGTAGATCGCCGGGTCCAGCGCCTGCATGAAGTGCCAGGCTGACCAGGCGCCGATGGCGAAGAGGAGGGCACCGATCAGCAGGTCGGGCCTGCGGCTGGACGGGGCCGAGGTGGGGGCCGCATCGGCGGAGAACGGGGATGCTGAGGTCAGGGTGCCGGCCATCTTGTTGTCGTGAGGTGGGGCCGTGCTCCGCCACCAGAAACCGGGGCACGGCAGTCGCTTCGGGATTCCGGCCGCATTCGAAGAAGCGAATACCGGGCCTCGCCTTGGAAGGCGGCGTTTTACCAGAGTGAAACGACGGTTCCGAGTTCCCGCACCCGAAAACGAGAACGGGCGTCCCGTGGGACGCCCGTTCGAGGCTGCGCTCGCAGCGGGTATCAGTTCAGCAGCACCGGCTCGTCCGTCAGGTCGAAGGGGCTGCCCGCGCTCAGCGCCACGCTGGTGCTGTCCAGGCGGTTGAGCTTGGTGATCGGCCAGGTCGTCGGCGTGCGCACCTTCAGCGTGCCCTTCGTGCTCCACACCATGTAGGCCGCCTTGTTGGCCGCGGTCTTGATCTTGAAGACGTAGATGCCTTCGGGCGTCAGGTAGGCGTCCACCACGGAGGAGCCGACGATCCACTTCGACGAGGTCAGGAAGGCGATGCCGAAGGGCGTCTGCGTCGTGTAGTTGGTCGCCGGGTCGGCCAGGGCCGGGGTGTCGGGCGTGCCTTCCAGCGTGTAGTGGTTGAAGTTGACGATGCCGTTGGTCCACATGAAGGCGAAGCCGCGGGCCAGGGCGCCACGCTGGGCGGCGATCGGCAGTTCCATGGCCGTCACGGAGGTCTTGCCGGCGGGGGCCGCAGCCAGGCAGGAGGCCATGTTGATCGTGCAGGACAGGCCGCCTTCGGTGTTCCAGATCGGCTTGTTCTCCAGGCCATGGTTCTTCATGATCGAACGCAGGTTGGACACGCCGGTCAGCAGGCCTTCGACGTCCAGCGCGTAGTAGCCGTGGATGGCGATCGCGTCGACGTAGTTCTTGCCGCCGGAACCGAAGAAGGAGTTCAACCACAGCAGGCCGGCGCCGGTGTAAGACGGGGCGATGAGCACGTTGGCGGGGTCGGCGGCCTTCAGTTCCTCGCGGGCGATGCGGGCCATCTCGACCATCGTCGGGACGGGGCCGTTGTACAGGCCGCCGTAGTCGGCCTCGTTCCACAGCTCCCAGTACTTGATGCGGCCCTTGTAGCGGGTGGCCAGGGTCTTGACGTACCGGCGCCAGGTGGCGAGGTCCTTGGGCGGCGAGTTGGTGCCGGCACCGTAGGCACCGACGCTGGTCGGGTCGACGGCGGCCCAGGCGGGCGTCTGGCCCATCGTGTAGATGATCTCGGCGTTGGCGTCGTTGCTCTTGATGTAGTCGACGAGCAGGTCCAGTCGTTTGCCGGCGCCGGTGTTGAAGTCCCAGCAGTTGTCGCAGGTCTCCAGATGGGCCCAGGTGGTGCCGGTGTCCCAGAGGCGCACGACCTTGAGGCCCAGTTCCGGCCAGCCACGATGAGCGCCGAAGCGGTTGATCACGGTGCCGAACAGCGTGGACGGCGCGGCCGCGTGTGTGGACGGCGCGACAGGATTGACCGTGACTTCCTCGATCACGACATCGTCGATATAGAGGGGGACGTTCATCGTGTTCGTCGAGATTCGCAGCGAGCCGATATCGGAGCTTCCGTAAATACCTTCACAGGAAATCGTGGTGACCGCCGTGCCGATCGTCTGCGAGTTCACTGCCGCGACTTCAAAGTGCGGAGTATCTTTGCGGATGAATACCGAAACTGCAGCCGACGAACCGGCACGCATTTTCACGGTGGCGCGATAACGCTTGCCCTTTTGGAAGGCATAGGAGTAATAGAGCTGGGCGTCGCCGGCGCCTTTGGTCTGCACGACGAATTTCTGCGACAGCGCACCGCTGATAACGAGCCCGGAGGCGGCCTCGAGGGCCGTCGACGCCGTGGCGCCATTCCAGCTGTTGACCCGCCAGCCCGGGCCGACGGAACCCGTCGCGCCCTCGAAGTTGCTGTTCATGAGCACCTTGGAAGCGACCGTAGGTGCAGCAGCGTCAGCGATGAGGATGCTGTTGGAGGTCGGGATGACGACCGAGCCGGTGCTGCCCACCGTTGTGGTCGTTGGAACGACGCGAGCCTCCGCCGATTCGGTATTCGAGGAGGAGCCACTGCTCCCGGATCCGCCACCGCATGCGGTGAGGCTGAGAGCGACAAGGGAGAAAATAGCTAGACGCATATTACCAATAGCAAAACTTGGCGAAGCCGGGGTGGTTCAAATGCCCGTCAAACATGAATCTCCGATGACATCGGCGGGACATGAACTCCAGGGCGGCGCCAGTGTAGGTGTAGGACCACTCCTACAGCCTCTGATATTGTGAGCGGTCGTTAATGTGCAGGGGGTCAATTAGATTCCTGCACAATATTTCACGCCGGATGAAATGTTCCATTTCGTAAATGGATTTGAACTGTGAGATTTGACGATTAATATTCCCCACTGCTGCAACGCAGCGCGATTCCGGCCGGGCGCGTGCGTCCCAGCTCAAGCGACTCCTCTGTGCGGGGGGGCCTAGTCTGAGGGGGGCGATGTCGGTCGAGGCATCAGGGATTTCACGTAACCTACACATCCCGCAGCCACAATCCCCCCCTGTCTGAGCGTGCATATGCCGCAGCTACGTCGATGCGTTAGGCTTCAGTCCGAACTTTCCCGTGAGTCATTTGGCACGTCGATTGCATTCGTCGCTCGCAACTTGAGGTTTTCCCGCAATCGTGAGCGGCGCTCGCGCCCGGTGGAGGAATGACATGCAACAGCTAACCTATTCAGTGATGGACAAGGTCTCGTTCTCCAACGGCAGGGAGGGCGCGTACGTGTTGGGTGCATTCATCGATGCCCTCACCTGGGACCAGGCGGTCGAACGTCTGGCGGACTGGGGTGCCCGGCGTGATTCGCGCTATGTCTGCATCTGCAACGTGCACTCCGTCGTCACCGGCAGCCAGGATCCCGGCTTCATGGAAGTCCTGAACGATGCCGACATGGCGACTGCCGACGGCACGCCCGTGGCCTGGTCCCTGAAGGCGGCCGGCTACCACGACCAGCAGCGCATCAACGGTCCGGACCTGATGTGGAAGTACCTGGCCGTCGCCGAGCAGCGCGGTCAGACCGTCTTCTTCTATGGCAGCACCGATCGCACGCTGGAACTGCTGCGCCAGTCGATGCTGCGGTCATTCCCCCGCTTGAAGATCGGCGGCATGATTTCGCCTCCCTTCCGTGAACTGAGTGCGGAGGAAGATCAGGCCAGCGTCGACCAGATCAACGCCTCCGGCGCCGCCGTGGTGTTCGTCGGCCTGGGCTGCCCCAAGCAGGAACAATGGATGGCGGCGCATCGCGGTCGCATCCAGGGCGTGATGGTCGGTGTCGGTGCGGCCTTCGACTATCACGCGGGCACCATCAAGCGCGCACCGCGCTGGATGCAGGACTCCGGGCTCGAGTGGTTCCATCGCCTGATGAGCGAGCCGCGCCGCCTGGCCAAACGCTACTTCGTCACCAACAGCCTGTTCGTCTGGAAAACGGCTTCGGCGTGGGCCCGGGCTGGCTGGGCGCTGACGCACTGAACAACCTCGGCAGTTTCTTCGGGAAACGCGGTCGATGACCGCGTTTTTCGTTTGGGCCTTCCGTGCCGAGATAATCGCGCCTCACTGGAGAGAGACTGACCCACCATGAAAATCACGATGATCGGTACCGGCTATGTGGGCCTCGTGACCGGAGCCTGCCTGGCTGAAATGGGCAACGACGTCCTTTGCTTCGACGTCGATGCGAACAAGATCCGCATCCTCGAAGAGGGCGGCATTCCGATCTACGAACCCGGTCTGGACCAGATCGTTGCCCGCAACGTGCAGGCGGGCCGGCTGAAGTTCACGACCGATGTCGATGTGGCGGTGGGCCACGGAACGGTGCAGTTCATCGCCGTAGGCACGCCCCCCGACGAGGACGGCTCGGCCGACCTGAAGTACGTGCTGGCGGCCGCGCGCAACATCGGCCAGCGGATGAACAGCTACAAGGTCGTCGTCGACAAGTCGACGGTGCCCGTGGGCACGGCCGACAAGGTGCGGGCCGCGATCGCCGAGGAGCTGCAAAAAAGGAACGTGCAGGTAGGTTTTGCCGTCGTTTCCAACCCGGAGTTCTTGAAAGAAGGCGCGGCGGTCGAGGACTTCATGAAGCCCGATCGCATCGTCATCGGTGCTGACGACGAGCAGGCCGTGTTCATGATGCGTGCGATCTACGCACCCTTCCAGCGCAACAGCGAACGGCTGATCGTGATGGACGTGCGCAGCGCCGAACTGACGAAGTACGCCGCCAATGCGATGCTGGCCACGCGCATCTCCTTCATGAACGAGCTGGCCCTGCTGGCCGAGAAGCTCGACGCCGACATCGAGCTCGTCCGCCGCGGCATCGGCTCGGATCCGCGCATCGGCAACCACTTCCTCTACGCCGGCTGCGGCTATGGCGGCAGTTGCTTCCCCAAGGATGTCAAGGCACTGATCCACACAGCCGGACAGAACGGCCAGGGTCTGCGCGTGCTGCAGGCGGTGGAAGAGGCCAACGAGGCGCAGAAGGAAGTCATCACGAACAAGGTCGTGCAGCGCTTCGGCCAGGACCTGGCGGGCCGGCACTTCGCGTTGTGGGGGCTGGCGTTCAAGCCCAACACCGACGACATGCGCGATGCGCCCAGCCGCGTGCTGATCCATGATCTGTTGTCGCGCGGCGCGACGATCAGCGCCTATGACCCGGTGGCGATCACCGAAGCCAAGCGTGTCTTCGGCAACCAGGCGGGGCTCAGCTATGCAGCCAATCCGATGGCGGCGCTCGAAGGTGCCGATGCCTTGCTGATCGTCACGGAGTGGAAGGAATTCCGCAGCCCTGATTTCGATCGCATCCGCGCCACGCTCAAGCAGCCCCTGGTCTTCGACGGGCGCAACCTGTACGAACCTCAACTGGTCGCCGCGTCCGGCCTCGAATACCTGCCCATCGGCCGGCCTTCCCCCGCCTTGCCCGCATGAAGATCCTGGTCACGGGAGCGGCCGGATTCATCGGGCTGCACGTCGCGCAATCCCTGCTGAGGCGGGGCGACGAGGTGGTCGGGCTGGACAACCTGAACGACTACTACGCGGTCCAGCTCAAGCGGGACCGCCTGGCGCAACTGCTGCCGCACCCGGCCTTTCGCTTCGAGGAACTGGACATCGCCGATACGCGCGGCGTGCTGCAGTTGTTCGAGGCCGAAGGCTTCGACCGCGTGGTCCACCTGGCGGCACAGGCCGGCGTGCGTTATTCGCTGACGCATCCGCATGCCTATGCGCAGTCCAACCTGGTGGGCTTCACCAACGTGCTCGAGGGCTGCCGGCACCATCGTGTGCAGCACCTGGTCTATGCCAGCAGCTCCAGCGTCTATGGCGGCAACACCAAGATGCCTTTCGCCGAAGGAGATCCGGTCGACCACCCGGTGAGCCTCTATGCGGCCACCAAGAAAGCGAACGAACTGATGGCGCACACCTACAGCCATCTCTATCGCCTGCCGACCACCGGCCTGCGCTTCTTCACGGTCTACGGCCCCTGGGGGCGCCCGGACATGGCGCCGTGGCTGTTCACCGAGGCCATCTCCAAGGGGCAGCCGATCAAGGTGTTCAACCACGGCAACATGCGTCGGGACTTCACCTACATCGACGACATCGCCGCAGGCGTGATCGCGGCCATGGATCGCCTGCCCGAAGCCGATGCGGGCTTCGATGCCGCGCGGCCCGACCCGTCCCGCTCCGCGGCGCCCTACCGCATCTTCAACATCGGCAACAGCGAGCCGGTGGAACTCAACCGGTTCATCGCGGCGGTGGAGTCTTCCCTGGGCAGGACCGCGCAACGCGAACTGTTGCCGATGCAGCCAGGCGACGTGCCTGCCACCTATGCGGACACGCGCGAACTGGAGGCCTGGACGGGCGTGCGTCCGCAGGTTTCCATCGAGGACGGCATCGCGCGTTTCGTCGCCTGGTATCGCGACTATCACCAGGTCTGACCAGCCGCGCCCGCCGCCATCTCACGCTGTGCGCGCAAGGACCCAGCCGACCACGCGCGCGGCCCCGGCCTGCCTGAGGGTGCGGGCGGCTTCGGCAAGGGTGGCGCCCGTGGTCATCACGTCGTCCACCAGGGCGACCTCCGCTCCTGCAAGCTCCTGCCTTCGGCCGGGCTCCACCGCGAAGACGCCCTGCAGGTTGGCCGTGCGCGCCGAGCGGTCCAGCCCGACCTGGTGCGGCCCATCATGCAACCGCAGCAGCAGGCGTGCATCGGCCTGCAGGCCGAGCTCCGCTGCGACCCGTCGCGCCAGTTCCCACGCCTGGTTGTAGCCACGCTCGCGCAGTCGCGCAGTCGTCAGCGCAACGGGCAGCACCAGGCATGGGGAACCGGTCCCACCGCGGCGTACGGCCGCGCTCAACTCGGCGGCGAGCGCATGGGCAAGGCGTGGCTGCTGCCTGAACTTCATGCTCGTGATCAGGCCGTTCCAGGGCCAGGCGTAGTCCAGGGCTGCAAGCGTGCGGTCCAGGGGCAGGGGGTGGCGCAGGCAGTGGCCGCAGCGTTCATGCATCTGTGGCATCGGCAGCGCGCAGGCCATGCAGCGCGCTCCCTTCCGCACGAAGCGCTGCCGGCAGTCCGCGCAGAACGCGGCATCGGACCAGCCGCGGCAGGCCAGGCAGGTGTGCGGCAGTCGGTCGAGCAGCGCGCGCATCAGCTGCCGCGGGTGCAGGGCTTCGGTGATCGGGGAGGCCATGCCGCTCAATATACTGAGCCGGATGTCTGAGTCGCCTCCGCCTTCCGGGCCCGTATCCACCCCCACGGCACAGCCGGGCGAGGTCCGCATCGAGGCTGATGAAGCCGCGACCGCGCTGGCCGCCCGGCGCCTCGTGCGCGCGGATGCCCAGCCATGGCTGAACCTGGAGATCGAACGGCGCCTGGGCCAGAAGCTGGACTTCCTGCGTATCCAGCCGCAACGCGTCGTCGACTGGGGTGCATGGCAGGGCCAGCCCAGTCCGGAGCTGACGCGCCGCTATCCCAAGGCCGTCAGCCTTGCCCTGCAGCCCCCGGCCCTGCGCCATGCCGATGTCGCTTCCGCCGAGCCGACCCGGGGCGCACGCGGGTGGTTGAAGCGTATCTGGCCGGCAGCGGGCGGCGCGGGTTCCGTCGCGATCGACGAATCCACCCTCGAGCCCGCAACGGCCCAGCTGGTCTGGGCCAACATGCTGCTGCATACGGTCGCAGACCCGGTTGCGCTGATGCGGCGCTGGCACCGCGTGCTGGCCATCGACGGGTTCCTGATGTTTTCCACCCTGGGCCCGGATACCGTCCGCGAACTGCGCCGCCTGTACGAACGCTGCGGCTTCGGCGCGCCTGCCCAGGACTTCCGCGACATGCACGACGTGGGCGACATGCTGGTCGGCGCGGGCTTCGCGGACCCGGTGATGGACATGGAGCGACTGCGCTTGACCTGGGGTGACGCCTGCGCGCTGCTGGCCGACCTGCGCGCCTGGGGCGTCAACGCCCATCCGCGACGCTTCGCCGGCTGCCGCACGCCGCGCTGGCTGGCGGGCCTGAAGGCCGCTATCGAGCGCGAGCTGCGCGGCACCGACGGCCGCCTGTCGCTGAGCTTCGAGGTGGTCTACGGCCACGCGGTGAAGCCGGTGCCGCGTGCCAGGGTGGCCGAGCAGAGCAGCATCGCGCTCGAAGACATGCGGGCCATGATGCGATCCGGGCGTGCCAAGAAACCCGAGGGTGGCGTTTGAGCCCCATCATGGCCCGTATAGAATTCGAGGCTTTGTGATTTCCCCCACCCGCCCCAGGTGAGTCGTGATCGCAGCTGCGCGTCCACAAGAGCCTGCAGGCCAGCTTGGCCGGCCTGCCGAGGTGAAGCATGTCGACGAAGGCGCCAGCGCGAGCGGCAAGACTGGAGCAGAGGGAGCTGGTCGGGTCGAGTGGTTGCTCAAGCGCAACTGTTCGGTTTCTCCGGGGCAGGTTCTTGCATTCTTCGTATCGATCGGCGTGGTGTCGCTGGTCATCGCAGCGGCCTTCTGGCTGCACGGCGTGACCTTCATCCTGCCCTTCACGTGCCTGGAATTGCTGGCGGTTGCCGTGGCCTTGCTGGTCTTTGCCCGGCACGCGGGGGATCACGAGCGTGTTTGTCTGGATGACGGTCGGTTGATCATCGAGCGCCATGATGGCAATGCCGTCGAGCGCTGGGAGTGGTCGGCTGAATGGGTCCAGGTCGATTGCCGCATCGCGGCGGGCGGCCCGGGCCTGATCGAGTTTTCGGGCCAAGGCCGACGGGCCGAGGTCGGCCGCCACGTGCGAGCTGAATTGCGCCGGCCCCTGGCGCGCGAGTTCAGCCGGGTACTGCACGCAGCGGCGCGCGGATGAGAAGAATTGGTCAACGAAACAAAGACGATGAACATGTTCGACAAGTTGCACCGCCTCCGCCCCAGCCGGCTCGTGCTGACCCTGGTATGCGCCGTCAGCGCGCACGCCGCCTGGGCCGTCAACAGTTTGCCGGGCGGTCCGGCCGTGAACCAGCTGGACGTTCATCCGCCGGTGACCAAGATCGCGGAGCAGCAGCAATGGCTGCACTACGTGATGCTGGGCATCTGCAGCCTGATCTTCATCGCCGTCTTCGGCGTGATGTTCTATTCGATCATCAAGCACCGAAAGTCGCTGGGTGCCAAGCCCGCCAACTTCCATGAGTCGGTCGCCGTCGAGATCGCCTGGACTGCCGCGCCGATGATCATCGTGATCCTGATGGCGATGATGGCCACCAAGACCGTGGTCGCGCAGAAGGACACCAGCAATCCGGATCTGACCATCAAGGTCACCGGCTACCAGTGGAAGTGGGGCTACGACTACCTGAAGGGCGAAGGCGAGGGCATCAACTTCCTGTCCACGCTGGACGTCAGCCAGCGCGTGCTGTCCGACCAGGGCAAGCCGGTAGGCGACGACTACCTGCTGAAGGTCGACAACGCGCTGGTGGTGCCGGTCAACAAGAAGGTCCGCATCATCACCACCGCCAACGACGTCATCCACTCCTGGATGATCCCGGCCTTCGGCGTCAAGCAGGATGCCATCCCCGGCTTCGTGCGCGACACCTGGTTCCGCGCCGAGAAGGAAGGCACCTACTACGGCCAGTGCGTGGAACTGTGCGGCAAGGAGCACGCCTACATGCCGATCCAGGTGAAGGTGCTCTCGCAGCCCGACTACACCAAGTGGGTCGACGAGCAGAAAAAGCTGCTGGCAGCCAAGGCCGACGACCCGGCCAAGGTCTGGGAGCGCGACCCGCTGGTCGCCCGCGGCGAGAAGGTCTACACCGCCAATTGCGCGGTCTGCCACCAGGCCAGCGGCAAGGGCGGCGGCGCGATCAAGGCGTTGGACGCCTCGCCCATCGTGACCGATGCTGACCACAAGAAGCAGATCGAGGTGGTGCTCCATGGCCGCGGCGGTATGCCGTCGTGGAAGCAGCTTTCCGACACCGAGATCGCTGCCGTGATCACCTATACCAAGAACAGCTGGTCGAACAAGACGGGCCAGACGGTGCAGCCTTCCGAGGTCGTCGCCGTCCGCGGCGCCCAGTAATCCGCCCGCCAGCGCAACAGGTTTAGAAAGGTCTCCCCCATGAGCGCAGTCCTCGACCACGCAGGCGGCCACGCCCACGACCACGACGACCACCACCCCCACGGCTGGCGCCGTTGGCTGTTCGCCACCAACCACAAGGACATCGGGACGCTGTACCTGCTGTTCTCGTTCACGATGCTGCTAATCGGTGGCGTGCTCGCGCTGGCGATCCGCGCCGAGCTGTTCGAGCCCGGCCTGCAGTTCGTGAATCCCGAGCTGTTCAACCAGTTCACCACGATGCACGGGATCATCATGGTGTTCGGCGCGATCATGCCGGCCTTCGTCGGCTTCGCGAACTGGATGATCCCGCTGCAGATCGGCGCGGCCGACATGGCCTTCGCGCGGATGAACAACTTCAGCTTCTGGCTGATGATCCCCGCGGCCATCATGATGGTCGCCGCCTTCTTCCTGCCCGGTGGCGCGCCCGCTGCCGGCTGGACGCTGTATGCGCCGCTGACCCTGCAGATGGGCCCGTCGATGGACGCCGCGATCTTCGCGATGCACATCCTGGGCGCCAGCTCCATCATGGGTTCGATCAACATCATCGTCACGGTGCTGAACATGCGCGCACCCGGCATGACGCTGATGAAGATGCC
>SCTQ01000272.1 GCA_004322345.1 Aquabacterium sp. | reverse complement strand
GCTCAGGCGCGTGCGCAGCGCTGGAACAGCTGGCCGGGCAGGCGCGCGACCCCGCCTTGGAGCTCCAGCTCCAACAGACGGGCGTTGAGCTCGTCCACCGGCAGCCCGGTACGGGCATGCAGCGCGTCGAGGCCCACAGGGTCGTAGCCCATCGCCTCCAGCACCGGATCCTCGTACCCGGGCACCTCGGCCAGGTCGCGCGAGGAATTGGGTTTCACGGGGGCCAGCCCCTGGGGCAAGGGCAGGCGCAGTTCCTCGATCACGTCCTGGGCGGTCTCCACCAGCTTGGCGCCCTGCTTGATCAGGGCATGGCAGCCACGCGACTGCGGCGAATGGATGGAGCCGGGAATGGCGAACACCTCGCGCGCCATGTCGATGGCCAGCCGTGCGGTGATCAGCGAGCCGGACTGCACCGCCGCCTCGACCACCAAGGTGCCCTTGGAGAGGCCGGCGATGATGCGGTTGCGCTTGGGGAAGTTCTGGGCCAGCGGGCCGGTGCCCAGCGTGAACTCCGACAGCAGCAGGCCGTTGGCGGGGATCTGTTGGGCCAGGGCCTCGTGGCGCTTGGGGTAGACGATGTCCAGCCCGGTGCCGACGACGGCGACCGTGCCGCCCGCGCCCTTCAGGGCGCCTTCGTGCGCCGCACCGTCTATGCCCTGGGCAAGACCGGAAACGACCGTCAAGCCGGCCTGGCTGAAGACCGCGGCGAAGGCGCGCGCGTTCTCGCGGCCTTGCTGGGTAGGGTTGCGGCTGCCGACGATGGCGATCGCCGGCGTCTGGAGCTTGGACAGGTCGCCCTGGGCGAACAGCACCAGCGGCGGATCGGGTGCGTCGAGCAGCGCGGCAGGATAGGCCGCATCGGCCAGGGTGAGTACCGCACGCTGCGGCCCATCGTGCAGCCAGCGCAGCGTGGCCTCGGCCTGCTGCTGCAGGGTCTCGGGCTGGGCATGCAGGGCCTGGGCCTCCCGCTCGCCAACCAGCTCGCGCAAGGCGGCGTGCGGCGCGTGGAACACCGCCTGCGGCGAGCCCAGGGCCCCCAGCAGCTTGCGTGCGCTCAGCGGCCCGACCTGCGGCGTGAGCACCAGCCGCAGCCAGGCCTCGAGCTCGTCGTGCTCGATCACCTTTCGGGTTCGGTGAAGCGGTCGCCGATCCTCACCGGATCCTGCACGGAGAGGATCACCGCGTAGGACATGCGGTCGAAGACGCGGAAGACGAAGAGCAGGCCGGTGCGTTCGTCCGGCAGCTTGATCGTCGGGCGGGTCGGATCGGTGCGGTCGGTGATGAGGCGGCCGTTGCTCCACAGCGCGAGCACATGCCCCCGCTCGATCCCGTCGGAGGCGCCCTTGTTGATCGAGACGATCTGGTTCTGGCCCGCGCTCAGGGCCTCGCCGTAGAAGGAGACGACCTGGCCGTCGATGCGCTTGCCCGGGGCATGCGGGATGTATTGCAGGTAGTCGCGCTGGGGCACGGGTGCCAGGCGGTCGCCGGTGGAGGCCTCCTGCCGCAGGCTGGTGATCTGGTAGGTGTCGGGGATCGCATAGGCCTTGCCGTCGGCGCTCACGGCGCCGTTCCCGCCGCCGGAGCGGATGAACTCGGCCGTGCCCACGTAGGCGGCCTCGAAGCCGAGGATCTCGCCGGTGCCCGGATCCTTCAGCGGCTTGGGCTCGCGGAAGATGCGCCAGTCGCGCTTGCCGACGTTGTCGCCCAGCACGTAGATGGTCTCGCCGCGGCTGGCCATCACGCGGCCTTCCTGCGGGGACACCACGCGCGGTGCGCCCGCCAGTTCGTCGGGCGAGCTGAAGATCACGGCCTCGTTGAGGAAGGGCTCGATCAGCGACAGCGGCACCGCGCCGATGGCGTCGGACAGCGCCGACTCACGGGTGCGCGCCAGGAGCTTGACGTCGCCATTGGGGCCGACGGGCTGGCCCAGGCGCAGGCGGGCGCGGCCATTGGACTTGTCCAGGTAGAGGATCTGGCCCGGGTAGATCAGGTGCGGGTTGCGGATCTGCTCCAGGTTCATGCCCCACAGCTCCGGCCAGCGCCACGGGCGCTTGAGGAAGATGCCGGAAATGGCCCACAGCGTGTCGCCGCTCTTGACCTTGTAGGAATCGGGTGCGTTGGGTGCGAGTTCCGACAGGGGCACGCCGGTGTCGGCCACCTGCTTGGCGGTGGAACGCTGTTGCGGCGTGATGGGGAAATTCGGATCGGCCAGCGCAGGCGCGGCGGCCGTGGCTGCCACGATCGCACCGGCAAGCAGCAGGGCCCCGCGCCGCGACCGTACTGCAGGGGTCGTCTGGTTGGAAGAAAGGCGCTGGGTGGGCCGCTGCATCATGGATCGTGTCTCCGCAAAGCGCCGCGCTCGCGGCGCTTCAAGTTGTCGCTGGGTGTCGTGAAGGATGGAACGGGAGGGCCGGGAAATGGAGCAGAAAATGCCGGGGACTCACCGATTGGGCGAAAATCCGTGCTCATTTCGTATTGATTCGACCGATTCTGCCCCTAAATCTTTGGGCGTCGCAATGAAATATGCCCGGGGTTACCGCCACATATCGGCGCGAATTCAGGGCTTTCCATCGATGGCGTTGCGCCGCATCCACAGCCAGACAAGACCGGATACATCCCGGTAGCAAATCGGTCCCGCCCACAGAGTTTT
>SCTQ01000271.1 GCA_004322345.1 Aquabacterium sp. | reverse complement strand
CCGCATTGCTGGCGGCCTACGTCAGCGTGCAGTTCCTCAACGACGAGTACGAGTCCACCGCGCGGCTGCTGGTCAAGCTGGGCCGCGAGAACGCCGAGGTCCCCGCCACGGTGGAAAAAGGCGGCGTGCTGTCCACCGGCGTGCGCAAGGAGGACATCAACTCCGAGATCCAGATGCTGTCGGCGCGCTCGCTGATCGAGGCCACGGTGGACGCCATCGGCGTGCAGGCCTTCAAGCTGGAGCCGCCGCCGCCGCGCACCACCTTCCAGCGCATCAAGGCCGAGGCCCGCGCCATCGTGCGCTGGTTCAAGACGCAGATCAAGGAGACGCTGATCACGCTGAACCTGCGCCAGCGCCTGAGCGACCGCGAGGAAGCCATCGTGCTGCTGCAGAAGGCGATGGTGGTCGAGCGCGAGAAGGACTCGGACGTCATCGGCATCTCCGTCAAGCTGGCCTCGCCGGACCTGGCGATGCAGGTGGTGGACACCCAGGTCCAGCTCTACCTGAACAAGCGCGTGGAACTGCGCCGCGACCCCAACCTGATGGGCTTCTTCGACGAGCAGCTGCACACGCTGAAGGCCCAGCTGGACACGCTGGATGCCACGCGCCTGAAGGTGCGCGACGCCGGCAACATCAGCGCGATGAGCGAGGAGCGCGTGCTGCTGCTGCGCCGGATGCAGACCGTCTACGAGGACATCTCCGAGAGCGAACGCGAGCTGCGCCTGATGAACGTGCGCACCCAGCTGGCCGGCAACGCGCCCACGCTGCACAAGGGCGAGAGCGCCGCCAGCGTGCCGGCGATGCCGCTGAACCCGGCCGCCGCCGTCGGTGCCGCCGCCGCGGCCGGCAGCGGCGCGCCGCTGAACGCCAACAGCCAGGCCGTCGCCGCCGCCCTGCCCAACCCGCCCAGCCTGGGCTCCTACCCCAACTTCCAGCAGATGCGCGACAAGCTGACGGACCTGCGCATGCGCCGCACCGAGCTGCTGCAGCGCTTCTCCGACACCTCCGAGCCGGTGCAGCGCATCGACCGCGAAGTCGGCCAGATCGAGACCACCCTGCGCCAGGGCCTGTCCTCCCAGCTGGCCGAGCTGCGCAGCGTGTCTTCGACCATCGGCCAGCGCCTGATCGCGCTGAACGCCGGCGAGACCACGCTGGGCGCGCTGGAGCGCGACCGCGGCGCGCTGGAGCAGAACTATCTGTCCTACGCCAAGCGCCGTGAGGAAGCACGCATCGCCGAGGAGATGGACATCAAGCGCGTGTCCAACATCGCGGTGCTCAACGCCGCCGAGCGGCCGATCCAGGCGGTGGGCCCGAAGAAGCTGCTCATCGTCGGCCTGGCCCTGCCCTTCGGCCTGCTGATCGGCCTGGGGCTGTCGATCTTCCTGGAGTACCTGAACCAGAAGGTGCGCGACGAGCGCGACCTGCTGGGCCTGGAAGGCGTCAACTACCTCGGGCCCCTCAAGCGCTGAGCCATGCAGGCCACCTACGCCCGCCGCCCCATCGCCGCCGCAGGCAAGGCCGCCACCGCGTTCAAGCGCGCGGTGCTGGGCCTGGCCGGCGGCGTGGGCAGCGGGGTGGCGCTGGTGGCGGCCAGCTCCGGGCTCGGGTCGCCGCTGCTGATGCTGGGCGTGCCCTTCGGCCTGGCGCTGGGCGTGTGGCTGCTGCTGTCGCCGTCGGTGGCCTTCCTGCTGACGGCTTTCATCATCCCGATCGAGCGCCTGGGCCGCTTCACCGCGGACAACGCGGCGCTGACGATCTCGCTGATGCGCATCGTGGGCACCGTGGCACTCGGAGCTTTCCTGCTGCAGGCGCTGGTGATGAAGAAGCGCATCGTCTTCGGCGGTGCCTTCTGGCTCTACAGCTTCTACCTGCTGCTGGCCATCCTGGGCGTCTTCCACACCACGCACGAGCTGGGCACGGTGCGCGCGATCAGCGCCATCCTGGGCAATCTGCTGTTCTTCATGCTGGTGATCAACGTCGCGCGCTCGGCCCAGCTGGTGAAGTGGTCGGTGGCGATCTGGCTGATCTCCACCGTGCTGATCGGGCTGTTCACCGTCTACACCTGGCACTTCGGGCAGAGCGTGTCCGAAGCCGACCTGGGCGAGATGTCCAGCCGCTTCTCCACGGTGATGGCCGATACGTCGGAATGGGAGGAACTGGACACCGTGGCCCGCGCCTCCGGTCCGACCTCGCACTCCGCGGTGTACGCGATCAACCTGATCCTCACGCTGCCCTTCTTCTTCTACTTCCGCAAGGGCGCGCGCACGCTGGTGGCCAACGGGATCATCACCTTCGGGCTGCTGGTCACGCTCTACAACATCTTCCTGACCAACACGCGCGCGGCCATCCTGCTGGCCGCGGCGGTGGTCGCCTTCTGCGGCCTGCGCGGGCTGTGGCGCATCACGGCCGGCGGCGTGATCGCCGGCATGCTGGCCATCGTCGCGATGCTGCCGCTGGTGCCCGACGCGATCTGGAACCGCGTGCTGGACCCGACCAACTACTCCACCCAGCGCTCGGCCACGCTGCGCATCCGCTTCGAGTACTGGTCCGCAGGCATCGACATCGCCGGCGAGAACTGGCTCACCGGCATCGGCGTGGGCAACCAGGTGGAGATCCCCAAGCGGCTGAAGGACGTGGGCCCGGAGGAGACCACCGTCCACAACGAATACATCATGACCGCGATGGAAGTCGGCCTGCCGGGCTGGCTGACCTTCTTCGGCTTCGTCGGCCTGATGTTCGCCGCCGCGCTGCGCGCCGGCCGGCTGAGCACCCTGATGCCACCGGGCACCGCGCCGCCGCGCGACTTCTTCGTCGCAGCCCAGGTGGCCATGTTGTCCACCCTGGTCTACGGCCTGCAGGTCGACGTCTTCCACTTCCCGCTCAAGGGCTGGTGGCTGGTCGCCGGCCTGTGCTGGGCCATGTACCGCGAGATGGCCGAGACCCTGCCGCGCGTGAACAGCGGCTTCGCCCCCACCCAGATCCTTGCCCCCGGAGACGAGCATGCAAGCAGCATCGCCCACGATCACCCTGCCCGTGCCTGAAGGCAGCGCCGAGCGCGTCGACGTGTCCATCGTGCTGGTGGGCCTGAACGCCTGCAAGTACATCGTCGACTGCATCGTCTCGCTCAAGGGCGCGCAGTGGCCGGACTGCCGCTACGAGATCATCTACATCGACAACGGCTCGAAGGACGACTCGGTGCGGCAGGTGTCCACGCTGCATCCCGACGTGCGCCTGGTCGCCAACCCGGACAACCGCGGCTACTGCCCCGCGGCCAACCAGGGCGCACGCCTGGCGCGCGGCGCCTATCTCTATTTCCTGAACGACGACACGCTGATCGAGGCCGATGCCATCGCGCGCTCGATGCGCACGCTCAAGGCCCATCCCGAAGCCGGCGTCGTCGGCAGCCGCCTGCTGAACCTGGACGGCACGGACCAATGGTCCGGCCGGCGCTTTCCCAGCGTCTGGTCGGCCTTCCTCGGCCGCCGCTCGTGGCTGACGAGGTTCATGCCCAACGTCGCGCCGGTGGCCGACTACCTGTGCAAGGACGAGGTCGCCCGCGGCGAGCCCTTCGAGGCCGACTGGGTCTCGGCCGCCGCGATGATCATCAGCCAGCGCGACTTCTGGTCCGTCGGCGGCTTCGCCGAGGACTACTACTACTGGCACGAGGCCGTCTTCTGCGACCGCATGCGCGGCAAGCAGAAGAAGGTGCTGCTGGATCCGCAATCGAAGATCGTGCACTACGAGGGCAAGGGCAGCGGCAAGCGCACCTATCCCGTCCTGCGCTGGCACATCCTGGACTTCCACCGCGGCGCCTTCCGCTGCTTCTGCGAGCACTACGGCCTGACGCGCGCCAACCCCGTGCGCTGGGTCGTCGGCGCCGGCCTGGCCACGCGCGCCGGCCTGCTGCTGGCCGGCAACTACTTCACTGCACCGAGGGCCTGACCCATGAATGCATCTACCTCCGCCTTCGCCGCCTCGCTGGCCGCACCCACCGGCGGCATGCCGCTGGACCAGCGCCTGTCCACGCTGGGCCTGGTCTGCCCCAAGTGCCGCGGCCGCCTGCTGGCGCTGCCGCAGCAGTACCGCTGCACCGGCTGCGAATCCGTCTTCTCGCTGACCGGCGGCTTCCCGGACCTGATCGTCGGCGAGCGCTTCGACGACCCGACCGACGAGACCCTGCTGACCTACGAGGAAAACTCCAATGCGGACCTCACGGCCAACTACTGGACGCCGCTGTTCAAGAAGCTCTGGCCCAAGGCCAGGAAGGAACCGCGCCTGCTGTCGGTAGGCTGCGGCACCGGCGTGGACGTGGAGATGCTGCACAAGGAAGGCTTCGACAGCGTGGGCATCGACTGCGGCAACCGCACGGCCGTGTGGCCGCGCCGCGCGCACTACGAGCGCCTGCTGCTGGCGAACGGCAAGCACCTGCCCTTCGACGACAACAGCTTCGACGCCGCCTTCTGCGGCTGTGTCTTCCCGCACGTGGGCGTCGTCGGCGACAGCAACCAGACCGCCCCCGACGTCGACGACCAGCGCTACGCGATGGCGCGCGAGATGGTGCGCATCCTGCGCCCCGGCGGCTACGTCGTCGTCGCCAGCCCCAACCGCTGGTTCCCGATGGACATCTTCCACGGCCGCACGCCCGGCAGCTACAAGCCGCGCTTCAACTCGCCGGCCTCGCGCTTCCTGATGTCGGTGGGCGACTACGAGCGCGTCTTCGCCCGCGCCGGCACCGGCCCGGCCACGCCGCTGCCGGTGGAGAACTACTGGGGCTTCATCCGCAGCCAGAACTCCATCAAGGGGACCTTGTTCGGCGCGCCGGTGCGCTTCGTGTTCTGGCTGGTGTCGCGCCCGGGCATGGGCTGGCTGCGCGGCTCCCCGATCAACCCGTGGATCGTCGTGATGCTGCAGAAGCAGTGAAGCCCTCGCCGTGAAGTCCCCGCTGCCCCTCCTGCTGCGCCTTCTCGCCGCCGTGCTGCTCCTTGCAGCCGGCGCGGCCCAGGCCGCCTTCGTCGCGCTGGGCCCCGCGCAATCCGTGGCCCAGCGCCCCAACGGCGCCCAGTTCTCGCTGTCCGGTGGCGGCACGCTGCTGGTGGAGTTCCTCGACGGGGGCATCGCGCACGTGCACGCCGTGCCCCCGGGCGTCACGCCGCTGCCCACCGGCGCCACGCTGGCGCAGACGGCGGCCACCGGCACGCTGACCTTCTTCGACTCGGGTGACACCGTCTACCTGATCCAGGGCCCGCTCGCGGCAGTCATCAAGAAGAACCCGCTGCAGGTCACCATCGCCCGCGCGGACGGCAGCGTGCTCAGCGCCGACCTGCCCGGCGGCCTGTGGTGGGACAACGCCAGCGGCACCATCGTCGCGCTGAAGGCCGCCGCCAGCGGCGAGCGTTTCCTCGGCATGGGCCTGGCCGGCGGCACGCTGGACAAGCGCGGCCGCCTGCTGTGGATGAAGAACACCGACGCCGCGGCCTGGACCTCGCAGAGCAATCCGCTCTACACCAGCACGCCTTACTGGCTGGGCCAGCGCGACGGCAGGCACTATGGCTTCTTCCTCGACAACCCGGCGGCCGCCGTCTTCGACTTCGACAGCGCGGGCAATGGCGGAAGCGGCCAGGTGACGATCGCCGCCTTCGCCGGCACGCTGGACTACTACGTGCTCGCCGGCCCGCTGCCGGCCGACGTGACCCGCGCCTTCGGCAAGCTCACCGGCAACACGCCGCGGCCGCCGCGCTGGGCCCTGGGCTACTGGCAGTCGCGCTTCGGCTACAAGAGCGCGGCCGAGATCCTGTCGCTGGCCCAGACCTTCCGCCAGCTGCAGATCCCCTGCGACGGCTTCTTCCTCGACCTGGACTACATGGACCGCTGGCAGGCCCTGAGCTGGGACCCGTCGGCCTTCCCCGACCCGGCCGGCTTCTCGGCGCAGATGGACCAGCTCGGCTTCCAGCGCGTGCCCATCGTGGAGCCGCTGCTGTCGCGCTTCGACCGCCTGTGGCCCTGGTTCCAGGCCCAGGACTACCTGCTGAAGGACGCCGCCGGCCAGCCCGTGATCACCAACATCTTCCTGGGCGACGTCAGCTGGATCGACTTCACCAAGACCACGGCGCGCGATTTCTTCACCGCGCAGCTGGCGGGCTTCGTCGCCGGCAGCGGCGTCAGCGGCATCTGGGCGGACCTCAACGAGCCCGCCGCCAACAGCATGCCGCACGCGATCTACGACTTCGACGGCAAGCCGCGCTATGACGTGGCGGCGCGCAATGTCTTCGCGCTGCACGAGACGGCTGCCTTCAACCAGGCGCTGCAGCTGGCACGCCCGGGCTACCGGCCCTTCATCCTGTCGCGCAGCGGTTTCGCCGGCGTGCAGCGCCACGCGGCCAACTGGAGCGGCGATGCCGCCACCAGCTTCGACGCGCTGAAGACCTCGGTGGAGATGAGCGTCTCCATGGGCCTGTCGGGCCAGAACCTCTTCGGCCACGACATCGGCGGCTTCCTTGGCTCGCCCAGCGCGGAGCTCTTCCTGCGCTGGCTGCAGTTCGCCTCGGCCACGCCCTTCATGCGCAACCACGCCAACTTCGACACCCAGCCGCGCGAGCCCTGGCGCTTCGGCGACACCGTCAGCTGGGCGGCGCGCAAGCAGATCGAATGGCGCTACCGGCTGATGCCCTATTTCTACAGCCTGTACGCGAAGGCCGAGTCCGATGGCGTGCCTGTGCTGGCGCCCACGCTCTTCCACTTCCCCGCCGACACCGCCACCGCGACGCAGAACGGCGAGTTCATGCTCGGCGCCTCGCTGCTGCTCGCCCCGGTCGTCACCGAAGGCGCGACCACGCGCGCCCTGCGCCTGCCCGCGGGCAGCGCCTGGTACGACACCCACACCGACACGCGCTACGCGGGCGGCCAGACCGTGACGGTGGACGCCCCGCTGGACCGCCTGCCCACCTTCGCCCGCGCCGGCAGCATCGTCCCCATGGGCCCGGTGCGGCAGTACGCGGCCCAGGCCAGCAGCGACGAGCACCTGATGCTGGACATCTTCGCCGACGGCGCCGGCACCACCGGCGCCTTCACGCTGGTGGAGGACGACGGCCTGACGCTGGCCTACCGCAACGGCCAGCAGCGCAGCACGCCGCTGGCCTGGAGCGAGACCGCCAGCGCCGCCACGCTGGGCATCGGCCCGGCCACCGGCAGCTACCCCGCCGTCACGCGCCCGTGGTGGCTGCAGGTGCGCGGCTGGAACGCGGCACCCAAGGCCGTGGTCGCCGACGGCACCACGCTGGCCCAGCTCACCAACCCGCAAGCCTTCGGCCCGGCCGGCGGCTGGCTCTACGACAGCACGACGAAGCGCATCGTCATCCGCCTGCCCGGCAGCCAGCCGGCCGCAAGCGTGCGCATCGACCGCTGACCCTCACGACGAACGAGAGCACGCAAGATGACGACGCAGTACCGAGGAAGCGCGATCACCGGCCGCCTGCTGCGGCTGCTGGCGGCCTGCACGCTGTGGTGGGCCGCCGGCACCGCCTGCGCCCAGGCCGTCTACACCGGCGGCGACATCCCCGCCGGCTGGAACCTCTACTTCACCGACATCGACCAGGACTCCTACGGTGACCCCAACGGCGGCTACCTCTTCCCCGATGCCGCGCCACCCAGCCGCGTCTGGGCGCCCTGGGGCAACGACCCGGACGACGGCGACGTCAAGAAATGGCCGCTGGCCCGCGCCCGCGAAGGCCGCGTCATCGCGCTGGACATCGTGGACCTGGGCAAGGACCTGGGCACCCGCATCACCGCCGCACGCGAGATCGGCGCCACCGTGGCCTGGATCGAGCTGCGCTGGAACCAGGTGGACCCGGGCTACGGCCAGATCAGCGCCGCGACGCTGGCGCAGGTGAAGACCGCAGCCACCGCCCTGCAGGCAGCCGGCATCCAGGTCGCCCTGTCGATGGATGCGATCGACGGTACGGCGTTGGCCGTGCCCACCGACCTGTCCGCCCGCATCACCGCCGGCACGCTGGGCCTGGGCGCCAAGGAGGTGACCGACCGCGCCATCTACGCGCTGAGCCAGTTGAAGGCCCAGCTGGGCAGCAACGGCGTGACCCTCGTGCGCCTGGGCCGCTACGCCGACCTGCACTTCGCCACCCAGCCCAACGTCGCCTTCTGGACCGGCGTGCACGGCTACCTGCAGACCGTGGGCGCCTACCTGCATGCCAGCTGGGGCAGCACGGTCAAGGTGGGCCTGGGCGTGACCCACACGGGCCTGACCACCGAACCCACGCGCGCCGTCTTCGCCGCCGTCAATGCTGCGGCCGACGTCGTCATCACCAGCTTCGCGCCCTACAACGCGCTGCAGGACCCGCGCAAGCTGCGCGGCATGGTCGAGACCCTGCTGGCCGCGCGCAACGGCAAGCCGCTGGTGGTGTGGCCGCTGGTCTTCGCCTCGTCCACCAGCGCCGCCAGCACCGAGATGCGCCAGAGCCAGATGCTGCGCGCCTTCTTCGACACCTGGGACGCCTATGCGGACGTGATGCCGCTGGTGCTGTTCTCGCGGCTGGACGATCTGAGCACGGGCTCGCCGTGGTTCGACTCCATCGGCTTGCGCAGCAGTGCGGGCAAGCCCAAGGCTGCCTTCCACACGCTGCGCAACATGGCCTTCGAGCGCGGCTGGTGGACGCTGCCGCTGCCGGCGCAGCGCAAGTTCCACATGGGCTTCACCCAGGCGCCCTACGACGCCCCGCCCACCCAGGCCGAGCAGAACGCGGTGGCCGATTGGATAGACGGCAAGATCGCCCAGCACGGCGACCTGCTGTCCGTGCACCTGGACGGCGGCATCCCCTGGACCGAGGCGCTGAACGACGGCTTCACCACGCTGGAGCCGCCCTATGCCAACTCGGTGCTGAACTCCTGGCGCAACTACGCCGCGAGGCGCAAGAGCGGGCAGAAGCTGCTGCTGTCGATCAACCCGCTGGGCATCCCGCGCAACCTGCTGGCGCCCTACTGGGGCATCGGCCAGGGCTTCACCTACGACGCGGCCTACAACCGCATCCCCGACGGCGTGGTGGCCGACAGCGAGCACCGCATGCCGCCGGCGCCCTTCGACACCGCGAACTTCGACGATCCCGCGGTGAAGATGGCCTTCCTCAAGTACGCCATCCGCGCCATCAGCTGGTTCAACCCGGACTACCTGTGCATCGGCATCGAGGTCAGCGCGACCGAGGTCGTCAGCGAGGACGCCTACCGTCGTTGGCTGGATCTGCACAAGTTCGTCTACACCCAGCTCAAGGCCATTCCGCAGTTCTCGAAGATCAAGATCTTTGTCTCGATCTCGGCCACCACCTATATGGCCGACGAGTACGCCGGCCTGGTGATGGACAACGCGGCCGAGTCCGGCACGCCCTACAAGTACGACGAGATGCCGGCCGGCATCCGCCCGCGCCTGATCGCCGGCGTCAAGGACCTGCTGCCCTACGTCGACATCCTTGCGCTGTCGGTCTATCCGCACTACGGCAAGTACAACGCCTATACGATGCCGGCCTCGGCCTACGACGCGCTGTTCACCAACCTGAAGGCCGCGGGCCTGACCGACACCAAGCCCCTGGCCGTGACCGAGAGCGGCTACACCGCCGACCCCTACATGCTGCTGGGCCAGACCCTGTTCGCCGGCACCGCGGACAAGCAGGACCGCCACATGAAGCTGATGCTCTACGAGCTGAGCAAGCTGCCCAACCCGGTGGACTTCGTCGTCAACTTCCAGGTGCGCGACAGCGACATGCAATGGAAGCGCATGAACGACGCGACGCCGGGTGCGCTCTTCGTCGAGTTCTACCAATACTTCCGCGACATCGGCCTGTACGACGGCGACGGCAACACCCGGCCGTCGCTGGACACCTGGAAGAGCTACTTCAACCTGCCGATCGTGCCGACCAACCAGTGACGACCTCCCAATGACCACCACCATCGCATCCGGCACGCCGCGCCGTTCCTCGTCGGCGCTCCTGGCAGCCTGCGCGCTCGCCATGGTCCTGGCCGGCTGCGCCAGCCAGTCCGAGAAGATCGGCCAGCGTGCGACGCCGGCCGAGGTGGTGCTGAAGTCCGACGCCGACGCCCAGCCCATCGCCCGTGCCCAGCTGCGCTACGAGCTGCAGGTGGGCGACGTGGTGGACGTGAAGTTCTACTACCACCCCGAGCTGAACGAGCAGTTCGTGATCCCGCCGGACAACCGCGTGTCGATGCAGCTGATCGGCGAGGTGGACACCACGGGCCTGAGCACGCGCGCGCTGCAGGCGCAGCTGTACGACCGCTACCGCAAGGAGCTGCGCCAGCCCGACATCACGGTGATCCTGCGCAAGTACGCCAGCCCGAAGATCTTCGTCAGCGGCGAAGTCGCGCGCCCCGGCTCGCAGGCGCTGGAGACCGGTGGCCTGACCGCCCTGCAGGCCATCATCCAGAGCGGCGGCTTCAAGCCCGGTGCCGAGCGCACCAACATCGTCGTGCTGCGCAACTCCGGCTCCGGCCAGCCCACCTTCATCAAGCTGGACATGCAGGCCCACCTGGAGCAGAACACCGTCGCCGACCTGCCGCTGAAGCCCTACGACGTGGTCTTCGTGCCCCAGCGCCGCATCGCCGAGGTGGCCGAGTTCTTCGATGAGTACGTCAACAAGATCGTGCCCATCTACCGCAACATGGGCTTCTACTTCAGCTACGACGTGAACCCGAAGGACGTGAAGGTGAACACCTCCACGCCGACGAACTGAGGCCGCGGAGGACACGATGACGCTCCAGCCCGACACCAAGGTCCTGGTCCTCGGCGGCGCCGGCTTCATCGGCTCCAACGTCGTGCGCGCGCTGGTGGCGCGCGGCATCCGCCCCAAGGTGCTGACGCGCCCCAGCCGCTCGCAGACCAACCTGCGCGACGTGCTGGAGCGCATCGAGCTGGTCCACGGCGACTTCATGGACGACAACGTGCTGCGCAACGCGCTGCGCGGCGTGCACACGGTCTTCCACCTGATCACCACCACCTTCCCGAACATGGTGACGGAGAGCAGCAACTACGACCTGCTGTCCAACCTGCTGCCCACCATCCGCCTGCTGGAGATGTCGCGCGCACTCGGCGTCACGCGCGTGGTCTATGCGTCGTCGGGCGGCACCATCTACGGCGAGCCGCAGAGCGTGCCCATCGCCGAGGACCACCCGCTGGCGCCCAAGTCCGCCTACGGCCAGAGCAAGCTGACGATCGAGAACTACATGTCCTTCTATGCGCGCACCACGCCGCTGGAAGTGAGCATCCTGCGGCTGTCCAACCCCTACGGCCCGGGCCAGAACCCGTTCGGCGCGCAGGGCGTGATCGCGGTGGCGATGGGTTGCCTGCTCGACAACCGGCCGATCAAGCTCTTCGGCGAAGGCCGCACGGTGCGCGACTACATCTACGTGGACGACGCGGTGGACGCGATGCTCAAGGCCACCGAGACGCCTCCCGGGGTGCTGAACATCTCCAGCGGCCGCGGCCACAGCGTGGCCGAGATCCTGGAGATGGTGGAGCGCGTCAGCGGCCGGCGGCTCGAACGCCAGCAGCTGCCCGAGCGCCAGGGCGACGTGCTGGTCAACGTGCTGGACAACCGACGGGCGCAGGACGCGCTGGGATGGGTGCCGCGCATCGACCTGCGCGAAGGGCTGCATCGCACCTGGGCGTCGATGCAGGCGGCGGCCTGAGCCGCGCCGCACGGGAGCTCAGCGCTCCAGCCTGAACACCCCGCCGCCCTCCGTCCCCGCGTAGATGATCTTCGGGTTCGCGCCGTCCAGCGACAGCGAGGTGATGTTCTTGTTGAAGAGCCCGCTGTTGAGCGCCGTCCAGGTGTCGCCGCCGTTGGTGCTGACGAAGACACCGCCGCCGGTGGTGCCGGCGTAGACGGTCTTGGGCGCCGACGGGTCGATGACCATGGCCAGCAGCGACAGCGTGCTCAGGCCCTGGTTGGCGAAGGCCCAGGTGGCGCCGCCGTCCTTGGAGCGGATGATCCCCTGGCCGCCGGTGCCGGCGTAGATGATCTTCGGATCGCCGGGGTCCACGCGCACCACCGTGGCCACCGGCGCGATGGTCGTCGGGTCCAGTGCCTCGGACCAGCTGGCGCCGCTGTCGGTGCTCTTCAGGAAGCCGCCGCCCAGGGTGCCGGCATAGGCCGTGGTGCCGGCGCCGGGCAGGATCTCGGAGACCGGAGAGATGCGCGTGCCGGCGCGCGTGGCCGCGATCCAGGTGGCGCCGCCGTCGGAGCTGACGAGGATGGCGCCCGCCGTGGTGCCGGCCAGCAGGCGCGTCGGCGTGGTGGCCAGCGAGGCCAGCGTCGCCACCGACGCGCCCGCGGGGCCGACCGCCGCCCAGGCCGTGCCGTCGTTGGTCGAGCGGTACAGGCCGGTCGCGGTGCCGGCGATCAGCACGTTGCCCGGCAGCGCCAGGATGCGGTTGACCTGCTTGGGCAGGCCGCTGCCCAGCGGCTTCCAGTTGGTGCCGGCATCGGTGGAGACGAAGAGGCCCTGGTCCTTGGTGGCCGCGTAGACCTTCCAGTCGGTGGACGGGCTGGGCAGCACCTGGCCGACCACCTTGGCCGCCGTGCCGCCGACCGCCAGGCCGGTGTTCCATTCCACCCAGTAGCCGCCGTTGTCCGGGCTCAGGAAGATGCCGCCGCCGTTGGTGGACGCGTAGAGCAGGCCCGATCGAGCATCGACCGACAGCGCGGTCACCTGCTGGCTGTCGATGGCGCCGCTGGAGACCTTGGACCAGCTGGCGCCGCCGTCGGACGAGCGCCAGATGCCGCTGCGCTCGGGCGCGGCCAGCCAGTCTCCTGCCACGCCGTTCTTCGCCGGCAGGCGCAGCAAGGCCAGGATGTTGGCCTGCGGCAGGCTGCCGCCGCCGGCCCAGCTGGCGCCGGCATCGCTGCTGCCCCAGACCTGGCCGGCCAGGGTGCCGACCATCAGCTTGCCGGCATCGGCCGGGTCGGTGGCCATCGAATAGAGATAGGCCGCCTGCTGGCCCAGCGTGACCCAGCTGGCGCCGCCGTCGATGCTGCGCGTGACGCCACGCGAGGTGGCGGCGTAGACGCGCTTGCTGTCGCCGGGGTCCAGCGTGACCTTGAACACCGTGCGGTCGCGCAGGCCCAGGCTCTTCCAGTTGGCGCCGCTGTCGTCGCTGCGGAAGACGCCGGCGTTGATGGTGCCGGCGTAGAGCGTGGCCGGCGCGCGCGGGTCGATGGCCACCGAGCGCACGAAGAGGTCCAGCCCGCTGTCGCTCAGGCTCCAGGCTGCGCCGGCGTTGGCCGTGCGCCAGATGCCTTCGAGGTGCAGGCCCGCCAGCAGCTCGCCCGCGGCCGTGCCGCCGGAGCTGATGGCCACGTTGCCGGCCACCGCCGCGGCGGGCAGGCTGCCGTTGATGGCCGCCCAGTTCACGCCGCCGTCGACACTGCGGTAGACGCCCTTGCCCTGCACCGACGCGTACAGCGTGCCCGCGGTCTTGCGGTCGGGCTCGACCGCGGTGATCGCGGTGTTGGCCGGCAGGCCTGCAGTGGAGCCGGTCCAGGTGGCGCCGCCGTCGGTGCTGCGCCAGACCTTGCCGGAGCCCGCGGCCCACAGCTTCTTCGGGTCCGTCGCGTCCACCTTGACCGCGAAGACGTAGGGCGAGTCGATGCCGGTGTTCACCCTGGCCCAGTTCAGGCCCGCGGACTCGCTCTTGTAGACGCCGCCGCCGGCCGTCGCCAGGTAGAGCACCCAGCCGCGCTGGCGCTCGCTGGTGATGTCGACGATGCGGTCGGCCACGCCGGTGGCGACGGGGAACCAGTTCTGGCCGTCGTCGCTGGTGGCGTAGAGCTTGCCGCCGCCGGTGACCGCATAGGTCTTCTCCCAGGCGGCCGAGTGCAGGCGCAGGATGTCCTCGGCCGGCAGGCCCTTGTTGGCGGGCCAGAAGGAATAGGCCTCGTCGGCGCTGCGCATCACCTGGCCGCCGACGCTGCCCACGTAGACGAAGGGCCGGCGCGTCGGGTCCGCCGCCACCGACAGCACCAGCGGCAGCGTCACGTTGGTGGTGGCGCCCCACTGCTTGCCGCCGTCGCGGCTGACGTAGAGGCCGCTGGATGTGCCGGCATAGACCAGCTCGGTCGCCGCCTCCGAGCGCGCCAGCGTGAAGACATCCGCCGGGCGCACGCCCTTGGAAGCCTGGGCCCAGTTCTGCGCCGCGTCGGTGGTCTTCCAGACGCTGGAGAACTCCAGGCCGGCATAGACGGTGTCGGGCGCGGAAGGCAGGGTCTGCAGGTCGAAGATCGCCTGCTGCTTGGCCAGCGAGGTGGACCAGCCCGCGATGCCGGAGGAGAGCTTGTAGACGCCCAGGTCGGTACCGGCGTAGACGGTCGTCGAGCCATTGGCCGAGGGCGTGGCCAGCGTGCCGACGAAGGCGTTCTGGATGCCGTTGTCGAAGCGCCGCCAGGAGCCGCCGAAGTCGGTCGTGGCGTTCAGGCCACCGTGGATCAGGCCGACGTGGATGACGAAGCCGTTGGGGTCCGCGGCCAGCAGGCGCGAGGGCGTGAAGTCCCACAACATCCAGCTGGTATCCGATGCATCGTTGCCGATCACGTAGACGCCGCCCAGCGTGGCGGCGAAGGTCATGCCGGGCCACACCGGGTGCGGCATCAGCTGGCTGATCGGCAGCTTGGGCAGGTTGAAGCTGATGTCGCGCCACAGCGTGCACGAGGTGACGCACTTGGCCGCGCCGTTGTCGGTGGCGGCATAGAGCGACTTGTCCGGCCCCTGGGCCAGCGTGAGCACGGTCGTGCCGGGCAGGCCGTTGTTGTAGGTGCCCCAGGTCTTGCCGTCGTCGAGGCTGCGCATCACGCCCTGGCCGATGGTGCCGGCGAAGATCTCGCCGGGGATGGCGGCGCTGAAGAGGACCGTGCGCACGCGCACGGTGTTGGCGATGCCGGGCGCGGCGGTCCAGTGGTCGCCGCCGTCGGTGCTCACCATCAGGCCGCCGTTGCTGGTGCCCGCGAACAGGCGCTGCGAGTTGCGCGGGTCGATCGCGACGGCCTGCACGTCGTGGTCGGCGAGTCCCTCGTTGATGGCCTTCCAGGTCGTGCCGCCATCCCGGGTGCGGAACACGCCGCCCTCGAAGGAGCCGACGTAGATGGTCGCCGGGTCGGTGGGATGGAAGGCGATGGCGAAGACCGAGTAGGTGGAGAACGGCGACTCCACGTGCTTCCACGAGTAGCCCCAGTCGAAGCTGGCGTAGAGCCCGCCGAAGTAGGTGCCGGCCAGCATCACCGACGGGCTGGCCGGGCTGCGCGCCAGTGCCAGCACGGTGGCCGTCTGCGGGCCGATGGGCGACCAGTCGGCGGCCTGTGCGGGGCGCGAGGCGATGGCACCGGCCAGCAGGGCGAGCGCGAGCCAGGCGCGCAGCACGCGGGCGATGAAGGAAGCGTAGAGGTTCATGGCGCGGCTCCGGGCGACACATAGGGTCGCTTGAGATAGTTCCACCAGGTGTTCAGAGCGGGCTTGATCTGCCCGGCGTCGTCGATCAGGCCGGTGGTCGACCAGGTCAGGGTGGTGGGGTCGTCGCCGAAGTTCAGGCCGTAGTCGATGGCGACGAAGTTGACGACGAACTCGAGGTTCTCCTGCGCCGCGAAGCGCAGCACGTGGCCCAGGTGCTCGTCCTGCAGCCGCGTGCTGCCGGGCAGCGTGGTCAGCAGGGGCGAGAAGTAGAAGTCCTTGGACGGGTAGCCCGTCTGGTCGATGGCCATGCGCTTGCCCGTGCGCTTGGACAACGCGATGGCCGCGGCGTAGTCGTCGCCGCGCAGCGGCGAGCCGAAGACCATGTAGGGATAGGTGGACAGGGCCAGCAGGTCGCTGCTCTTCATCAGGTCGGCCACCTCGTCCACCAGGATGGTCGGCCAGCTCGATGCGTACTGGGCCGCCAGCGCGCGCGACTCCTCGTGCTCGCCCAGCATGTGCTCGTAGTGGATGGTCGGGAAGATCCAGAGCTTCGGATAGCGCTTCTTCAGCTCGGTGTAGAGGTAGGCGTTGAGCTCCTTGTAGCCGGCCCACATCCACGGCTTCTTGGCCAGCAGGATGTTGGACTCCACGCCGATGGCCAGGTAGGTGGGCTTGAAGTAGTCCACCGTGGCGATCATCCAGTTCAGCACCGCCTGCTTCACGTTCGGATGGTTGAAGGCGTAGCCGTTCCAGGGCGCGGCCAGCGGCTCGTTGTTGTAGGTGGCCCAGGTCAGCGCGAGACCGTCGTAGGTGGTCGCGATGGGGTTGAGCATCAGGTAGCGCGCATGGTTGGGCGTGGCCGCGTCCATCGCGTCCTTGTGCAGCTTCCAGCGCGCCTGCAGCGAGGCGGGGTAGGTCTTGGGGTCGCTGGAGGCCAGGGCCTGGGCCCAGGGCACGCCGTCCTGGAAGGACTGCACCACCAGGTCGGCGGCCGAGGCCAGCGCGCCGTAGACCGACTGGTAGCCGGCCGTCGAGTTGACCGGCGGCACCGAGGTCATGCCCATGCGGAAGCCGCGCTTGCCCGTGTTGTTGGCCGTGGTCTCGCGCGGCGTGAACAGCGCGACGAAGCCGCCGCCGGCGGGGATGGTGGCCGACAGCGCGGTGGCGGCGGTGGCGTCGCTGAGCGTCTCGCGCTTGAACTGCGTCTTGCCCGCATCGCGCACCAGCACCGCGTCGTAGTGGCCGGCGCCCAGGAATCCCAGGTCGATGGCTGCCGTGGTGGCCGCGTCCTCGCGCCCGCTGATGCCGAAGACGAACCAGCGCTCGCCGCTGCGCCGCGCCATCAGCGCCAGCGCACCGATGCGCGAGGGTGCCAGCACGCGCGTCTCGTCCCACACGGTCGGGATGGCCTTGAGCACGTCCAGCACGGTGGTCTGCGCCAGCACGCGAGACGGGTGCTCGGCCAGGTGCTGCAGCGGCGAGGTGTAGAGGCCGAACAGCGCCAGCTGGTGGGTGAAGCTGGTCGTGCCCAGCTTGCGCTCGTCGAAGGTCAGCGGGGTGTAGTCGCCCACGCCGGCGACGAAGCGGGTGAAGGGCAGCACGGCGTTGTGGAAGGCCGGCACGGCGTAGCCCTGGTTCCAGGCCAGGCCGTTGATCTCCAGGCCCACCATGGCCTCGCGCGTGATCTCGTTGGGCCAGGTGACGGACAGGCCCGCCGGCTTGCTCATGCCGTGGAAGTTCATCATCAGGCCGAGCTTGGCGGCGTCGCGCAGCACCGCCTCCTGCTGCGACAGGAAGAGCGCGGAGTCGCCGCCGTCGCCATACAGGTTGTCGATCTTCACGCCCACCGCGCCGGCGTTCTTCACCTGCGTCAGGAAGCTCAGCCGCGCGGCCGGGTCCAGCAGCTCGACCCAGGACTTCCACACCCAGATGCCGACCTTGCGTCCGCCGCTGCTGGCGTACTGCACGAGCTCGGCCAGGCGCTGGAACTGGTTCTTGCCGGCAGCCGGGAAGCCCTGCTCCCACCAGGCGTCGACCACCGAATACTCGAAGCCCAGCTGGGCCGCGTAGTCCACGTACTGCTTCTGCGCGTCGAAGAGGAAGCCCGAGTTGGAGTCCGACCACCAGGACCACACGGCGCGGCCGGGCTTGATCCAGCTCGTATCCGCACCGTTGGGGAAGAGCGCCGCGTCGGGCGCCTCGGCGAGGTTGCCGACGAGGTCGTTGTTGACGAGTTCGTCCAGCGTGTCGGCGACGATGGTCACGCGCCAGGGCGTGGCCTGGCCGCCGGCCGCCGTCCACTGCGTGTCCCCGGGGAAGCTGGCCGCCAGCAGCGGGCTGCCCAGCGTGGCCTGCAGGGCCAGGCCGCTCCAGGCGGGCGTGCTGCGGCCCACGCCGGATTCGGCCACGGTCACGAAACGCCCGTCGGCCAGTTCGGCCGTGAAGGGAAGCGCGATGCGGTCGCCGAAGCCGCCGGCCACGCCCATGCGCTGCATGGACTCGTAGTTGCCGACATACGGCTGGTGCCACACCAGCGTGTTGTAGGGCAGGCGCCAGCCGCTGGCCTCGCCGGCGATGGTGCGCGCGCCGCTGCCGGGCACGACGTAGCGGAAGGCCACGCCGCCGGCCTCGACGTGGAACTCGATCGCATAGGCATGGTCGCCCTTGCCGCTGCGACGCACGATGACCAGCTGGTCGAGGTTGCGGTTGCGCGCCAGCGCGTGGCCGCCGAGCATGCGGCGCAGCTCGTCCTTGGTCTTGGCCGTCGCGGGCTCCAGCGCGACGATGCCCTGGCCCAGGTCCACGCCGTCCACGGTGAGGCCCAGCGGCGAGGGATCGACCACCGTGCTGCCGTCGCGCAGCACCGTGTAGACCAGCTGGCCCGCGTCGCCGACATAGAGCTGCACCTGCAGCCTGCCGTCCAACGGGCTGGCGATCTTCAGCGGCGCCACCCATTGCGCGCCGCTGGTCACGGACTGCGACAGCGACTCGGCCCAGGCCGTGGAGCCGTCCCGCGCCTGGCCGCCGGCGGTGAGGATGCCGTTGTGCTCGAAGTACTGGAAGAAGGCGACCAGGGCCGCGTTGCCCTCGCCGCCGGGCAGGGCGCGCAGCTTGTCGAGATAGGGCGTCAGGTCGCGCGTGGCGAACTGGTTGATGAAGAGCACGTGGCCGTCGGCGTCCGCCGCTTCGGTCAGCAGGCGGTAGAACTGGGCCTGCGCGGCCGGCGTGCCGTCGTAGCGGCGGCCGGCCACCGTGAAGCCCGCGGCGGGGTAGCCGGTCTCGGTGACGGCGATGGGCTTGGTCGTCAGGCTGCGCACGGTCTCGAACACGCGATGCAGCATCGAGGCCGGCAGCTTGTCGGCGCCGAAGCGCGTCTTGATCGGGTAGACGGCCAGGCCGACGAAGTCCGAGTACGGCGCCAGCGCGGTCAGCGCGTTGCGATGCTTCTGCATGCGCGCCTTGTCCTTGATGTTGTCGATCACGTAGGGCGTGCCGAACTCGTCGGCCACCAGGTCCTCGGCCGTGAAGGACACGCCCAGCTTCACGTGGGCCCAGGCCGGGTAGCTCTTGATCGTCTCGTAGACGTAGCGGTGCAGCTCCACGTAGTCGGCGAAGCGCGCCGCGTCGACGTCCACCGCGAGGTTGACCTCCAGGCCGATCAGCAGGAACTCCGGGTTGAAGTGCTGCAGGTTGCGCAGCACGTAGTTCAGGAAGGCCTGCTTGACCTGCGGCGAGTTGAGCCGGTAGGTGCCCCAGGGCGCGGGCGGCAGGCGGTCGTCGGCGTCCTTGAAGCTGCCGGTGCCCACGCGCTCGAACTTGGCGTTCAGCGAATAGCCCTCGCCATAGCCCCAGTAGGCGGCGATGCGGTCGCGCGGCACGCCCAGCGGGTTGATGGAGATCGCCAGGGTCTGGCCCGGGGACAGGCGCGAGCCGTGCTGCTGCCAGGTGGTCTTCAGGTGCTGGCCGTAGGGCGCGTCGTACTGCGTGAAGCCGTCGGCATGGGCCTCGACCCAGGGCACGCCCTTGTCGAAATGGAACATCACCATGTCCGACCACTGCGCCGCATCGGCGAAGACGGCGTCCATCACCGCGTCGGTGGGCAGCTGGTCGGGCGTCTGGTCGTACGGGTAGGGCGTGACGCCGAGCAGGTAGCCGCGCGAGGCCGCCTTGGGCGCGAGCCAGGCGCGTTCGCGCAGCAGGTCCAGCAGCGTGTGGAAGGCGGCCTTGGGCGGCGGCGTGGCGGCGGTATCCGCGGGCAGGCTGTGCAGGCCGAAGGAGGCGACCAGCCGGCTGCCGGCGTCGGTGCCGTTGCGCGCGGCATCGGTCCAGGTGGGCAGCGCGACGGAGGCGATGGCCGCCGGCGCCTTGTCCCAGGCCAGGAACAGCGCCTGCAGGAACTGCGACTGCTGCGTGGTCGAGCTGCCGGCCGCGGGCGCCGACGGATAGAGCAGCTGGACGATGCGCAGCTTGTTCGAGGGCCAAGCCGTCGTCAGCGCCGTCACCGAGGCCGCGACCTGCGAGGGCGCGATGGCCTTCCACTGCGCGTCCAGCGCGATCCAGTCGATGCCCACGTAGTCCGCCTGCGCGGCCAGCACGCGCAGCTTGGACAGGTAGGTGGCCGACACGGCGCCGTCGCGCGTCGCGCTGAAGCCCACCTGCACGTCGTTGCCCCACAGCGTGCGCGCGTGGGTGCGGATGTCGCGGATGAAGATGGCGTAGTCGGCCCAGAACCAGTCGGCCGGCAGCACGGCCATGAAGCGGTCGATATCGCGGCCGAGCTCGATGCTGCGCACGGGTGTCGCGCCCAGGCTGGCCTTCAGGCGCGTCAGCAGCTTGCGGTAGCGCTCGATGAAGGCGGTGTCCGACACGCGCAGCGTGCCGGCGAAGAGCGCGGACTGCAGGTCCGGCGGCAGCGTCAGCTGGTTGCCGTCCACCGGGTGGATGGCCAGGTGCAGGGCCAGGCCGGCAGCGTTGAGCTTGGCCGCCACCGACACCAGGCCGGCCTCGCCGTCGGCGACGGCCACGCCGCCTGCGCCCTCCAGCTCGGACCAGCGCCACGCCAGCGGCGCGGTCTGGGCGCCGAGCGCGCGCACGCGTGCCGCATCGAAGCTGGCGCCCAGCGCGTGCGCGGTGACGTCGATGCCGATCTCGCGCGTGCCGCGCGCCACCGGCTGCGGGCGCACGCTGGCCTTGGTGTCGTCCGGGTCGTCGGCCGAGGTCACCGAGCCGTCGAAGGGCTTGGTCGAGCACAGCTCGTAGGACTGCGCCGGGTTGCCCGCCTGGTCGCCGTCGAGGTCGAAGTAGTAGCGGTGCAGCGTGGCGACGGTGGGGTCGGCCGGTGCGCAGTCCTGGGTGTCGTCCACGCCGTCGCCGTCGCTGTCGGCGGCGTGCGCCGCCAGTGGCAGCCAGCAGCCCAGCACGCAGCCCAAAGCCGCCAACGCCTTACGCGCACCGAAACGCATGCCCTGCTCCCTGTTGGTGTGTTGTGTTGCCTGAGTGAGGTGCCGGCTTCGACTGCTCCGGTGCGCGGGGACTCAGCCCGCGTCCAGTGCGGCCAGGCTGGCCCGCACGATGGCCAGCGTGTAGCGGCTGGCCACCTCCGCGATGAAGCGGTTGAAGTCGACATGGGCCGAGTCGTCGGCCCGGTCGGAGACCGTGCGCACCACGGCGAAGGGCACGCCGAAGTCGGCGCAGACCTGGGCCAGCGCGGCGCCCTCCATCTCCACCGCCAGCACGTCCGGCAGTTCGGCGCGCAGGGCCTCGCTTTCCTCGCGCCTGGAGACGAAGCGGTCGCCGCTGACGATCAGCCCGTGGTGCACGCGCGGCTGGCCGATGTGGAATTCGTCGAGGTGGCTGCGCGGCAGCTCGGGGCTCTCGCCGGAGGACGCGGCCGCCAGCACGCCGGTGGCCGCGCGCTGCACGGCGTCGGACAGCTTCGCGTCGGAGCTGAAGCGCGAGCGGCCGTACAGCGGCACCTCGTGGCGCGGGAAGAGCGGCGAGGCGTCCATGTCGTGCTGGAGCAGTTCGCCGGCGACGACCACGTCGCCCACCGCCACGCCCTCGCCCAGGCCGCCGGCCGCGCCGGTGAAGAGGATGCGGTCGACGCCGAAGTGCGTCAGCAGCACCGTGGCCGTCGTGGCCGCGGCCACCTTGCCGATGCCCGACAGCACCGCCACCACCTCGTGCCCGTCCAGGTGGCCGACCCAGAACTCGCGGCCGGCCAGCTTGTGCGGCGCCTCGTCGGGCATGGCTTGCAACAGGGCACGAAGCTCTTCGTGCATGGCGCTGACGATGGCGATGCGGCTCATGGGCGGGACGACACAAGGAGCATGCCAAGCCGCGCGGGCGGGCATGCCTCGGATACGGGGGGAGGCGGATGGAGCCGCGATTGGGCAGGGAGCGCCCGGCCTGGATCAATCCCTATCGGAGCCCGGCCCGCCTGAATGAGTGGGGCCGGACAGCGCAGGCGCCGGCCGGCCGGTCGCCCGCCGGCTCAGGCCGAAGGCCCGTCGCGCCGGTGGACGTCTTCCGGCTCGGCTTCGGCGCTCCCCGCGGACCAGTCGATGGTCCAGCCGTGGGCGCGGCCGAAAGCGTTGGCCACCGAGAAGTGGCCGCAGCCGATGAAGGGCACCGGGCCGCGCGTGGCGGACAGCGGCGAGGGGTGGTTGGATTCCAGGATCCAGTGGCCGGCGCCGGACGACTGGATCAGCTCGCGCTTGCGTTGGGCATGCGCGCCCCACAGCAGGAAAACCGCCGGCTCCGCACGCTGCGCGACGGCCGCGATCAGCGCGTCGGTCAGGGCCTCCCAGCCCAGGCCGGCATGGCTGCCGGCCTGCCCGTCCTCCACCGTCAGCGAGGTGTTGAGCAGCAGCACGCCCTGGCGCGCCCAGGCGCGCAGGCTGCCCTCGGGCCTGGCGGCGCGGCCGCGCGGGGCCGGGGCGGCCTCGTCCGTCGCGGGCGCGCCGCGGAGGTCGCGGTCGCGCTCCTTGAAGATGTTGCGCAGGCTCGGCGGCAGCGGCACGCCGGCGGGCACCGAGAAGGCAAGTCCCTCGGCCTGGCCCGGGCCGTGGTACGGATCCTGGCCGAGGATGACCACACGCACCGCGTCCAGCGGGGTCAGGCGCAGCGCACGGAAGACGTCGTCGGGGTAGACCACTGCGCCGGCGGCGCGGCGCTCGTCCACCGCCCGGACCAGCGCCTGCCCGGCCTGCGTGGCGCGGAAGGCATCGGTGACGGCGCGCCAGCTGGCAGGGACGCGATCGAACTGCAGGGCCAGCGATTCGCGCAGGCGGTTGTCGGGAAGCTTCGGGGACGTCGTGGGCAAGCTGGTCTCGGGCCGCGAGGCCGCAGGGGAAAGGGGAGCGGCATCGGTGCCGGCCGTGGCCTCGGCACCGAAGAGATCGTGCTGGGTGGCCATCGCAGGCCGGGATTTCAGGGGCTGGCGACGGCTCATGGTGGTGGCTCTTCTGTTTTGTCAGCCGAAGAGTTCGGCAAGGGCGGTGCCGGGATCGTCGGCGCGCATGAAGGCTTCGCCGACCAGGAAGGCGTGGACCTTGGCATCCCGCATGCGCTGCACGTCGGCCTGCGCCAGGATGCCGGATTCGGTGACCAGCAGCCGGTCCGCCGGCACCCGGCCCAGCAGGTCCAGCGTGGTCTCCAGCGTCACGTCGAAGGTGCGCAGGTTGCGGTTGTTGATGCCCACCAGCGGCGTCTTCAGCTTGAGCGCGCGGTCCAGCTCCTCGCCGTCGTGGACCTCGACCAGCACGGCCATGCCCAGGTCGTGGGCGATGGCCTCCAGGCCGGCCATCTGCACGTCGTCCAGGCAGGCGGCGATCAGCAGGATGCAGTCCGCGCCCATGGCCCGCGCCTCGAAGACCTGGTAGTCGTCGATCATGAAGTCCTTGCGCAGCACCGGCAGGTCGCAGGCGCGGCGCGCCTGCTGCAGGTAGTCGGCCGAGCCCTGGAAGAACTGGACGTCGGTCAGCACCGACAGGCAGGCCGCGCCGTTGCGGGCATAGCTGGCGGCGATCTCGGCCGGCACGAAGTCCTCGCGCAGCACGCCCTTGCTCGGGCTGGCCTTCTTGATCTCGGCGATCACCGCAGGCTGGCCGGCGGCGATGCGGCGGCGCAGGGCGCCGACGAAGTCCCGCGGCCCGTAAGGCGCGGACTTGCTGGACTCGGCGATGGCGCGGACGGCGCGGCGCGACAGGTGGTTCTGCGCCTCGATCACTTCCTCGCGCTTGACGGCGACGATCTGCTTCAGGATGTCCGACATGGGGCGCAAGTGTCCTGCAAACTCAGCCCGCTGCGGGCAGGGCTTGCGTGAATGCAACGAACTCCTGGAGCTTGGCATGGGCACGGCCCGAGGCCAGGGCCTCGCGGGCCTGCTCCACGCCGTTCTCCAGCGAGGGGGCGACGTCGGCCGCGTAGAGCGCGGCGCCGGCGTTGAGCAGCACGATGTCGCGCGCGGCGCCCGGCTCGTTGTGCAGCACGCGCTTGAGGATGTCCAGCGCGGCCGCCTTGTCCGGCGCGTAGATCGCACGGCTGTCGCAGGCCATGAGGCCGAACTGCTCGGGGTCGACGCGGTACTCGGTGACCTCGCCGTCCCTCAGCTCGGCCACCAGGGTCTCGCCGGCCAGGGTCAGCTCGTCCAGCCCGTCCTGGCCGTGGACCACCAGCACGTGCCGGCTGCCCAGGCGCTGCAGCACACGGGCCTGGATGCCCACCAGGTCGGGGTGGAAGACGCCCATCAGCTGGTTGGGGGCGCCGGCCGGGTTGGTCAGCGGGCCCAGGATGTTGAAGAGGGTGCGGATGCCCAGCTCCTTGCGCACCGGAGCCGCGTGCTTCATCGCGCCGTGGTGGTTGGGCGCGAACATGAAGCCGATGCCGGTCTTCGCGATGGCGTCGGCCACCTGCGCGGGCGAGGTGTCCAGCCGCGCGCCCAGGGCCTCGAGCACGTCGGCACTGCCGGACGAGGAGGTCACGCTGCGCCCGCCGTGCTTGGCCACGCGCGCGCCGCCGGCGGCGGCCACGAACATCGCGCAGGTGGAGATGTTGAAGGTGTGGGCGCCGTCGCCGCCGGTGCCGCACAGGTCCACCAGGCCGGTCTTGTCCTCGATGGGCACCTGGGTGGCGAACTCGCGCATGACCTGTGCGGCGGCGGCGATCTCTCCCACCGTCTCCTTCTTGACGCGCAGCGCGCTGACCAGCGCACCGATCATCACGGGCGAGGTCTGCCCGCCCATGATCCGGCGCATCAGCTCCAGCATCTCCTCGTGGAAGATCTCCCGGTGCTCGACCAGGCGCTGCAGGGCCTGGGTGTCGGTGATGCTCATCTGGGCCCCTTCTCGATCACATCTGCAGGAAGTTCTTCAGCATCGCGTGCCCGTGTTCCGTGAGGATGGACTCCGGGTGGAACTGCACGCCCTCCAGCGGCGCGAAACCGGGCCGCACGACGTGGCGCACGCCCATGATCTCGCCGTCCTCGGACGTGGAGGTGATCTGCAGGTGGTCCGGCAGGCTCGCGCGCTCGATGGCCAGCGAGTGATAGCGGATCACCGTAAACGGGTTGGGCAGCCCGGCGTAGACCCCCTTGCCGTCGTGCGTGACCTGGCTGGTCTTGCCGTGCATCTGCTTGCCGGCGCGCACCACTCGCCCGCCCAATGCGGCGCCGATGGCCTGGTGGCCGAGGCACACGCCCAGGATGGGCAGGGTGCCCGCGAAGCGCTGCAGCGCGCTCACGCAGATGCCGGCCTCGGCCGGCGAGCAGGGCCCGGGCGACAGCACCAGGCGATCGGGCCGCAGGGCGGCGATCTCGTCGAGCGTGATCTCGTCGTTGCGGAAGACCTTCACCTCTTCGCCCAGCTCGGCGAAGTACTGCACCAGGTTGTAGGTGAAGGAGTCGTAGTTGTCGATCATCAGCAGCATGGCTATTCCCCTCGATGCGTCGCGTTCAGAAACCCTGTTCCACCAGTTCGGCCGCGCGCAGCACGGCGCGGGCCTTGGCTTCGGTTTCCTTCCACTCGAGTTCGGGAACGGAGTCGGCAACGACGCCGGCTCCGGCCTGCACGTAGAGCACCTGGTCCTTGATGACGCCGGTGCGGATGGCGATGGCCACGTCCATGTCGCCGGCGAAGCTGAGGTAGCCCACCGCGCCGCCATAGACGCCGCGCTGCGAGGGCTCCAGCTCGTCGATGATCTCCATCGCCCGGATCTTGGGCGCGCCGCTGAGGGTGCCCGCGGGGAACGCGGCCTTCAGCACGCCCAGCGCGTCGATGCCGGGCTTCAGCCGCCCCTCGACGTTGCTGACGATGTGCATCACGTGCGAGTAGCGCTCGATGCCGAAGGACTCGGTCACCTTCACGCTGCCGGTGGTGGCGATGCGGCCGATGTCGTTGCGCGCCAGGTCGATCAGCATCACGTGCTCGGCGCGCTCCTTGGGGTCGGCCAGCAGCTCGGCCTCCAGCGCCGCGTCCTGCTCGGGCGTCGCGCCGCGCGGGCGCGTGCCGGCGATGGGCCGCAGCGTGATGATCTTCTGGCCGGTCTCGTCGCCGCCGTCCTGGCCCGCGAAATGCGCCTGCTCCTGCCGCACCAGGATCTCCGGCGAAGACCCGACGATGTGGAAGTCACCCAGGTCGTAGTAGTACATGTAGGGCGACGGATTCAGCGTGCGCAGCGCGCGGTACAGCGCCAGCGGCGAGGCGGTGTAGCGCTTCTTCAGGCGCTGGCCGATGACCACCTGCATGCAGTCGCCCGCGGCGATGTATTCCTTGGTCTTGTCCACCGCGGCGAGGAAGTCGGCCTTGGCGAACTCGCGCTGCACCGGGTAGGACTCGCCGCGTTCGATCTTCGGCGGCTGGAAGGGACGCTCCAGGCGCGCCTTCAGCTCGGCCAGGCGGGCCTGGGCCTGCTCATAGGCCCGGGGCTGGGACGGATCGGCGTAGACGATCAGCGTGATGCGGCCGGCCAGGTTGTCGATGACCGCCAGCTCCTCGCACTGGAGCAGCAGGATGTCGGGCGAGCCGATGCCGTCGGGCTTGATGGTGGCGGCCAGGCGGTGCTCCATGTGGCGCACGGTGTCGTAGCCGAAATAGCCCACCAGACCGCCGCACAGGCGGGGGGGCACGCAGCCGAAGGTCTCCTCGCTCACCGCCGCGCGCAGGCGCGTCTGGTACTGCGCGATGAACTCCAGCGGGTTGCCCTCGTGGGTCTCGACGACGAGGCCGTCGCGCACCAGCTCGCTGCGGCGTCCGGTGGCGCGCAGCAGCGTGCGCGCCGGCAGGCCGATGAAGGAATAGCGCCCGAAGCGCTCGCCGCCCTCGACGGACTCCAGCAGGAAGCTGCGCGCCGACTCGGGCGTGCCCGGCTGGCCCACCAGCTTGAGGTAGAGCGACAGCGGCGTGTCGAGGTCCGCCAGCGCCTGCGCGACCAGCGGAATGCGGTTGTAGCCCTGTGCGGCCAGGGCCTGGAATTGGGAAGAAGCGATCACGGTAAGCCTCCGTTGGCCGACACCGCTTTCGAATTCAAACGGTACCGGACGGCATGTCGGATTTCGGCTGGGAGCCGAACGGGGCTGCCGGGTGGAGCTGCATGCAAACGATGGAGCCCCTGCGGCAAATCACATCCAGGACGGGATACGCCAGGGCCAAGCTCCCCGGTCGTGCGACCCCTTGGTGTGTTTGCGCGAGATGAACATGAACCCAGTGTAGCAGCGGGATGCATCGCCCCCTCGAGCTAGGCGTCTGCCTCTATGTGTCGGCCATTCGCGATGGCCTAGGATGCGGGTCCCGCCAAACACGGCGGCCTTCTAGACCCCCACCTTCCCATGCACCGCCGTTCGATTCTTGCCTGGAGCCTGCTCAGCGCAGCCGGCTGGCCCCTCACCCAAGCCCACGCCCAGGCCGTCGAGGTATCGGGCGTCCGCTTCCCGGGCGAGGTCAACGCCAACGGCACGAAACTGGTGCTCAACGGGGCGGGCGTGCGGCACAAGCTGATCTTCCAGATGTATGTGCTGGCGCTCTACCTGCCGAAGAAGACGCGCTCGCTGGCCGAGGTCAACGACCTGTCCACGCCCAAGCGCCTGGTGCTGCGGCCGCTGAAGGACCTGAGCACCAACGAACTCGGCCGGCTGCTGACCAAGGGCATCGAGACCAACGCGACGAAGGAAGACTTCGTCAAGATCGTGCCGGACCTGTCGCGCATCGGCCAGCTCATGGCCGCCTACAGCCGCGTCCTGCCGTCCGATGCGCTGATCATGGACTGGGTGCCCGGCGTGGGCTTCGTCGCCACCTTCCGCGGCAAGGTCCAGGGCGAGCCCTTCCCCGAGCCGGCTTTCTTCCGCACCCTGCTGAAGATCTGGCTGGGCGACCAGCCGCCCGACGCCAAGCTGAAGTCCCTGCTGCTGGGCGAGCCGCCCGCCGGCGAAGCGGCACCCGGCGCGACGACGATCCCGCAGGAACTGCTCTGAGCCCCCGGTGCCGGGCGCCGGCACCACCCCCCATTCAAACGGCAAGCGCTGCTGCCTTGTAAGTGCGGTAAGCGCGCCCGCGGCCGGCTGCCGCCCTGGCATCGGGCCGCTATAAGCCTGCTTCCTCGCCGCGTTCCCAGCAGTCATGACAACGCGGGCTGCCAGATTCTTCAGGGTCAAGCCGGTAACGGGATATTTCACGCCTGGCTAAGCTGGCAGCGTTTTAAACGCCATCTCCTCCCTGGAGCGTGTAGTCATGCAACGAAGAGACCTGCTCGTGGCCGCCGCCGCGGCCGCCTGCGGCCTGGATGCGGCTCTGGCCGCGCCACGCGACGCCGCCATCACCGACATCTATGGCGTGAAGTTCCCCGCCGAGCTGGACGTGGGTGGCCAGCACCTGCTGCTCAACGGCGCCGGGGCGCGGTTCAAGATGATCTTCAAGGTCTACGCGCTGGGCCTCTACCTGGCGAAGAAGACCAACTCGGCCGACGAGGCCGTCTCCATGCCCGGCGCCAAGCGGCTGATGCTCTCGCCGCTGCGGGAGCTGCCGATGTCGGAGTTCGGCCGCCTGGTGACCAAGGGCATCCAGAGCAATGCCTCGAAGGAAGACTTCGTGAAGATCGTGCCGGACGTGGCGCGCATCGGCCAGCTCTTCGCCGCCTACAGCAAGGCGTCGCCGGGCGAATGGCTGGTGATGGACTGGATCCCCGGCACCGGCATGGTCGCCACCTTCCGCGGCGCGGTGCAGGGCGACCCCTTCGTCGAGCCGGTGTTCTTCCGCACCATCATGAAGATCTGGCTGGGCGCCTCGCCGCCGGATGCGCGGCTGCGCTCGGCCCTGCTGGGCGAGGATCCCGACGCCCGCCGCGGCAACGGCGGCGGGGACCACAGCGAACTGCTGTGATCCTTGCTGCACGGCCGGCCGGCCGCGGAGCCGCTCAGGCCGGCAGCGGGAACTGATCCAGCCGGTCCAGCCAGCCGTCCGCATCCACCGCGCGCACCGGCTCGCCGTGGTTGTAGCCGTAGGTCACCAGCACCACCGGGCAGCCGGCCGCGCGCGCGGCCTGGGCGTCGTTGCTGGAGTCGCCCAGCATCACGGTCTCGCCGGTCGCCGTGCCCAGGGCCTCGCAGGTCTTGATCAGGGGCAACGGGTCGGGCTTCTTGCGCTCGAAGGCATCGCCGCCGAAGACCTGGTCGAACCAGCCGTCCAGGCCCTTGGAGCGCAGCAACTCACGCGCGAAGGCAGTGGGCTTGTTGGTAAGACAGGCCAGCTTGATGCCGGCCGCGCGCAGGCGCTGCAGCCCTTCGTCGACACCGGGGAAGACGGTGGACCACTGCCCGTTCACGTGCGGATAGTGGTGGTGGTAGCGGTCCCAGGCCTGCTGGAAAACCTCCTGCACCCTGGGGCCTTCCGGGCTGTCGTCCAGGGCCTGGCCCAGCGTGTTGCGCAGCAGGTGCTCCGTGCCCTTGCCGATGGTCAGCGCGACGAAGCCGCGGTCCACCGGGGGCAGCGAGAGGTCCGCAAAAGTACGGTTCAGTACTTCGATGAAATCGCCCAGCGTGTCCACCATGGTGCCGTCCAGGTCGACGATGGCGGCGCGCACCGCGCGAGGAAGAGAGATGTCGTTCACGGCCGGATGGGCCCGTGCCTACACGGGCGCGACAGAAAGCACAGCCTGCAGGGTACGCAACAACCGCCACGCCGGCGCGTATCAAACGGCCCCTCATCGAAGGGGGCCGCCACACCCGCGGGAAATACCCGAGGTGCTTCCCTCCACTTTCAAACAGCCCCGCCGATAACGGTGAGCGCCGGGCTCCAACCCGCGCGGCGGTCGGCTCCGAGATCTCTGGCGCAGCCGCTCCACAGCTGTATCCAACCACGCACCAACGACCATGCAACTTGCACGTCTGCTTCTGCTCGTGGCTTCCCTTTTCGGGCTGATTCCTTCCGCCCAGGCCACCGACAACCGCGAAGGCTGCGACTCCTGTCGCATCCAGGTCAACAGCCTCGACCAGCCGGTCAAGCTGGCCGGCAAGTGGCTCTTCACCCGCGACGACGCGCCACAGAACAAGGACGTGGGCATCGACACCCGCTCCTGGAAGCTGGCCAAGGCCCCGGGCCCGTGGAAGCACATCTACGACGACAAGAAGAACTTCACCGTGGGCTGGTACCGCGGCACCTTCCAGTTCGCACCCTCGCTGGTCGGCCAGGAAGTGGTCTTCATGGTCAACACCTACATGGGCCGCATGCACGTCTACGTGGACGGGCAGGAGGTCTACCAGCGCCCGAACAACATCAACGTCGAGCGCTACTACTCGATCCAGCCCATCCCGGTGCGCTTCAAGATCACCCGTCCCGAGCAGGTGGTGGCCATCCGCGTGGACACGCAGCTGATGACCGGCGTCTACCAGCTGCCTTTCGAGCTGCACCGGTACAACGAGCATGACACCAGCCTTGCCCTGCACCAGATCTGGGGCGGCGAGGTGCGCGCCATCGTGTCCTACGTGGTGCTCTTCTTCGGCTGCTTCTTCCTGCTGGTGTATTCGAAGACCAGGTATTCGATGTACCTGGTCGCCGCCGCAGCCTCCATCCTGATCTTCCCGTTCTTCGCCGCACCGGCCGATTACTTCCTGAAGGTCTTCCAGCCCGAGACCATGCTCTACCTGCACTACGTGGGGCTGTCGGCGATCTTCATGTTCTACCTGTTCGCGCAGTACTTCCACAAGTTCACGCCGCGGGTGAACTGGGTGCTGGGCGGGGCACAGACGGCACTGGCACTGGGCATCGGGGCGATGGTCTTCCATCCGAACCTGAACCTGTTCCAGCACATGCGCAGCGTGCTGTTCATCCTCAGCCTGGTCTGCGGCGTGCTGGGCACCTACCAGACCTTCCGCGGCGCACTCAACGGCAAGCCGGGCGCACGCATCATCCTGGGCTCCCTGCTGGTGTTCCTGATCACCGGCACGAACGACGTGCTGCTGGCGCTGGGCGTCATCAACTCGATGGCCGTGATCTTCGCCGGCGTGGCGACCTTCGTCACCGCGATGCTCTACGTCTGCTGCTCCAGCTTCGCCAACACCTTCATGGAGAACAAGCGCCTGGCCAAGGACCTGAAGGTGATGAACGACAACCTGGAGGACCTGGTCACCGAACGCACCGAGCAGCTGCGCGAGAAGACCCAGGACATCCAGAGCATGCTGCAGAACATGCCCCAGGGCGTGCTGACCATCACCGGCGACAACACCATCCACCCCGAGTACTCGGCCTACCTGGAGACCATCTTCGAGACCGGCGAGATCGCCGGCAAGAACGTGATGGACCTGGTGTTCGCCGGGACCGACCTGGGCTCCGACGCGCTGTCGCAGGTGGAGGCCGCCGCGGCCTCCTGCATCGGCGAGGACCGCATGAACTTCGAGTTCAACGGCCACCTGCTGGTGCATGAACTGAACCGCACCATGCCCGACGGCCGCGTGAAGGCGCTGGCCCTGAGCTGGTCGCCGATCTGCGACGCCAACGACACCGTCGAGAAGCTGATGGTCTGCGTGCGCGACGTCACCGAGCTCAAGCGCCTGGAGGCCGAGGCCGGCGAGCGCAAGCGCGAGCTGGAGGTCATCGGCGAGATCCTGAGCGTGAGCCAGGAGAAGTTCCACGAGTTCATCGACGG
>SCTQ01000270.1 GCA_004322345.1 Aquabacterium sp. | reverse complement strand
TCCTCGGCGAGGGCCCGCGCCGTGGATCTCCAGGGCGACGCGCGGATGCACGCCGGCCCGGATGTGGTGGCGCAGGTCGGCGAACTGGGCGCGCACGACCGGCAGCGGGGCGACGATCCAGCTGCTGTGCACGACTTCGGCATGGGTAGGCATGGCAGGCTCCTTTGCCGCGGCTACGCAGCCCCCGGAGGATCGGATGCATCGGCACGCCAAGACCCCTTCCACGACGCCGGATCGCAGCCGGGACGCCGGCGGCGGCCTTCCGTCGCATGCGCCTTGAGCCCGGACACCGGGGCAGCCAGCATCCCGCGCCATGGACCCCACGGGGATACTCGACCGGATGCGCCGCACCCCGTACGGCCTGCTGCGACGCGGGCTCTTCGTCCTCGCCTTCAACACCACGCTGGCGGGGCTGGTGGCGTTGTTCGCGCCGCAGGGCTTCGAGTTCCGCACGGGCGTGGTCTATGCGCAATGCATCGGGCTGCTGACCTGGGCCCAGATCGAGGCCGTCTCCGCGCTGCTGGTGCGCACCGGGCGCCACGTCGGCGGCCTGGGCACCGGCGCGCTGCTGATGCTGGGCGTGAGCAGCGGCTACCTGCTGGGATCGCTGCTGGGCGACCGCCTGACGGGCATGTCCACGCTGTCCGTCTGGAGCGTGACGCCGATGCTGGGGCTGCGCTTCTTCATCGTCTCCACGGTGGCCGGCTTGGTCGTCGCGGCCTGGTTCGTCGGCCGCGCCCACCTCAGCAGCGCCCGCGCCGAGGCCGAGGCCGCGCGCCGGCTGGCCGCCGAGGCCCAGCTGCGCCTGCTGCAGTCCCAGCTGGAGCCGCACATGCTGTTCAACACCCTGGCCAACCTGCGTGTGCTGATCGGCCTGGACGCGGCCCAGGCCCAGTCCATGCTGGACCGGCTGATCGCCTTCCTGCGGGCCACCCTGGCCGCCAGCCGGCTGGACACCCATCCGCTGTCGGCCGAGTTCGCGCGGCTGGCCGACTATCTGGCGCTGATGCAGGTGCGCATGGGCGCCCGGCTGCAGGTGAGCCTGGACCTGCCGCAGGCCTTGTCCGACCTGCCCGTGCCGCCGCTGCTGCTGCAGCCCCTGGTGGAGAACGCCATCCAGCACGGCCTGGAGCCGGCGCGCGAAGGCGGCCGGCTGGTGGTCAGCGCCCGCCGCACGGCCATCGGCCTGCGCCTGCAGGTGGACGACAGCGGCTGCGGCCTGCCCGAGGCAGCAGCCGACGCCCCCTCCGGCCGCGGCTTCGGCCTGCTGCAGATCCGCGAGCGGCTGGCCGTGCTCTACGGCCAGGCCGCGCAGCTGACGCTGACGCACCGCCCCGACGGGCCGGGGACCCTGGCCACGATCGACCTTCCGCTGACCCCGCGCCAGGAGCCCCGACCATGACCCGACCCACCGCCCTGATCGCCGAGGACGAACCGCTGCTGGCCCAGGGCCTGCAGGCCGAGCTGGCGCTGGCTTGGCCGCAGTTGCTGGTGCGGGAGTGCTGCGGCGACGGCCGCCGGGCGGTCGAGCGGGCGCTGGCGCTGCAGCCGGACCTGCTCTTCCTGGACATCCGCATGCCGGAGCTGGACGGCCTGCAAGCGGCCCAGGCCGTGGCCGAGGACTGGCCGGCCGGCGCACCGCTGCCGCTGATCGTCTTCGTCACCGCCTACGACGAGTACGCGCTGAGCGCCTTCCAGCATGCCGCGGCCGACTACCTGCTCAAGCCGGTATCGTCCCCGCGACTGCAACTGGCCTGCGCACGGCTGCGCGAGCGCTTGCAGGAGCGCCAGCGCCCCGCCTGGAACGACGAGGCGATGGGCGAGCTGCGGCGGCTGCTCGCCGGGCTGTCCGGCCTGGAGGACAACCGGCCGGCGCCTGCCCGGCTGAAGCTGCTGCAGGCCTCCGGCGCCGGCGGCGTGATCCACGTGGTGCCGGTGGACGAGGTGGTCTACTTCGAGGCCGCGGACAAGTACGTGCGCGTGCTGACCGCCCAGCGCGAGCACCTGCTGCGCACCTCGCTGCGCGAGTTGCTGCCCGCACTCGACGGCGAGCAGTTCTGGCAGGTGCACCGCGGCACCATCGTGCGCGCCTCGGCCATCGAGCGCGCGGTGCGCGACGAGGGCGGGCGCCTGTGGCTGCACCTGCGCGGCCGTGCGGAGCGGCTGGCGGTGAGCCGGCTGCACGCCCATCTGTTCAAGGCGATGTAGCAGCCCGAATGCATCGAGGCCCCGCAGGGCCTCGATGCCTCACACGACGGCGCGATCAGTGGCGATGGCCGTCGCGGCGGTCCTCGCGATACCCGTCGCGATAGCCATGGCGATAGGCCTCGCCACGCCAGCCGCCGTGGCCGTGGTGGCCCTGCCAACGGCGCCAGTCGTCATGGCGATGGTGCCAGCCGAAACCGCGGCCGTAGACGACCGGGGGCGGCGCGTAGACCACGCGCGGCGCGTCGTAGTAGGCCGTCGGATAGGCCACCGGGTAGCCGTAGGCCGGCGGGGGCGGCGGCGCGTAGACCACCGGCGCCGGGGCCACCACGACCGGGGCGGCGGGCGGCACGTTGCCGACGTGGGTGCGCACACGGCCGCCATCGATCGGCGCGCTGACGCCGACGGACCAGTAGACGTTGTCGGCCATCGCGCTGCCGGCTGCCAGCAGGCCCAGGGCGGCCACGCCTGCGGCCAGCAGGCGCTTGGTGGAACGGCTTGTTGCTTGAGTCATCTTGCTCTCCTTTGGGGACGGCCTGGAAAGGCGTCACGCCCATTCAACGCGCGGCATCCCGCTGCCGTTCACGTCGGAAGGTAAAGAAGTGCGTAGCAATGGTGACGCCGGGCGTCAGCGCTCCTCGAGCTTGGAGTGCGCGAACTGGCGCTCGATCTCGCCGCCGTGCTTGTGCAGGTTGCTGGCGTGCCAGCGGCCGATGACGAACATGATCCCGGCCACGGTGAGGCCGAACATCGTGATGGCGCCGTAGGCGGACATGCCTACCTTGGTCAGCCCGGTGTAGAAGGCGCCCAGCGCGAGGATGCAGGCCTGCTCGTTGAAGTTCTGCACCGCGATGGAGCGGCCTGCGCCCATCAGGTGGTGGCCGCGATGCTGCAGCAGTGCGTTCATCGGCACGACCAGGAAGCCACCCAGGCCGCCGAGCAGGATCAGGAAGGGCGCCGCCATCGCCACGTTGTCGATGACGTTGAGCACGATCACCAGCAGGCCCATCGCGATGCCCAGCGGGATCACTTTCGTCGCGTTGTGCAGCTGCATGCGCATCGAGGCCAGCACCGCGCCGACCGCCGTGCCCACCGCGACCACACCCACCAGGGCGGAGGCCTGCGTGGTGCCATAGCCCAGCGCGGCAGCGGCCCAGGCCAGCACGATGTAGCGCAGATTGCCCGACACGCCCCAGAACAGCGTCGTGGTGGCCAGGGAGATCTGGCCCAGCTTGTCCTGCCACAGCCGCATGTTGCAGCTGTGGAAGTCGGAGATCATCTCCGATGCAGTCCCCGGCATCGCGCGCAGCGGTACCGGCGTGCGCGGGATGCGCAGGTTGAACAGCGCGGCGATCACGTAGAGGGTGACCAGCGTCGCGATGGCCGCCTCGGGCGGCGTATCCACGCCGGTATCCACGCCCGGCAGGTCGAAGGCCAGCAGATGCGGCGCGACGTGCTGCCCCATCAACTGTCCGCCCAGCAGCACGCCGAGGATGATGGAGGCGATGGTCAGGCCCTCGATCCAGCCATTGGCCTTGACCAGCTGCGAGGCCGGCAGAAGCTCGGTGAGGATGCCGTACTTGGCCGGCGAGTAGGCCGCCGCGCCCAGGCCGACGACGGCATAGGCCACCAGCGGATGGCTGCCGAAGAGCATCATCAGGCAGCCCGCCACCTTGATGGTGTTCGAGATGAACATCACCCGGCCCTTGGGCAAGGCGTCGGCGAAGGCGCCGACGAAGGGGGCGAGCACGACGTAGAACAGCGCGAACATCGGCACCAGGGCCGCCCGCTGCCACTCGCCCGAGCCCGAGGCCCGGAGCAGTTCGACAGCCGCGACGAACAGCCCGTTATCCGCCAGCGAGCTGAAGAACTGCGCCGACATGATGGTGTAGAAGCCTTTTTTCATTCGCGGCGGCAAGCGGCGCTACGGGCAGTGCGCCGGGGCATTCAAGGTCGGGGGTGGAGGAGGAAGTGGTGCGGCGGTCGCCAAGGGTCGGGGCCGTCGGCGTGGTGGCGCGCGTTATAGCACGCAGTGCCAACGCTCCTTTGCAGACTGGTCGCGGCAAAATCCGTTGATGCCGCGCCCCATCGAAGCTCAGATCCATCTGGACGCCCTCGCCCACAACCTGCAACGCGCGCGCGCCGCCGCCCCGGATGCCCGCGTCTGGGCGGTGATCAAGGCCAGCGGCTATGGCCATGGCATCGATGCGGTCTACCACGGGTTGCGCGGGGCGGACGGCTTCGCGCTGCTGGACATCGCCGACGCCCAGCGCCTGCGCGCGCTGGACTGGCGCGGCCCCATCCTGCTGCTGGAAGGCACCTTCGAGGCGCGCGACCTGGAGTGGTGCTCGCGATTGCACCTGCAGCACGTCATCCACCGCGACGAGCAGATCGACTGGCTGGCGATGCACAAGACCGAACACGCCCACCAGGTCGTGCTGAAGATGAACAGCGGCATGAACCGCCTGGGCTTCGAGCCCAGGGCCTTCCGCCAGGCCTATGCGCGGCTGAACGCGCTGCCGCAGGTCGACGGCGTCGCGCTGATGACCCACTTCTCCGACGCGGACGCGCTGCGCTTCGGCGAGGACGGCATCGCGCACCAGCTGGCCACCTTCGAGGCCCACACCGCCGACCTGGACGGCGAACGCAGCCTGGCCAACAGCGCCGCGCTGCTGCGCCATGCGCAGGACCCGCGCGTGCGCGGCGACTGGGTGCGGCCGGGCGTGATGCTCTACGGCAGCTCGCCCGACTATCCGGAGCACGACATCGCCCACTGGGGCCTGGAGCCGGGCATGACGCTGCGCTCGCGCATCATCGCCGTGCAGGAGGTGCAGCCCGGGCAGAGCGTGGGCTACGGCAGCATCTACCGCGCCGAGCGTGCGCTGCGCATCGGCGTCGTCGCCTGCGGTTACGCCGACGGCTATCCGCGCACCGCGCCGGGCAGCAACGCGCAAGGCACGCCGGCACTGGTCGAGGGGCAGCGCACGCGCACCGTCGGGCGCGTGTCGATGGACATGCTCTGCGTGGACCTGGGCGGGCTGCCGCACGCCGGCATCGGCAGCGAGGTCGTGCTGTGGGGACGCGCCGCCGGTGGCGAGGTGCTGGCCATCGACGAGGTGGCCGCCGCCTGCGGCACCCTGGGCTACGAACTGATGTGCGCCCTGACTCCGAGGGTGGCGGTGCATCACGTGCTGGACCATCCTTGAGCCCTTCTCCTGCTGCCCCGCCCCGGGACCCGACGAACATGGATCTGCCTTCCCACCAGCTGACGATGACGGTGCTGATGACGCCGGACATGGCGAACTTCTCCGGCAACGTGCACGGCGGCACCATCCTCAAGCTGCTGGACCAGGTGGCCTACGCCTGCGCCAGCCGCTATGCCAAGCGATACGTGGTCACGCTGTCGGTGGACCAGGTGATGTTCCGCCAGCCCATCCACGTCGGCGAACTCGTCACCTTCCTGGCTTCGGTCAATTACACGGGCACCAGCTCGATCGAGGTCGGCATCAAGGTGGTGGCCGAACACATCCGCAACCAGGTGGTGCGCCACGCCAACTCCTGCTTCTTCACCATGGTGGCGGTGGACGACGACGGCAAGCCCACGCCGGTGCCGCAGCTGCAGCCCCAGACCGCCGACGAGATCAACCGCTGGAACGCCGCCAAGGTGCGCAAGGAGTTGCGCGCCGAGCTGCAGCACCGCTACGACCAGCTGCGCGCGACGACCTCGCAGGCGACCTGAATTCAGACATGGCCAAGGACAAGACCCTCTACACCTGCACCGCCTGCGGCGGCACGAATCCGAAGTGGCTGGGGCGCTGCCCGCACTGCGGCGAATGGAACACCCTGCAGGAGACCGTCGCCGAGGCGCCGGGCAAGAACCGCCTGAACGCGCTGAGCCAGGGGCTGAACGCGGCGCTGCCGGTGACCACGCTGTCGGAGATCGAAGCCTCCGACGTCGCCCGCACGCCCACCGGCATCGACGAGCTGGACCGCGTGCTCGGCGGCGGGCTGGTGGAGGGCGGCGTGGTGCTGATCGGCGGCGATCCGGGCATCGGCAAGTCCACCCTGCTGCTGCAGGCGCTGGATGCGCTGTCGCGCCAGATGCCGGCGCTGTACGTGACCGGCGAGGAATCCGGCGCGCAGGTGGCGCTGCGCGCGAGGCGCCTGGGGCTGGACGGCTCGCAGGTGCGCGTGCTGGCGGAGATCCAGCTGGAGCGCATCCTCGCCACACTGGCGGCCGAGCGGCCGCAGGTGGCGGTGATCGACTCCATCCAGACCGTCTACTCGGACCAGCTCAGCTCCGCGCCCGGCTCGGTGGCCCAGGTGCGCGAATGCGCGGCCCACCTCACCCGCACCGCCAAGGCCAGCGGCTGCACCATCGTGCTGGTGGGCCACGTGACCAAGGAAGGCACGCTGGCCGGGCCGCGCGTGCTGGAGCACATCGTCGACACCGTCCTCTACTTCGAGGGCGACACGCACAGCGCCTTCCGCCTGGTGCGCGCCTTCAAGAACCGCTTCGGCGCGGTCAACGAGATCGGCGTCTTCGCCATGACCGAGAAGGGCCTCAAGGGCGTGGCCAACCCGAGCGCGATCTTCCTGTCCACCCACGAGGTGCCGGTGCCCGGCTCCTGCGTGCTGGTGACGCTGGAGGGCACACGGCCGATGCTGGTGGAGATCCAGGCGCTGGTGGACTCCGGCGGCCCCAACGCACGGCGCCTGAGCGTGGGCCTGGAGCGCGACCGCCTGGCCATGCTGCTGGCGGTGCTGCACCGGCATGCGGGCATCGCCTGCTTCGACCAGGACGTCTTCGTCAATGCGGTGGGCGGCGTGCGCATCAGCGAGCCGGCGGCCGACCTGGCGGTGCTGCTGGCCATCCACTCCAGCCTGCGTGGCAAACCGCTGCCGCGCGGCTTCATCGCCTTCGGCGAGGTCGGGCTGGCCGGCGAGGTGCGACCCGCGCCGCGCGGGCAGGAGCGCCTGAAGGAGGCCGCCAAGCTGGGCTTCAGCGTGGCCATCGTGCCCAAGGCCAACGCGCCCAAGCGCGGTCGCGACAACGCGCTGGAAGGCCTGACCATCCACGCAGTGGACCGCATCGAGCAGGCCATCGAACTCGTACGCACCCTGGATTGACACCCGCCATGACCACGCCACCCGGCTTCGCGCCTCGCCCGCAGCCGCCCTACTTCGCGGTGATCTTCACCAGCCGGCGCACGGCGGTGGACGAGGGCTACGGGCCGACGGCCGAACGCATGATGGAGCTGGCGGCGCAGCAGCCGGGTTACCTGGGCGTGGAATCCGCCCGCGGCGCGGACGGCCTGGGCATCACGGTGTCCTACTGGCGCGCGCTGGAGGACATCGCCGCCTGGCGCCGGCAACTGGAGCACGCGGACGCGCGCGACGCGGGCCGGGCGCGCTGGTACACCCACTACGAGCTGCGCATCGCGCGCGTCGAGCGCGCCTACGGCTGGGACGCGGCCGACGGCCCGGCCGAGCTCAACGCTTGAGCATGCGCTTGAGGTTCATCCCCGTGGCTGCCAGGCAGCCGAAGTAGACGACGCCGGCGGCCGCGATGCAGCCGAAGAGCAGCGCCACCCGCCGCCCGGCATGCGCGTGCAGGCCTATCCAGTCAAAGTGGCCCGCCGCCCACCACAGGCCGGCGCCCAGCACCGCGCTGGCGAAGGCCACGCGCGCCAGGAACAGCGGCCAGCCGGCGGCCGGCTGGTAGGCGCCCAGGCGGCGCAGGCCGAGCAGCAGCCAGCTTGCGTTGACCACGGCACCCAGGCCGATGGCCAACGCCAGGCCGGCGACGCCCAGACGCGGCACGAAGACGGCGTTCATGACCTGGGTCAGCACCAGCACGACGACGGCGATCTTCACCGGCGTACGGATGTCCTGGCGGGCGTAGAAACCGGGCGCCACCACCTTCACCGCGACCAGCCCGATCAGGCCCACGCCGTAGCCCATCACGGCGGTCGTCGTCTGCTGCAGGTCGTGCGCGGTGAAGCGGCCGTAGTGGTAGAGCACGGCCACCACCGGCTCGGCGAAGAGCAGCAGCGCCACTGCGCTGGGCAGGGCCAGCAGCACGACCAGGCGCAGGCCCCAGTCCAGCAGGGCCGAGTAGCCCTGGGTATCGCCGCGCGCCTGGGCGGCAGAGAGCTGGGGCGTGAGCACCACGCCCAGCGCGACACCCAGCAAGGCGGTCGGGAACTCCATCAGCCGGTCGGCATAGGTGAGCCAGGACACCGCGCCCACGCCCAGGTGGGAGGCGATCTGCGTGTTGACCAGCAGCGAGAGCTGGGCCACCGAGACGCCCAGCACCGCCGGCCCCATCTGGCGCAGCACGCGCCGCACGTCGGGATGCACCCAGGCCGTGCGCAGCGCGCTCAGGCCCAGGCGGAAGTGCGGCAGCAGGCCCAACCTGCGCAGGGCCGGGAACTGCACCACCAGTTGCAGCACGCCGCCGATCATCACGCCCACGGCCAGCGTCAGCACCGGCTCGATGCCCCAGCCGGCGAAGAACGGCCGCAGCAGGACGGCCGCGCCGATCACACTGACGTTGAGCAGCACCGGCGTGGCCGCCGGCACCGCGAAGCGGCCCCAGGTGTTGAGGATGCCGGCGGCCAACGCCACCAGCGACATGCAACCGATGTACGGGAACATCAACCGGGTCATCAGCACGGCGGCATCGAAGCCGCCGCTCTCGCGCAAGCCCGAGGCCATCAGCCAGACGAGTGCGGGCGAGCCCAGGACGCCGACGGTGCAGACCACCAGCATCGTCCACGCCAGCACGGTGCCCACGGCGTCGATCAGCTCATGCGTGGCCGCATCGCCGCGCTTGGCACGGGCTTCGGCCAGGATGGGCACGAAGGCCTGGGAGAAGGCCCCCTCGGCGAAGAGCCGGCGCAGCAGGTTGGGGATGCGGAAGGCGACGTTGAAGGCGTCGGTCATCGCGCTGGCGCCGAAGAGCGTGGCCACCAGGAGCTCGCGCACCAGCCCGGTGATGCGCGAGGCGAGCGTCAGGATCGAGACGGTGGAGGCGGAGCGGAGAAGGCTCATGCGGCGACGGCGGCCCGGGTGGAGTGCGAACGCGGGTCGGCCGCGGCGGGATTTCTGCCCCGACCGTGAAGGATCCGGCGAGGGGAAGGCGCGGGATTATAGGAAGGGCGGCACCAGGCTCTGGCCGGGCAGCGGAAACGTGTTATATTCGCCGGCTTCCCATCACCCAGCCCAGAATACCTACCATGGCCACTTCCGCCAAAGCCAAGAAGAAGACCGTGCGCATCGCCTCCGGGCGCAAGCGCGTGCGTCAGGACATCCGCATCAACGCCGCCAACTCGGCGCTGCGTTCGCGCTTTCGCACCGCCATCAAGAGCGTGCTGAAGGCCGTCGCCACCGGCGACAAGGCTCAAGCCACCACCACTTTCAAGTCCGCCCAAAGCGTGATCGACTCGATCGCCGACAAGGGCATCTTCCACAAGAACAAGGCCGCCCGCTACAAGAGCCGCCTGGCCGCCAAGGTCAAGGCGCTGTCCGCAGCAGCCTGACCCCGCTGGGGTGACTGGGAAGCCGAAGGGCCCGCATGTGCGGGCCCTTTTTCATTGGTGCGGTGCCTGGGGAGGCTCAATCACCCTTGTCCCTGCCGGATGACGGAGGAAGCTCGACCACACAGGCCTCGCCCACCTGCAGGTCGTTGTCGCGCGCGAAGTTCATGACGAAGTCCCAGGCCATGGGCTCCAGGTCGCGCAGCGCCTCGTTGACGACCACGCAGCGCACGCCGCCGACCAGCGTCGGCACGCAATAGGGTGAGTAGCCGATGTGACCGCGCGAACCGGGCGGCACGCCCCCGGGACGGAAGCTGGCCATCGCGCCGGCGAGCCGCTCCGCCCAGTCGCTGGGACGGAAGGGGCGGCCCTCCTTGGTGATGCCCTGGATGAATATCTCGCGGGGCTTCTTGGGCGGGGCGGTCACGGCTGCGGGTCCGACGTCATGAAGCGGCATTGTGCGACCGCATCATCGCGGCGCCAACCGGAATGCGGAGCCCCCGACAGGTTCAGTTCGGCAATGCGGCGCCCGGCAGACGTCACGCCCTGTCCTTAGAATCGGCCTTCCCGCTGCCCCTTGCCGGCCGACCCGGCGGGCAGCATTTTTCTTCTCTGGAGCCGACATGACCGCCGCCGCCATGCCCCACGTGATGCCCACCTACGGCCGCCTGCCCTTCGCCCTGTCGCACGGGCAGGGCTGCCGAGTCTGGGACACCGAGGGCCGCGAGTATCTGGACGCGCTCGCCGGCATCGCCGTCAACACGCTGGGACACAACCATCCCAAGCTCGTGCCCGCCCTGCAGGATCAGCTGACGAAGATGATCCACTGCTGCAACTACTACCAGATCCCGCTGCAGGAACAGCTCGCGGCCAAGCTGGTGGAACTGTCGGGCCTGACGAACGCTTTCTTCTGCAACTCGGGCCTGGAGGCCAACGAGGGGGCACTGAAGATCGCACGCAAGTACGGCCACGACAAGGGTATCGACCTGCCCGAGATCGTCGTCTACGAGAAGGCCTTCCACGGCCGCTCGATCGCCACGCTGTCGGCCACCGGCAACCCCAAGGTGCAGGCCGGCTTCGAGCCGCTGGTGCCCGGCTTCGTGCGCATCCCGCTCAACGACATCGCCGCGCTGGAGAAGGTCGCGCAGGAGCGCCCCAAGGTCGTCGCCGTCTTCCTGGAAACCATCCAGGGCGAAGGTGGCATCAATCCCGCACGCAACGAGTACCTGCAGGCCGTGCGCAAGCTGTGCGACGAACGCGGCTGGCTGCTGATGCTCGACGAGGTGCAAAGCGGCATCGGCCGCACCGGCAAGTGGTTCGCTCACCAGTGGGCCGGCATCAAGCCGGACGTGATGCCGCTGGCCAAGGGCCTGGGCTCGGGCGTGCCGGTGGGTGCGGTGGTCTGCGGCCCGAAGGCGGCCAACGTCTTCCAGCCGGGCAACCACGGCACCACCTTCGGCGGCAACCCGCTGGCCATGCGTGCCGGCGTCGAGACGCTGCGCATCATGGAGGAGGACAAGCTGCTTGAGAACGCGACGAAGATCGGTGGCCTGCTGAAGGCCGGCCTGCAGCGCGAGTTGGGCAGCCTGAAGGGCTTCAAGGAGATCCGTGGCGACGGCCTGATGCTCGGTGTGGAACTCGATCGCCCCTGCGGCGAGCTGCTGGGCCTGGCCGCCGAGCGCGGCCTGCTGATGAGCGTGACTGCGGACAAGGTGATCCGCTTGGTGCCGCCGCTGATCTTCGGCGAGGCCGAGGTGGAAGAGACCCTGCGCATCCTGACGCCGCTGGTCCGGGACGTGCTCGCCAAGAGCGCCTGACGCGACGACAGGAGCCCGCATGCCCGCCGCCAGCCCGACGCCGATCCGGCACTACCTGCAGTTCAAGGACTTCAGCGCCGAGGAATATGCCTACCTGTTCGCCCGCACGGAGCTGATCAAGTCGCGCTTCAAGCGCTACGAGAAATACGTGCCGCTGGTGGACCGCACGCTGGCGATGATCTTCGAGAAGGCCAGCACCCGCACGCGTGTGAGCTTCGAGGCCGGCATGTACCAGATGGGCGGCTCGGTGGTGCACCTGACCACCGGCGACAGCCAGCTGGGTCGCAGCGAGCCCATCGAGGACACCGCGCGCGTGATCTCGCGCATGGTCGACCTGGTGATGATCCGCACCTACGAGCAGACCAAGATCGCCCGCTTCGCCGGCCACTCGCGCGTGCCGGTGATCAACGGCCTGACCAACGAGTACCACCCCTGCCAGATCCTGGCCGACATCTACACCTACATCGAGCACCGAGGCTCCATCACCGGCAAGGTCGTGGCCTGGGTGGGCGACGGCAACAACATGGCCAACACCTGGCTGCAGGCCGCCGAGGTGCTGGGCTTCACCGTCCACCTGAGCACCCCGGGCGGCTACGAGGTGGACCCCGTCGTCGCCGGCATCAGCCGCACCGATTGCGTGAAGACCTTCGCCGACCCGCTGGAGGCCTGCCGCGGCGCCGACCTGGTCACCACCGACGTGTGGACCAGCATGGGCTACGAGGCCGAGAACGAAGTCCGCCGCAAGGCCTTTGCGGACTGGTGCGTCGACGCGGAGATGATGGCCGCAGCCAAGCCCGACGCGCTGTTCATGCACTGCCTGCCCGCCCACCGCGGCGAGGAGGTGGAGGCCGAGGTGATCGACGGCCCACAATCGGTCGTCTGGGACGAGGCGGAGAACCGCATGCACGTCCAGAAGGCGCTGATGGAGTACCTGCTGCTGGGGCGGTTGGGCTGAGCCACCTTATCGCCGCGGGTCGCGACGCCTTGCGGCGTCAGCGCGGTGCCGGCACCAGGCCGGCCAGCTCCAGCTGCGACACCACCATGTTGACCAGGCTGAGGACCGACGGCCGCCCCGTCTCGATGACGTAGTGGGCGGTCTCCCGGTAAAGCGGATCCCGCACGCGGTACAGCTCGCGCAGCTTGGCGTGGGGGTCGGCCACCTGCAACAAGGGGCGCTGGGTGTCGTTCTTCAGGCGCCGGGCCAATTCGGCCGCCGTGGAGTGCAGGTAGATCGCCACGGTGCGCGTATGCAGCACCTCCCGGTTGGCCTGCCGCAGCACGGCCCCGCCTCCCGTGGCCAGCACACGCGAGGATCCCTCGCAGAGCTCGGCCAGGACCTCCTGCTCGATGTCGCGGAAGCGCTCTTCACCCTCGTGCTCAAAGAAAGAGCGGATCGGGCAGCCGATCCGCTTTTCGATGACGGTATCCGAATCGATGAATTCGCAGTTCAGCCGCTTGGCCAACTGGCGCCCGACGGTGGATTTACCGCCGCCGGGCAGGCCGATCAGGGAAACGACGGAAGTCGCAATGACAGGCTCCGCATACAGCAGTTGAAGAGCGACCTTCCGGACATCAGCGCAGGGCCGCGCGTTCGGTCACCATCTTCGGGGTCAGGAAGACGAGCAGTTCCGAGCGGTTGTTGCGGCGGGTCTTGTTCTTGAACAGGTTGCCCACGAGCGGGATGTCGGCGAGGTAGGGCACCCGCTGTTCCTGCTCGAGTTCGTCCTGGACGAAGATGCCGCCGATCACCACCGTGCCGCCGTTCTCCACCAATACCTGGGTGGCCACGTGCTTGGTGTCGATGGCGAAGCCCGCGGTGGTCTCCTGGCCGACGCTGTCCTTGTTGACGTCGACGTCCAGGATGATGCTGCCTTCCGGCGTGATCTGAGGCGTGACCTCCAGCTTCAGATTGGCCTTGCGGAACTGGATGGCGGTTGCGCCGCTGGAAGTTGCGGTCTGGTACGGCAATTCCGTACCCTGCTCGATCAGCGCCTTGACCTGGTCGGCCGTGATGACCCGCGGGCTGGACACGATGCGGCCCCGGCCGTCGGCTTCCAACGCGGACAGTTCCAGGTTCAGGAACTTGTTCGAGCCGGCACTGAACAGAGACACCGCGAAGGAAGCCGCGTTGTAGCCGTTCTGGCCTGAGGCCGGCAGGTTCACGAAGTAGGTGTTCGGAACGTAGCTTTCGGAGGTGATCTCGGCCTGGGTGCTCTGTTCGCCGAGACCCAGATAGCTGCCCGTGAAGGCGATGCGGCCCGACCCGATGCCGTAGCCGGCGTTGGCGGTGCCGTTGCGGAGGCCGTTGAGGTCGGCGAAGCCCAGGCGCGCACCCAGCGACTTGCCGAAGGTGTCGTCGGCTTCGACGATGCGGGCCTCGATCAGCACCTGGCGCACGGGGATGTCGATCTTGGAGATCAGTTGCTGGATCTCCTCGAGCTTGGACGGAATGTCCGAGACGAAGAGCTGGTTGGTCCGCGTCTCGAAGATCACGCTGCCGCGCCCCGACAGGATGCGCGAGGCCGTGCCGCCACCGCCGCCGCCCGAGCCTTGCTGGCCGGTCAGGCCCTTGGCCACGGCTTCAGCCTTCGCGTAGTTCAACTGGAAGGACTGCGTACGCAGTGGTTCCAGCGCCGCGATCTGGGCCTTGGCTTCCAGATCGTTCTTTTCCTTGGTGTTGATCTCGTCCTTCGGCGCGATCCACAGCACGTTGCCGGTCTTGCGCACACCCAGGCCCTTGGCCTGCATGATGATGTCCAGCGCCTGGTCCCAGGGCACGTCCTTCAGGCGCAGCGTGACGGTACCGGTCACGGTATCGCTGGTCACCACGTTGAAGTCGGTGAAGTCGGCGATCACCTGCAGCAGGGCCCGCACTTCGATGTTCTGGAAATTCAGCGACAGCTTCTCGCCCGAGTAGCCCGGGCCTTGCGTCAGCTTGTTGGGGTCGACCTTCTGCGGACGGACCTCCAGCACGAACTGGTTGTCGCTCTGGTAGGCGCTGTGCTCCCAGGCACCACGCGGATCCACGGACAGGCGGACCTTGTCGCCGACCTGGGTTGCGGTCATGGTCTGCACGGGCGTGCCGAAGTCGGTGACGTCGAAGCGGCGACGCAGGTTCTCGGGCAGCGTCGTGCGCTGGAACTCCACGACCAGGCTCTGGCCCTGCTGGCGGATGTCCACGCCGATCTGGTTGCTGGGCAGGTCGACGACGACACGACCGGAGCCGTCCTGGCCGCGGCGGAAGTCGATCGCCCGCAGGTCCATCAAGGACTTGTTGAGGCTGTCGGAGAAGTGCGCCGTCTTGGTGTCCTTGCCATCAGCCTTCTTGGCATCCGCTGCCGGCTTCGCCGCTGCGGTCGTGGCCGCAGCAGCAGCCGCTTCGGTACCGCCGGCGGACTCGACGATCAGCAGCAGGGACTTGCCGTCCAGCTTGGCCTGGTAGTTCGAGGGCTGGCGCAGGTTGAACACCAGGCGCGTGCGTTCACCGGCCTGGGCCAGATTGACCGAACGCAGGTTGCCCTGGTTGACCTCGACGACATTGCGGCCGATCGCGTTGGTCGTGGCTGGCAGGTCGATCGCGATGCGTGGCGGTGTCTGCACGACGAAGCCGGTCGGGATTTCCTTGAGCGGCTCGGCGAACTCGATGCGCACCACCTGCACGCCGGACTGCTGGGAACTGTTGATGGCCTGGACGGCGTTGTCCGCGAATGCCGCAGGGGCAGTCGCAGCAAGGACAAAGCTCGCCAGCACCGGACGCAGCCATTTCATGATGGGTTTCTCCTGCATATTGCTCACCGACCACCTTCAACCAGTTGCAGACTGGTCTGTCGCTCTATCCATTCGCCGGCGGCGTCTTGCACGATCTCCCGCAACGACACTTCGGTCTCCGTGATCTTCACGACTTTTCCATAGTTCTGTCCGAGGTAGTCACCCTGCTTCACTTGATAGAGCAGGTTGTCCACCTTCAGCAGCGCATAGAGGGCGCCCCTCTTCCCGACGCTGCCGACCATGGTCATGCTGTCGATCGGATAGGCCTCCAGAGGCTCCTTGCGCCGGTTCATCTCGGCCGCGAGCAAGGAATTGGGCTCCTTGGCCTCCTGCTTCAGCGCCACCGACAGCTTCTGCTGGCTGAAAGGCTCCACACCGTCCGCCTCCACGTATTGCTGGGGAAGGAACTTTTTGGGCGGGATCAGGGGCTGCACGCTGGGACGCACCTCGCGCTTCTGCTGCTGCATCCAAGAGTCGAGCTCTTCTTGCTGGCTGCTGCAGCCGGCCAGGACGCCGGCGCACGCGACGAGGCTGAGGACGACGGTAGGCTTCATCACTTCTTGGCCTCCGCGGGGTTGGGCGCGCCGCCCTTGGTCTTGTCGGCCGCCGCCTTCTTGTTGGCTGCGATCTCGGTCGGGTCCAGGTAGCGATAGGTGCGCGCGGTTGCCTCGAGCGACAGCGCGCTGCCGGCGTCCTTCTCCTTGGCGCGTGCGATCGACAGGTTATGCAGGGTCACGATGCGCGAGAGATTGGCGATGTCAGCCGCGAAGGCACCGATGTCGTGATAACGGCCGGAGACCTTCAGCGAGATCGGCAACTCGGCGTAGTAGTCCTTCACGACGCCCTGGCCCGGACGGAACAGCTCGAATTGCAGACCGCGCCCCAGGCCGGCCTGGTTGATGTCGGACAGCAGCGCGTCCATTTCGGCCTTGCCGGGCAACTGCTTCTCCAACTGCAGCACGTACTCCTCGACCTGGGTCTTCTGCTTGAGCAGTTCGCTCAGGTTCACGGCCTGCGTCAGCTTGGAGCGGTAGTCCGCCTTCAGGGTAGGTTCCTTCTGCCGCGACGTCTCGAGGTTGTCCGACTCGGAAGACAGCAGGGCCACCCAGCCCAGCGCCACGACCGCGATGGCGATGGCCGCGAAGGCCGTGATCTTCGGCAGGATGGGCCATTGGCCCGGCTCGTTGGGATTCAGCCCGCGGAACTGGGCCTGCGCTTCGACGAAGATGCTGTTGACATCCAAGCCTTGAAATTGCGTGGTATTCGCCATGACTGTGCTGCCTCAGGATTGCGGAGGCTTGCTGGCAGGGGCTTGCGGTGCGGAGGCCGCAGCAGGAGCCGATGCCGCACCGCCCTCGCCCTGAACGTCCTGGGGACGCTTGAGGCTCAGCCGGACGGAGAAATCGAAGAGACGCTTCTGGTCGCGCGCAGAACCGGAGGATTGCTGGATGCTCTGCTTGATCTCGAGCAGTTCCGGCTTCTCCAGCCAGGGCGAGCTGTTCGCCGTGTTGCGCAGGAACTCGGCCACGCGCTCGTTCGTCTGCGCGATGCCGGAGACGCTGACCCGCTGACCGTCCTGCTTGATCGTCTGCAGGTAGATGCCTTCCGGCGTCTGGCGCACCAACTCGTTGAGCAGGTGGACGGGCATGTTGCGGTCGGTCTGCAGGTCCTCGACGGCCTTCTGGCGGGCCTTCAGGGCCTCGATCTCGCTGCGCAGCGTCGCGATGTTCTTGATCTCGTCGTCGAGAATTCGGATCTGGGCGCTGAGATATTCGTTGCGGGCGTCCTGCGACGAAATCATCTGCTGCAGGACCAGGTACCACAGTCCCACGACCACGCCGCCGGCCACCGCCGACACGGCCAGGCCGCCGAAGAACAATTGACGCCGACGCTTGCGGCGCTCTTCGCGGTGAGGCAGAAGGTTGATGAGGATCATTGCATGAACCTCCGCATCGCCAGCCCGCAGGCCGTCAGATAGGAGGATGCCTCGCGGCGCAGCTTGCTCTCACGCACCGCGGAGCCCAGCTTCATGCCCTCGAAGGGATTGACGATCATCGATGCGAAGCCGGTCAACTCGGTGACGCGCTCCTTCAGTCCCGGCAGGGCGGCAGTACCGCCGGCCAGCATGATGTAGTGGACCTTGTGATGCGGCGTGCTGGTGAAGAAGTATTGCAGCGCGCGGCCGATTTCCTGGGACAGGCTGTCGACGAAGGGATTGAGGATCGAGCTCTGATAATCCTCCGGCAGATCGCCGGACATCTTCTTGAGCTCGGCCTCTTCGAACGAGAAGCCGTATTGGCGGGAGATCAACTGGGTCAGTTGGGCACCCCCGAAGGCCTGGTCACGGTCGTAGAGCAGTTCGTTGTCGCGCAGCACTTTCAGGCTGGTGGTCTCGGCCCCGATCTCGAACAGCGCGACCAGGGCATCCTTGCCCTCGCCCGGCAGGTTGAAAATGAGACGGCCCATCGCCAGCCGCGATGCATGCGATTCGATGTCCAGGATCAGCGGCTTCAAGCCGGCCGCCTCGGCCAAGCCTTGGCGATCCTGCACGCGATCCTTGCGCGAGGCCGCGATCAGTACTTCGACGTCACCGACCGAAGTCGGGCTCGGCCCGATCACGCAGAAATCCAGGCTGACCTCGTCCAGGGAAAACGGGATGTATTGATTTGCCTCGGTTTCGACCTGCAATTCGAGCTCCTCCTCGCGTAAACCCGCGGGGAGCATGATTTTCTTGGTTATTACCGCGGACTGCGGCATCGCCATCGCGACGTGTTTGGTCCTGGTGCCACTCTTGGTCACCACCTTGCGAACGGCCTCGGCCACTTCGTCGAATTTCTCGATTTGGCCGTCGGCAATCCAACCCTTTTCAAAAGGTTCGGATGCAAACCGCTCGAGAACGTATTCACCGTTGCCGGATTCGCTCAGTTCGACCAATTTGACACTGGAAGAGCTGATGTCCAGCCCGATCATGGGCGGATGTTTACGGCCCAAGAGCACGTCTAGAAAACTCACACCGTCCTCCACGCGCTCTCAGAGACGCTGGAAAGTCTATAAACCGGTTGGATGCTAGCAGCAAAGCTTTTGCGTCCGGCAGGTATTGCTCCTCGTGAAAACACTGTCGCGTTGTGTCTTCCACACGAGTTACAGGCCGTCACGAAATCTCCGCGTCCAGTCTTGCGGCAGTTATCGGCAGCCCCTTCATCAGTTTGAGTCAATCTCGATTCCTATAATCGCGCGCCTGTCACCGAGCCCGCTGGGATACGCAGCGGCACACTGCAAGCGGTCATGTCCGAAGCTTCGCCCGAGTCCACTCCCTCTTCTTCCCCCTCCCCTTCCTCGCCCGCTTGGGTCAGGTGGCTGCTCAAGCCACTGCTCTGGCTGATCGGGCTGTCCGTGGCCGGCGCGCTATCCGCGGGGATGATGGTGGGCATCGCCCTGTCGGTCGCCTACCCGAACCTGCCCGAACTCAGCGGGCTGGTCGATTACCGCCCCAAGCTGCCGATGCGAATCTACTCGGCTGATGGCGTGCTGATCGGCGAATACGGGGAGGAACGGCGGCGCTTTACGCCTATCAAGGAGATTCCCCGCGTCATGCAGGACGCCGTGCTGGCCATCGAGGACGCACGCTTCTATCACCACCGCGGCGTGGACTACGTCGGCGTGATCCGCGCCGGCCTGGCCAATTTCTCGGAAGCGCGCAGCCAGGGGGCCTCGACGATCACGATGCAGGTGGCGCGCAACTTCTACCTGCCGTCCGAGAAGACGCTGACGCGCAAGATCTACGAGATCCTGCTGGCGCTGAAGATCGAGAGCCTGCTGACCAAGGAGCAGATCCTCGAGATCTACATGAACCAGATCTACCTGGGCCAGCGGGCCTACGGCTTCGCCGCTGCCAGCGAGATCTACTTCAACAAGCCGCTGAAGGACGTGACGGTGGCCGAAGCCGCGATGCTGGCCGGCCTGCCCAAGGCGCCCACCGCCTACAACCCGATCAACAACCCCAAGCGGGCCCACCTGCGCCAGCAGTACATCATCGACCGCATGGCCGAGAACGGATTCATCTCGGCGCAGCAGCAGGACGATTCCAAGAAGCAGGTCCTCACCTACCGCACCAAGATCGCGCCCGCCGTGCACGCCGAGTTCGTCGCCGAGGCAGCCCGCCAGTTGGTCTACGCCCAGTACGGCGAAGAAACCTACACCCGCGGCCTGGCGGTCTACACCACCATCCGATCCAAGGAGCAAGAGGTGGCCTACCGCGCCCTGCGCCGCGGCATCACCGACTACGAGCGCCGCCAGGCCTACCGCGGACCCGAGGCCTACGTCAGCCTGCCGCCGGCGTCCGCCGATGCGAAGACGCTGGACGCCCGCGTGGCCGAGGCCCTGGAGGAGCATCCCGACAACGACGAGGTGAAGGCCGCTGTCGTCGTCCAGGCCGATCCCAAGGAGGTGGTGGCGGCGCTGCAGAACGGCGAGATGATCGCCGTCAACGGCGAGGGGCTGCGGCCGGTCGCCTTCGCGCTGTCCGAGAAGGCCAACCCCAAGACCCAGATCCGTCGTGGCGCGGTGGTGCGGCTGGTGCAGAACGCCAAGGGCATCTGGACCGTCACCCAGTTGCCCGAGGTCGAGGGCGCCTTCGTCGCGATGGATCCGCGCACCGGCCAGATCAGGGCCATGGTCGGCGGCTTCGACTTTGCGAAGAACAAGTTCAACCACGTGACCCAGGCCTGGCGCCAGCCGGGCTCGAGCTTCAAGCCCTTCATCTATTCGTCGGCGCTGGAGAAGGGCTTCACCCCCGCGACCATCGTCAACGACGCCCCGCTGTTCTTCGACGCCGGCTCCACCGGCAGCCAGCCCTGGGAGCCGAAGAACTACGACGGCAAGTTCGAAGGCCCGATGTCGCTGCGCCGCGGCCTGGCCAAGTCCAAGAACATGATCTCGATCCGCGTCCTGCAGTCGGTGGGCGCCGGCTACGCCCAGCGCTGGATCGGCCGCTTCGGCTTCGACACCGAGAAGCACCCGGCCTATCTGACCATGGCCCTGGGCGCGGGCTCGGTCACGCCGATGCAGATGGCGGATGCGTATGCCGTCTTCGCCAATGGCGGCTACCGCGTCAACCCGATGCTGCTGACCCGCGTCACCGACGCCAAGGGCCTGCAGTTGGTGTCCACCCGGCCGCAGCCCCTGGACGAGAGCATGCGCACCATCGAGGCGCGCAACGCCTACGTTATGAGCAGCATGCTGCAGGAGGTGACCCGCTCGGGCACGGCGGCCAAGGCCCAGGCCACCCTGAAGCGCCCGGACCTCTACGGCAAGACCGGCACGACCAACGACTCGATGGATGCCTGGTTCGCCGGCTACACGCAGAGCCTGGTGGCCGTGGTCTGGATCGGCTACGACCAGCCACGCAAGCTGGGCGACAAGGAAACCGGCGGCGGCCTGGCCCTGCCGGTGTGGATCGACTACATGGCGACCGCACTCAAGGGCGTCCCGGTGCAGGAGCCGACGCCGCCCGAAGGGCTGGTTCACGTCGGCGGCGAGTGGTTCTACGAGGAGTACACCCGCTCCACCGGCGTGAGCACGCTGGGCCTGGAAGATCCGCCGGCCCCGCCGCCGGCGACGCCGGAGGAGAAGAAGGGCATCCTCGACCTTTTCCGCGATTGATGTGTGCTCCTCGGTCCACGGTTACGTGGACCGGTCCCCCGGGAGGGACGGGGCCGGCTTGGGGCGGCCGGCGCCCGGCCTCTGCCGCCTGCCTGCGCTAGTTGTGATGTTCCAGGAGGTTGTTCACCCGTTCCCGGTCTGAGAAGCTGGAGTTTCCACACAACCAGTCGCTCAGGTCAGGAGAACGGATGAACAGCCACAAGCATGCGAGATTGACGCCTA
>SCTQ01000269.1 GCA_004322345.1 Aquabacterium sp. | reverse complement strand
AACGCGGCCTCGCCGGGCCTGCTCGTCTTTCCGCAGGGGCTGGACGCCGACGCGCTGCGGCATTCGCTGGGCCGCGTGCTCAAGGCCTATCCGGCCTTCACCGGCCGCCTGCGCCGCGACGGCGACGGGCATGTCTTCGTCGATTGCAACGACGCCGGGGTGGCCTTCGAGGTGGTGCGCCACCGCGGGGCGATGCCCGCCTTCGGCCAGGGCCGGCCGGTGGGCAGCGCGCTGGGCCGCTACTTCGAGCGCACCTTCGGCTGGCAGGTGGTGGACCGCGACCATCCGCTGATGAGCGTGGTGCTGCATCAGTTCGCCGACGGCGGCGCGCTGCTGTCGGTCACCGCGACGCACTCGCTGTGCGACGGCGCCTCCTTCTGGACCTTCATGCTGGACTGGGCGCGCGCCCATGCCGGCCAGCCCGTGCCGGCGGCCGACGTGGACCGCAATGCGCTGATCCGCTTCAGCACCCGCCAGCCGCACTTCGAGGGCGAGGCGGACGGCGGCTCGCGCCTGGTGCGTCGCACGGCCTGGCTGGAGCGCTGGCAGCTGCTGGCGCGCTTCTGGTGGCAATACGTCGCGCGGCTGGACAAGGCGGTGGTGCGCATCAGCGCCCAGCAGATCGCCGCCTGGAAGGACGAGGCGCGCCGGCAGGGTGGCGAAGAAGAGCCCGCGGGCGGCGACCTGGCCATCGCCCATGCCGTGCGCGCGCTGTCCGCCGGCATGCGCGGCACGGGCACGCGCGACCTCGGCCTGGTGACCGACCTGCGCATGCGGCGCGACTCCGGCATCGGCCGGCGCTACGTCGGCAACGCGCTGGCGCGCGAGCTGGTGCGCCTGGGCGCGCACGAGATCGCCGAGTCCGATATCGGCACGCTGGCGCGCTGCCTGCGCGACGGCCTGGAGCGGGTGGGCACCGAGGACCTGCTGGCCGAGCTCGGCCTGATGGAGCTGCACCGCCGCCGCCACACCGTGCACACGCTGATGACCGAGAGCTCGATCCGCGCGCTGGACAGCGGCATCGTGATCAACAACTGCGCACGGCTGCCGATGTACCGCGTCGATCTCGGCAGCGGCTCGCCGAGCTGGTTCGAGACCGCCCGCCCGCCTTTCCGCAACGTGCTGCTGGTCCCCACGCCGCCCGGCGTGGACGGCTACGACCTGCACGTCACGGCGCTGCCGCACGAACTGCAGGCGCTGCGTTGAGGCCGGCAGGCCCTGGCGTGGCGCACCACACTAGTGTGGTGCGCCACGCAGATCTGCACTTTTGTTCGGACCCGGTGGGGATGATCGGGGTGCCTGGGCCACGGGTCCAGACTGGGCGTCTGGACCCGTGGCCCAGGTGCACCGAGGGCCCCACCGGATCTGAACCCCCTGGGGCCGAGCCGTATCGGGCCGCATGCGTCGTTGCGTCCACAGGCCCGTACCGCCCGGTACGGGCCTGCGCACGCGCCTAGCCTGCGGCCCGATACGGCTCGGCAAAAGTA
>SCTQ01000268.1 GCA_004322345.1 Aquabacterium sp. | reverse complement strand
CTGCGCTGGGCCAGGTTGCGCACTTCCGATGCGACGACCGCGAAGCCGCGGCCCTGCTCGCCGGCACGCGCGGCTTCCACCGCGGCGTTCAGCGCCAGGATGTTGGTCTGGAAGGCGATGCCGTCGATCACGCCGATGATGTCGGAGATCTTCTTGCTCGCCTGGGCAATGCCCTCCATGTTGGACACCACCTGCGAGACCACCGAGCCGCCGCGCTGCGCGGCGCTCGATGCGGAGGTGGCCAGCTGGTTGGCCTGCATCGCGGCCTCGGCGCTCTGGCGCACGGTGCCGGTGAGTTGCTCCATCGAGGAGGCCGTCTGCTGCAGGTTGGACGCGGTCTGCTCGGTGCGGGCGGACAGGTCGTGGTTGCCGGTCGCGATCTCGGCCGAGGCGGTGGCGATGCTGTCGGTGGAGCGGCGCACGTCGCCCACCAGGCCGGCCAGCGACTCGGTCATCACCTTCAGCGCGTTCATCAGGTGGCCCAGCTCGTCGTGACGGTCGCTTTCGATGCGCACCGACAGGTCGCCCTGGGCGATGCGCGTGGCGGCGTCCACGGCCTGGGCCAGCGGGGTCTTGATCGAGCGGATCATCCACGCGGCGCCGACCACGGCGGCCGCCAGCACGGCGAGCATCATCGCGGCCGCGCCCGCCACGGTGCCGCGGCGGTTCTCGGCAATCTGGCGGCGCAGGTCGGCGGCCGCCTGTTCCTGCATGGTCGCGAAGTCGCGCAGGGCCTGGGCGTAGACCTCCACGTTGGGCAGGAAGGCGGTGTTGAGTTCCTTCATCGCCGTGGCCACGTCGCCCGCGGCCTTGGCTGCCTTCGCGCGCTTGTCGGCCTCCAGCACGACGGCGCGCAGCTCGCCGATCTTCTTCAGCTGGGCGCGGTCGGCGTCGGTCAGCGGCATCGCCTCGATGCCCTTCTTCAGCTCGGTGATGCGCGCGATGGCCTTGGCGTTGATGTCCTTGAAGGAGGCGCCGACGTTCGGATCCATGCTGATGACCGAAGCGGTGGCGCGGGTGACGGCCACCTCGGACATCGCCGCCCATTGCTGGGCCGCCTTCAGCTTGGCCGCGCTGATGTCCATCTGCGCCTCGGCCTCGCCCTGCAACTTCGACGAGCGCCAGGCCGCGAAGCCGATGATGCTCATCAGGGACACGATGAGCACCGCGACGGCCAGCCACAGCTTGCCCCCGATGCCCAATTGACTGATCTTCTGCATGCCTGCCTCCCAAAAGGAAATCGTCCACGGCGCCGGGGCGAAACAGCCGTCCGGCGGGACGGACGAGTTCCTAATCGACCGATCACCCTTGCGGCTTCAGGGTCCGCCCTGGGCTATCTTCGTGACCGAATACCCGACTCGCAGGACAGCCGCATGCGCGCACTGAAGAAGCCCGACCATCCCGCCGCCTACGCCGCCGGCCTGCTGGCGGCCGTGCTCGCCGTGCTGGCCTGGTCCGGCATCGGCCCTTACGAGCGCGGCACCTGGCTGCTGGAAGTGTTCCCGGTGCTGGTCGTCGTGCCGGTACTGCTGCTGAGCTGGCCACGTTTCCCGCTGACGCGGCTGCTGTATGCGCTGATCGCGCTGCACGCGGTCATCCTGATGGTGGGCGGCCACTACACCTACGCGCGCACGCCGCTGGGCTTCTGGATGCAGGAGTGGTTCGGCTTCACACGCAACCACTACGACCGCATCGGGCACCTGGCCCAGGGCTTCATCCCTGCGATGGCGGCACGCGAGATCCTGTTGCGCAAGACTCCGCTGGCCGCAGGCGGCTGGCTCTTCACCATCGTCACCGCGGTGGCACTGGCGGTCAGCGCGCTCTACGAGCTGGCCGAATGGGGCGCGGCCGTTGCGCTGGGCTCGGGCGCGGACGAATTCCTCGCCACCCAGGGCGACGTCTGGGACACGCAGAAGGACATGCTGATGGCCTGGCTGGGCGCGATGGCCGCGCAGCTGCTGCTGGCGCGCTGGCACGACCGCCAGCTGCGCGCGCTCAGCGCCTAGGCGGTGCGGGTGGCGGCTCGCGGAGCGGGCCGTCGCCGTCCTGGTCGAAGGGGCGCTCCGGCTCCTCGGCCTGCGGCTGCTGCCGCCGCAACGCGCGGCGCGCATCGGCCGCCTGGAGCTCGCGAGCCGCGAACTCGCCGAGCACCGCGACGCGCCGCGCGTGCAGCCCGGCCGGATCGGCCGGCGGGTTCAGGCCATTGCCGACGATGGCCTCGGTCACGCCGGGCGCCGGGCCTGCCGGCGCACCCAGCACCTGGCGCAGCACGCGATCCTCGGTCGCGTAGAAGGCGTCGGCCCAGGCGGGCCCGAGCAGCGCGCGGCGCACGCGGCCGCGCTCTTCGAAGGCGGCCGCCCAGGTGGACGGATCGTTCGGGTTCAGGCGGTGCTGCCAGTTGTAGTTGCGCACCTGCAGGTAACGATCCCAAAGGCCGGCCACCTCGGCCGCGGCCTGCGGGCCGCCGTCGTGCTGCGCGGACTGCAGCAGGCAGTCGCGCAGCTCCTGCCGGGTCGCGCCGTCGCCGCGATCCAGGTAGCCCTCGAAGCGCTCGCGCAGGTCCTCGCCCGGCTTGAGCCCGCCGCCCGGCTGCAGGGCCCAGCTGCCGCGCGTCACGGGGCCGCCGGGCAGGCAGCCCGCATCACCCGTCCGGCGCGCGAGCGGCTGTGCCGCGGATGGCACGGCTGGCAGCTGGCGGCCGTCGGCGGGCGGGAATCCGCCGCCCGCCTGCGCCTGCAGCAGCCGCAACTCGGGAGGTGCCTCGGTGAAGGCCCCGCGCACCAGCCAAAGCCCGCCGGCCACGCAGGCGGCGACCATCACCAGGGTCATCGGCCCCGGCCTGAGCCAGGGCTTGTCGACGTTGATCACTGCGCGGCGGCCTTGGCGAACTCGGCGCCCAGCACCAGGTTGGCAGCAGCGGTCGGATGGTTGCTGTCCCAGTAGAGGTACTTGTCCTGCTGCGGGCAGATCGAGGTCGTCGTGCCCAGCATCACGTCGCCGTGCATGCACTGGTCCGTGACGTTGATGCCCTGGGTCCTGGCCAGCGCGATCTGCTGGCGGCTGAAGCTCAGGGTGTCGAAGCTGTTGAACCGGGCCGACGGGTACTTGGTCTTCAGCGCCGCGATGGCCGCCTTCAGCGCGGTGCCGAACTCGTCGCTGCGCTTGATGGCCAGGTTCTTGTAGCCGGGCTCCAGCGCCTCGTGCGCGGTAGCCGAGGGTGTCAGGCTGAAGTCGGGCATCAGCGGGATGAAGAAGTTGCGCGCCCCCTTCGCATACAGCGAGGCGACGGCCGAGCTGACGTTGGCTGCCGCCTTGGTCGCCGTGGCCGGCACGTTGACGTTGTCGGCCTGGTAGTAGTCGTTGGGGCCGACCCAGATCACGTGCAGTGCCTTCGCATCCACCGTCTTGCCGGCCCTGCTCAGGTTGTAGAGGTAGTCCGACACCTGTGAGAGCACGCCCTTTTGCAAGGCGGACAGCGGTATCAGGTCACCTGCGCCGCTGGTCCCTCCGGCGAAGGCATAGTTGACGAAGGGCAGGTTGAGCCGGTTGGCCATCACCTCCAGCGCCACGTCGCCGTTGCAGAAGCGGCCCTTGGAATCCGGCACCGTCGGGAAGCCCCAGCCGATGATGGATTTGGTGACGGTGAAGATGTTGCCGGTGTCGGACATGCTGTCGCCGAAGCCGATCATCTGCGTGTACGAATTGGTCGTCACCGGCAGGCTGCCCGGCTCGGGCGCCAACGTAGGCGGGTTCAGCCGCGGCGTGTCGTAGGTGGCCAGGCGGATCAGCGCCGTGCCGTACGACAGGTCCGGCGCGCCCAGCGACAGCACCAGGCCGTAGACCAAGGGCGGGTTCAGGCGCACCAGCAGCTCGACGCTGTCCGGCGTGGCCGTGATCCACAGGCGCTTCAGGAAGGAACTGAAG
>SCTQ01000267.1 GCA_004322345.1 Aquabacterium sp. | reverse complement strand
GTGATGGCCGGCATCCGCAGCACCGACATCGCCGCCGCCGCCGGCACGCCGCGCGTGGTGCGGGCGATGCCCAACACGCCGGCGCTGATCGGCCGCGGCATCACCGGCTTGTATGCGGGCCAGGCGGTGGACGCCGCGGCGCGTGCCGGCGTCGAGGCGCTGGTGGCGCCGACCGGCGAGGCCGTGTGGGTCGGCAAGGAATCCGACCTCGACGCGGTCACTGCGCTGTCCGGCTCGGGGCCGGCCTACGTCTTCTATTTCATCGAGGCCATGGTCGAGGCCGGCACGCGCATGGGCCTGACGCCCGCGCAATCGCGCCAGCTCGCGGCGGCCACCTTCGCCGGTGCGTCGGCGCTGGTGCTGCAGTCTCCCGACGAGCCCGCCGTGCTGCGCGAACGCGTCACCTCCAAGGGCGGCACGACCCATGCCGCACTGGCGCACCTGGAGGCGCAGCAGGTAAAGGCACATTTCGTCGAGGCGATGCGCCTGGCCCAGGTGCGCGCCGGCGAACTCGGCGACGCATTCGGCAAGAAGGCCTGAGCGCACGGCGCTCAGGCTGCCTCGCCGATGACGCAATTGCGGCCCATGCGCTTGCCGACGTAGAGCGCGGCATCCGCCCGCGCAATGCTGCGCTCCATCTCCTCGTCACCGCGGTGCACGGCCACGCCGAAGGTCATGGTGACGGCCACGCGCTGGTCGCCCGCATGCACGCTGCACTCCGCGACGGACTGGCGCATGCGCTCGGCCACGCGCTGGGCCATCGCCAGGTCGGCCTGGGGCAGCAGCACGAGGAACTCCTCGCCGCCCCAGCGCGCCACGCAGTCCTGCTCGCGCACGGCGTCGCGCAGCACGTCGGCCACGGCCTCCAGCACGCGGTCGCCGGTCTCGTGGCCGTGGCGGTCGTTGAAGGTCTTGAAGTGGTCGATGTCGGCCAGCACGAAGGCCAGCGGCGCCTGGCCACGCCGGCGCTTGACGATCTCGTAGTGGGCGATCTCCTGCGCGCGGCGGCGGTTGGCCAGGCCGGTCAGCGAATCCGTCGCGGCCATGCGGCGCAGGCGACGCTCGGCCTCGCTGACCTGGCGGAGGTAGAACCAGGTCAGGTAGCCCAGGATCAAGAAGGTGGTGCCGATGTTGAAGTAGCGCACCGCCGCCAGCGCGAGCGGCGCGACCGGCTGGGTCGGTATGTGGTCGTGCATGTAGGCGTCCAGCAGCATGTAGAAGCTGCACAGCACGACCAGCGACATCACCTTCACGCCCACGTGCCGCGCCGAGCTGACGAAGATGATCGGGATGAAGGTCAACAGGTAGTAGTGGAAGCCGCTGTCCCAGCCCAGGCCGTGCACCGCGAGTGCGACGTGCACGTGCACCTCCAGCCAGATCAGCAGCACCGCCTTGCTGTTGTGGCGCTGGCGCAGCAGCTGGCATGCCACCAGGTAGAGCACCACGCTGCCCAGGTTGAGCCAGGCCAGCGCCGGGCGCGACAGGGCCCAGAACAGCAAGGTGAAGAGGATGTGCACCGCCGCCGCAGCGAGCGTGGCGCGGGTGAGGACCAGCCAGAAGGACCGAGACGCGCTGCGTGAGCGCCGGAACGCCAGCTCGGTCCCGGTCGCGGTCAGAGGGAAGATGGTCGTGGCATCCACACCGTACCCCGTATCGACTAGGAGAGGGAGATCGGGGTGGACTGCTGCCCCGTGCGTTCTGGCACCCTGTTTCGGAAAGATGCCCTGTCCACTTGAGGCGGCGCAGCAAAGCCGCTCAACGCTGCCGCTGTATACGTGAAGGGCTGGCGGCTATGCCCATCAACGGGGCGTCAGACCAGCGGCGTCAGCAGGCGGTCCAGCACCAGGCCGGCGAAGACACTGAACCCCACCCAGTGGTTGGCACGGAAGGCCGCGAAGCAGCCCTCGCGGCTGCGGCCGGCGATCAGGCGCATGTGCCACAGCGCCTGGCCCAGCGCCGCCAGCAGGCCGGCCCACCAGCCCCAGCCCAGGTCCAGCTGCTGGCCCACGGCCGCCAGGATGCCCAGGTGCAGCGCGTAGCACCCGCCCACGGCGGTGACTTCGAAGCGGCCGAAGGTGATGGCCGAGGTGCGCATGCCGATCAACAGGTCGTCGTCGCGGTCGACCATCGCGTACTCGGTGTCGTAGGCCAGCACCCACAGCAGGTTGCTGAGCACCAGCCACCACGCGATGTCCGGCACCGAACGCGTGACGGCCGCGAAAGCCATCGGGATGCCGAAGCTGAAGGCCACGCCCAGCACCGCCTGCGGCATCGAGAAGAAGCGCTTGGTGTACGGATAGGCGATGGCCACCGCCAGCGCCGGGAAGGACAGCGCGATCGCCGGGCCGTTGGTGGTCAGCACCAGGCCGAAGGACAGCAGGGCCAGCACCGCGCCCAGCGCGAGCGCCTCCTTGACCGAGACGCGCCCGCTGGTGACGGGCCGCTGCGCGGTGCGCTTGACGTGGCGGTCGAAGTCGCGGTCGGCCACGTCGTTGATGGTGCAGCCGGCGCTGCGCATGAGGATGGTGCCCAGCGTGAACACCGCCAGCAGGTGCCAGCCCGGGAAGCCGCCCGCGGCCAGCCACAGCGCGGTCAGCGTGGGCCACAGCAGCAGCAGCCAGCCCTGGGGCCGGTTCCAGCGGATCAGGTCCAGGTAGAGGGCCAGGCGGCCGGGCTCGGCCGGCGCTGGATTGGAGGGGCTGGGGGCGGAAGCACTCACGGGCGGGGATTATCGGCGGCGCGGGCTCTGGTCAAATGGCGCGCCTTCCGCCGACCCCGGCGCCGCCCCACCTGATTCCAGCCCATCCGCCATGGCCCTCAAGGCAACCATCTACAAGGCCCAGCTCCAGATCGCCGACATGGACCGCAACGTCTACGGCGACCACAACCTGACGCTGGCCTGCCACCCGTCGGAGAACGAGGAGCGCCTGCTGGTCCGCCTGCTGGCCTATGCGCTGAACGTGCCCCAGGACGACAAGGACGGCGCGCTGGAGTTCACCCGCGGCCTGTCCGAGCCCGACGAGCCGGAGCTCTGGCAGAAGGACCTGACCGGCGCCATCCGCCACTGGATCGACATCGGCCAGCCGGCCGACGAGCGCCGACTGATCCGAGCCAGCGGCCGCGCCGAGAAGGTCAGCGTCTACGCTTTCGCCAGCAGCGTGCCCGTGTGGTGGTCGGGCATCGCGACCAAGCTCACGCGCGCACACAACCTGCACGTCTGGCAGATCCCGTCCGACCAGAGCCAGGCGCTGGCCGCGCTGGCCAAGCGCGGGATGCAGTGGCAGGTGACCGTGCAGGACGGCACCGTGTGGGTCAACGACGGGCAATCGTCGGTGGAGATCACGCCGGTGCGGCTGATGGGCAACTGAGTCAGCCCGTCCAGGCGATGCGCTCGAACAGCGCCTGCAGCTTGCGCGCACGCGCCTCGCTGCCCTGGGCGATCCAGGCGATGCGGCCCAGCAGATGGGCGCGGAAATCCTCCACCTGAGCGTGGTTCTGCGAGGCGGGCCCGTGCAGCGTGCACTGGTGCAGGACGGCCTTCAGCCGGTCGTAGTCGACGCGCGCGGGCCGGGGCTTCTCGTTGACGACCAGGCCGGTCACGCGCTGCTGCGCGCCGGCGGGCATGGCGCGGCTCTTCTGCGGATGCAACGACCAGCCTTCGTCCTTGGCGATAGCCGCCACCCAGGCATGGAAGGCCGCCTGCCGTCCGCCCAGCGGCTGGGCGAAGGAGAAGGCCAGATCGTCGGCATAGCGGCTGTACTCGCCGCCGAAGGCCTGCGCCAGGCCGTCCAGGCGCAGGTCCAGGTCGAAGGCGCAGAGGTTGGCGAGCATCGGCGAGGTCGGTGCGCCCTGCGGCAGGTGGCGCGCGGCGTAGCGCTTGGCAGCCGTCCATTCGAGGCGGCCGGCCGCGCGCAGCGGCCTCAGGTCGGCCGCGCAGGCGCGGGTGGTGCACAGGCGGGTCAGCACCTCGGCCACCTCGCGCGGATAACCCAGCGTGCGCCAGACGGCGCGCACCTGGGCGGCGCGCACGCAGGGGAAGAAGTCCTGCAGGTCCAAGCGCAGCACCAGCGCCTGGCCGGCGTGCACCTGCGCGTGGCTGCGCACCCCGCGCCCGCGCACGAAGCCATGGCAGCCCTCGTGCACCGGCACCCGATCCAGCAGGCCGGCGAGCAGGCGGCGCTGGGCGCGCTTCAGCTCGGGCTTGGGCGATTCGATCAGGCGCAGGCCGCCGGCGGACTTGGGGCTGGCATGCAGCACGTAGTGCCGCGCGCGGCGCGCGTCCTCCCGCCAGTCCAGTTGCTCGCCGGCCAGCCAGTCCAGGCGGTCGACGGTAAGGCCCAGCCAGTCGGCGAGGTCGCCGGTGGTGGGCAAGGCGGGCAGGCCGAGGACATCCAGTCCCATCGGGGGCGGAAGCATCACCGGCGAGGCGAGCATCAGCCTGCGGATGCGCGGACGATCCTCCGCGCCGACGGCGCGCGACAGGGTCTCCCCGCGCAGCAGCCGCCAGGTCAGCGCATCGAGATCCGTGCGAGCCCAGATGCCCGCGTCCATGGACTTCAGCCGGCCCAGGAAGTGGCCCAGCCAGGGCGGCGAGCCGCCCAGCGCCTGGGCAGCACGCGAGCGCAGGGCGGGCATCGACCTGTCGTCACCGGCCAGCAGCGCGCGGGCAATGCCGCGGGCGATCCATTCCCTGTAGGTCCAGCTGCGCATCCCTGACGTCTTCTCGTGGGGGCAAGGTGGCGCCGGTGCTGCGAGCGAGCCGGTCAGGCGCGAGCAGCCGTGCTCGATCGAGCACTGAAGGTCGCGCGACGAAGTGCCTGAGTGATCAGTGAACCGCGGGGGTGCCCCGCGGCACGGCAAGCGACGAATCGCCTTCCGCAAGGGCCTCGCAGGCCGGCGCCGTCGAGGATCTTATGCGGGCCGCGTGAAGGATCCGGCCGGATCCTCCCTCAATCCCCGGTGTCCCCGTCCACGTAGTACCACCGCCCACCTTCGCGCACGAAGCGGCTGGTCTCGTGCAGCCGGTGCGCGCGGCCACCGAGCTTGCTGCGGGCGACGAACTCGACGAGGCCGCTGTCCTCGCCCGTCATGGCCTCGCGCTTCACCTCCAGGCCCAGCCAGCGCAGGCCGGGCTCGGGCGGCTCGATGGCCGCGGGGCGCGTCGACGGATGCCAGGTGTCCAGCAGGTAGCCGCGCTGGTCGCGCACGAAGGCGCTGTAGCGCGACCTCATCAAGGCCTGCGGTGTCGGCGCCTGCAGGTGCAGCGGGCCGGCGTGCCAGCGGCCGCAGCAGGCCTCGTATGCCAATGTCGAGCCGCAGGGGCAGGAGAGGCCGGTCATCGTCAGTGCCCCTGCCCCGTCTGCATACACCAGTCACCCGAGACACGGCTCGATACCAAAAGCATGTGGTGTCCCCCCTTGCATGCAGGGCCGACCGCCGGCCCGCAGCAGGCACTCTATCCGCCCGGCCTCGAAGCAGTACCGAAGGCCCGCCGCACGCCGCTTTCCGCAGGAGCGCGCGTGTCCGCCCACCGACTGCCCGCGCGCGCGCGCCGACTGCCATGCCCCCACCCCTCGCCCTGCGGCTCGCCCTGGCCGCCTGCCTGCCCCTTGCTGCCCCGCTCGTCCACGCCCAGGCCATCCAGAAGGCCTGCGTCTACGACATGGTGGGCACCGCCGGGATCTTCTACAACATCGCCAAGGACTACGCGCTGCAGATGCAGCGCTACGGCGGCAACATCCTGCTGCGTGCCTACACCGACGAACGCGCGGCTACCGAGGAGTTCCGCGCCGGCCGCTGCGACGTGCTGATGGCCACGGCCTTCCGCACGCGACAGTTCGTGCCGGTGCCCGGTGCCATCGACGCGCTGGGCGCGACCACCATCCTGCGCGACGGCCGCATCGACATGCCGGCCAGCTACGAGGTGGTCAACCGCGCCTCCCAGGCCTTCGCCTCGCCGGCGGCGGCCAAGCTGGTGAACAACGGCGACTACGAGTTCGGCGGCATGCTGGTGGCAGGCGCCGCCTACCCGATGGTCAACGACCGGCGCCTGGACACCATCGAGGCCCTGGCCGGCAAGCGCATCGCGGCCTTCGACTACGACCCTGCCCAAGCCGAGATGATCCGCCGCATCGGCGCCAGGCCAGTTCCGGCGGCCATCGAGAACTTCGCCTCCAAGTTCATCGGCGGTGCGGTGGACATGGTGGGTGCGCCCGCGGTGGCCTGGGGCCCGATGGACCTGCAAAAGGGCGTGGGTCGCAATGGCGGGGTCACGCGCTTCCCGCTGCTGACGCTGACCTACCAGGTGGTGCTGCGCCGCGACCGCTTCCCCGCCGGCTACGGCCAGAAGTCGCGCGAATATTGGCTGCCGCACTTCGAGGGCACGCAGACGCTGATCTACAACGCCGAACGCTCGATTCCCGCGGCAACCTGGATGGAGCTGACGCCGGAGAACTCGGTGCGCTACTCGCTGATGCTGCGCGAGGCGCGCATCGAGATGGCAGCCCAGGGCCTGTACAACAAGCGCGGGCTGCGCATCCTCAAGAAGATCCGCTGCAGCATCAATCCGCGCGACGCGGAGTGCGCGACGGAAGACGAACTGTAGAGGTCAGCTGCGGCGGCGCGCCCAGGCCAGCACGGCCAGGCCGCCGGCCATCAGCATCCAGGCGCCGGGCTCGGGCACGACGGCGGCCACCGTGCTGATGGCACCCACGGCGTCGATGTCGGCACCGACGGTGGCACCGCTCTGCCCGCCTTCGGCGCCGTCGTCGGTCAGGCGCACGTAGGCGAACTGGTCGGCGGTGCCGAAGCCGTAGGCGTCCAGGTCGATGCCGGCCGTGCTGCCGAAGACCTTGCCCACGGCGAACCAGGTGGAGCCGTCCTTGCTGACCTCGACGAAGGTGTCCTCGATGTCGGGGCCGACCTCGAAGATCCACAGGTCCTTGGCCGTGCTGCCGCTGCCGGTCAGGCGGTTGTCGACGAACCGCAGCGTGATGCTGCCGCCGTCGCCCAGGCTCACGTAGTCGCAGTTGGCGGCACTGGGGCAGGAGGTGGTGGTGTAGTCCGGCAGGCCCAGCGCGTTGGCGGAGCCGAGGAAGGCGGCCGCGGGCTCCCCGCTCTTGATCGCCGGCGCGAAGGCGGCCACCGCATCGGCGAAGGAGATCGCACCTTGGGGGAAGTCGGTGCCGCCCTGGGCGTTGCCGATGAAGACGGCATGCGCCGGCCAGGCCGCCAGGACGCCCGCCGCGCAGAGCAGCGATCGGGCCGGGCGGAGGAAACCGGAACGGGAAAGGTCGGACATGCTGCGCTCCCAGGAACCGCCGGGCCGGGGATCGGCCCGCTGCGGCGCACTGTAGTCAGCTTGCCGCCCGTTGGCAGTCCCTAGGGAAGCAGCAGGTTCTCAGGCCTCCAGCAGCGAACGCAGCATCCACGCGGTCTTCTCGTGGATGTCCAGGCGCTGGGTCAGCAGGTCGGAGGTGGGCTCGTCGTTGGCCTTGTCGGCCAGCGGGAACAGGCTGCGCGCGGTGCGCGCGACGGCCTCGTGGCCCTCGACCAGGATGCGCACCATGTCCAGCGCCTTGGGCGCGGGCGCGCCGGGCGCGTCGGGCAGGCTGGACAGCTTGCGGTAGTCGGCGAAGGAACCGCTGGCCGCATGGCCCAGCGCGCGGATGCGCTCGGCGATCGGGTCGACCGCGTTCCACAGCTCGGTGTACTGCCCCATGAACATCACGTGCAGGGTGTTGAACATCGGACCGGTGACGTTCCAGTGGAAGTTGTGGGTCGTCAGATAGAGCGTGAAGGTGTCCGCCAGCAGGGCGTTCAGGCCCTTGGCGATGGCCGCGCGGTCCTTGTCGGAGATGCCGATGGAAACCGGCGGGACGCTGCTCTTGCTCTTGGCGGTCTTGCTGCTGCTCTTGGCCATGGTGTTGTCGCTCCTAGCTGAAAGGTGTTGCCTCGCGGACTGTAACCCCCGCAATGGCCTGCAGGCCCGCCCGCGTGCCAAACACGAGGACGGGCCTCGGGCTTCGACGGATTCAGACCCTCGCCCTTGCCGCCAGCGCGGCGCGCACGCCCGCGCCATAGGCGGGATCGGCCCTGTCGAAGTGGCCCAGCTGGCGCTCCTGGATCTCGCGCGGCACCTGGCTCAGCGGGTCGGCGAGGTTGTCGAACAGGTTCTGCCGCTCCTGCGCCGTCAGCAGGCGGAAGAGGTTGCCCGCCTGGGTGTAGTCGTCCTCCTGGCCTCGGCCGTCGTACCGTGCGGCCACGCCCTCGACGGCCCAGCCCGGATCACCATGGCCGAATCCCTGCGGCCGGCTCCCCGCGGCCTGTACGTTGGCGTAGTTGGGCGCAGCACCGCCGTTGTCGATGGCCATGGCCCCGTCGCGCTGCTGGTTGTGGAAGGGACAGCGCGGCCGGTTCACCGGCAGGTGCTGGTGGTTGGTGCCCACGCGGTAGAGCTGGGCGTCGTGGTAGGCGAAGAGCCGGCCCTGCAGCATCTTGTCCGGGCTGTAGCCCAGGCCGGGCACGACGTTGGCCGGCGACAGCGCGGCCTGCTCGACCTCGGCGTGGTAGTTGGCCGGGTTGCGGTTGAGCTCCAGCACGCCGACGGGGATGCGCGGGAAGTCCTTGTGCGGCCAGACCTTGGTCAGGTCGAAGGCGTTCCAGCCGGTGCGCCGTTCCCAGGCCGAGCGCTCGTCGTCGCGCATCACCTGGATGTAGACGTTCCACTTCGGGTACTGGCCGCGCTCGATGGCCTCGAAGAGATCACGCTGGGCATGGTCCGGGTCGGCGCCGGCCAGGCGCCGGGCCTCGGCCGCGCTCAGGTTCCTGATCCCCTGCTGCGTCTTCAGGTGCCACTTCACCCAGACGCGTTCGCCGGCCGAGTTGACCAGGCTGTAGGTATGGCTGCCGAAGCCGTCCATGTGCCGGTAGCCGTCGGGCGTGCCGCGGTCGGAGAACAGCATGGTCACCTGGTGCAGCGACTCCGGTGCCTTGGACCAGAAGTCGAACATCATGGTCGGCGACTTCAGGTTGGTCTGCGGGTCGCGCTTCTGCGTGTGGACGAAATCGGGGAACTTGATCGGGTCCTTGATGAAGAACATCGGCGTGTTGTTGCCGACGAGGTCCCAGTTGCCCTCCTCCGTGTAGAAGCGCAGCGCGAAGCCGCGCGGGTCGCGCTCGGTGTCGGCCGAGCCGCGCTCGCCGCCGACGGTGGAGAAGCGCACGAAGGTCTCGGTCTGCTTGCCGATGGCGGAGAACAGCTTCGCCTTGGTGTGCTGCGTGATGTCGTGGGTGACGGTGAAGCTGCCGTAGGCGCCGGAGCCCTTGGCGTGCACGACGCGCTCGGGGATGCGCTCGCGGTTGAAGTGCTGCAGCTTCTCGATCAGGTGGAAGTCCTGCAGCAGCACCGGGCCGCGTGCACCGGCGGTAAGGGAGTTCTGGTTGTCGGCGACCGGGATGCCGGACGCGGTGGTGACGGGCTCGTCGGTGGCGAGTTCGGATGCGCGGGGCTGCTGGCTCATGGGAAAAGGACTCCTCTTGGAACGGAGCCCGAGCTTCGCCGCCCCGCCGGCGGCGGTCCAATCGGCAAGCCTCAGCCCGGCGATAGGCGCCGGCCCCAATCGCCGCGATAGGACGGCCTCAGGCCGTCAGCCGCTGCACCCCCGGCAGCTCGCAGGCGTAGATCGCGTTGCGCAGGGCCGCGATGGCCTCGTAGCGCGTGAAGCTGCGCCGCCACGCCAGCACGACGCGGCGGGTGGGCACCGGGTCGCTGAAGGGAACGTAGGCGATGTGGGCCTGGGGCTCCTTCGGCACCGACAGCTGGGGCACGACGGTCACGCCCATGCCCGAGGCCACCATGTACTTGATGGTCTCCAGCGACGAGCCCTCGAAGCTCTTGCGTATGCCCTCGGCGCCGCTGGCGAAGCGGGCGAACTCGGGGCAGACCTCCAGCACGTGGTCGCGGAAGCAGTGCCCGGTGCCCAGCAGCAGCATGGTCTCGTTCTTCAGCTCCTCGGCCGACAGGCTCTTGCGTTCGGCCAGCGGATGGTTGAGCGGCGCGGCGACCACGAAGGGTTCCTCGTACAGCGGCGCCAGGGCCAGGCCGGTGTCGGGGAAGGGCTCGGCCATGACGGCGCAGTCCAGTTCGCCGGTACGCAGCATGTCCAGCAGCTTGACGGTGAAGTTCTCCTGCAGGATCAACGGCATCTGGGGCACGCGCTCGATGGCGTTCTTCACCAGGTCGGGCAGCAGGTAGGGGCCGATGGTGTAGATGACGCCCAGGCGCAACGGGCCGGACAGCGGGTCCTTGCCGCGCTTGGCGATCTCCTTGATGGACGCGGCCTGCTCCAGCACGGCCTGGGCCTGGCGCACGATGTCCTCGCCCAGCGGCGTCAGCGTGATCTCGCTGCTGCCGCGCTCGAAGATCTTGACGTCCAGCTCGTCTTCCAGCTTCTTCACCGCCACCGACAGCGTGGGCTGGGACACGAAGCAGGCCTCGGCGGCGTGGCCGAAGTGTTTCTCGCGTGCGACGGCGACGATGTAGCGCAGTTCGGTAAGCGTCATGCTTTGATTCTGGGGGCGTTGGTGAAAGTTCGCCAGGAGGCTGTTGGATGGGCCCTTCAGGCTTTCAGCAGCTCGGCCTTGGTGCCCAGCCAGCGGGAGACGTGCCGGGCCGCGGCCTCGGGATGGTCGCGCAACAGCGCGGCGGCGGCCTGGCGCGCAGCGCGCAGCAGGGCCTCGTCTTCCTGCAGGTCGGCGAAGCGCAGCATGGCGTCGCCCGACTGGCGCTCGCCCATGAACTCGCCGGGGCCACGGATCTCCAGGTCGCGGCGGGCGATCTCGAAGCCGTCGGTGGTCTCCACCATGGCCTTCAGCCGCTGCTTGCCCGAGTCCGACAGCGGCGGGCTGTAGAGCAGCACGCAGGCGCTGGCCTGGCTGCCGCGGCCCACGCGGCCGCGCAGCTGGTGCAGCTGGCTCAGGCCGAAGCGCTCGGCATGCTCGATCACCATCAGGCTGGCGTTGGGCACGTCCACGCCGACCTCGATCACCGTGGTGGCCACCAGCACCGCCAGCTCGCCGGCGGAGAAGCGGGCCATCACCGCGGCCTTGTCGGCGGCCTTCAGGCGGCCGTGGACCAGGCCGACGGCCAGGCCGGGGAGGGCCTGCTCCAGCATGGCGTGGGTCTCGATGACGTTGCGCAGCGCGGGCTGCTCGCGCGCCAGGGCGGCCGTCGCAGGCTCCCGGCCCTCGGGCGGCTCCTCGGCCTCCTCGATCAGCGGGCAGACCCAGTAGACCTGGCGCCCGCCTGCGGCCTCGTCGCGGATGCGGGCGACGATCTCCTCGCGCCGGCCGTCGACGAAGACCTTGGTCACGATGGGCGTGCGCCCGGGCGGCAGCTCGTCGATGGTGCTGACGTCCAGGTCGGCGTAGTAGCTCATGGCCAGCGTGCGCGGAATGGGCGTGGCGCTCATCATCAGCAGGTGGGGCTCCAGCCCGCCAGCCAGCTTGCGCCGCAGGGCCAGGCGCTGGTGCACGCCGAAACGATGCTGCTCGTCGACGATGGCCAGGCCCAGGCGCGCATAGTGCACGTCGTCCTGGATCACCGCGTGGGTGCCGACCACCAGGGCGGCCTCGCCCGAGGCCACGCGCTCGACCATCTGCGCGCGTGCCTTGCCCTTGCGGCTGCCGGTGAGCCAGGCCACCGTGCGACCGCGCGCCTCCAGCAGCGGCAGCAGCCAGCCCACGAGCTTGCGGAAGTGCTGTTCGGCCAGGATCTCCGTGGGCGCCATCAGCGCGCACTGCCAGCCGGCGTCGATGGCCACGGCCGCGGCCAGGGCGGCGACCACGGTCTTGCCGGCGCCGACATCACCCTGCAGCAGGCGGTGCATCGGGCGGGTCGTGTCCAAGCCCTCGCCGGCCAGGTCGGCCGCGATCTCCTCGACCACGCGCTGCTGGGCGCCCGTCAGCGCGAAGGGCAGCACGCCCAGCAGGGCCTCGTACAGGCCGCCGGCGGCCACGCGCAGGGCCGGCGCGGTCAGCCGTCCCCGCTCGACCCGGGCCTGCTGCTGGGAGATCTGCTGGGCCAGCAGCTCGTCGTACTTCAGCCGCTGCCAGGCGGGATGGTGGCGCTCGTGCAGGGCCTCCAGGTCGGTGCCGGGCGGCGGGTGGTGCAGGAAGCGCAGCGCTTCCTTCAGCGGCGGCAGGCCCGGCGGGATGGCCTCGGGCGGCAGCACCTCGGCCAGCACGGCACGGTGCAGGCCCGAGGCCACGGCCTTGCGCAGGTAGGCCTGGGGCAGGCCGGCGCTGGTGGGGTAGACCGGCGTCAGGCTGGCCGACAGCGGCTCGCCCTCGGCCACCGCGCGCACCACGGGGTGGACCATCTCGCGGCCCAGGAAGCCGCCGCGCAGCTCGCCGCGCACGCGCAGCCGCGTGCCGGGTGCCATCTGGCGCTGCTGGCCGCTATGGAAGTTCAGGAAGCGCAGGGTCAGCTCGCCGCCGCGGTCGCCGCCGTCTGGATCCTCCTGCAGGCGCACCAGCAGCTGGCGGCGGCCACGGGACTCGACGCGGCTGTCCTGGACCACGCCCTCGACCAGGGCCGCCTCGCCGTCGCGCAGGCGGGACAGGCGCGACAGCCGGGTCTCGTCCTCGTAGCGCAGGGGCAGGTGCAGGGCAAGGTCGATATCGCGCACGAGGCCCAGCCGGTGCATGGCCCGCGCCGGGCCGCTGGCGGGCGCCGGGCGCGCGGGTTTGCCAGGAGCGTCCACGGGCGGACCTCGGTCCGGGGGTGCGGATTCGCTAGGGGTTTCTGAGGTGGCCTTCCCGGCTGCGTGCATGGGGCGGATTCTGCCCACGGCCGCTGTCCATTCGTTTGGGGGGTCGCCACGTTCTAACCCGATTGAAGGCCTGTTGCTATTTGGGCAGCCTGCGCGCATGTCATTCCATCCGCTGTCCGAACACCCCGGCCTCTTCCAGCTGCCGCGCGAGCGCCTGGGCAAGAGCTTCGGGCCGAGCTATCCGCCGCCACCGGCCACGCTGGACGCCCTGGGCGCCCTGCTGGTGCCGCGCCGGCTCAAGCGCGGGCAGACCTTGATCGCCAACGGCCAGAGCGAGCACCTGGTGGGCTGGCTGGACCAGGGCCTGGTGCGCCTGTACTACCAGGACGACAAGGGCCAGGAATACACCAAGCTGTTCTTCCGCCCGGGCATGTGGTTCCTCACCGGCTTCGAGCAGGGCCAGCCCTCCTCGGTCAGCCTGCAGGCCAGCTCGGACGCCGTGGTCTGGGTCACGCGCATGGACGCCTACCGCCGGCTGTTCGAGAGCGACCTGCACATGGCGCTGGCGCACACCGCCATCCTGTCGCGCCACATCGCCTTCAAGCACTGGCGCGAGGTCGCCTTCCTGACCTTGTCGGGCACCGAGCGCTACCAGCGCTTCATCACCCAGCATTCCGACTGGGCCGACCAGATCCCGCTGTCGCACATCGCAAGCCACATCGGCGTCACGCCGACCCAGCTCTCGCGCATCCGGCGCAAGCTGGGGCTGATCGTGCACCGCGCCGCGCCCGGCGCGCCCCAGGCCCAGCCCTCGCCCTGATCCCGGCCGCGCGAGAATCCGCGGCTCGCCAACAGGATCCCCGCGGGCCACGCCCGCGCCGCCGCATGCCGCGCCGCTACACCCTCCAGGATTTCGACTTCGAGCTGCCGCCCGAGCTGATCGCCCAGCATCCTGCCGCTGAACGCAGCGGCTCGCGGCTGCTCGACGGCCGCAGCGACCCGCCCGTGGACCGCGCTTTCCGCGACCTGCCCGGGCTGCTGCACTCCGGCGACCTGCTGGTCTTCAACGACACCCGCGTGATCCGCGCCCGCCTGTACGGCGCCAAGGCCAGCGGCGGGGCGGTGGAGGCTTTGGTCGAGCGCGTGCTGCCCGGCCCCGAGGGCGACAGCCGCGAGGTCTGGGCCCACCTGCGCGCCAGCAAGTCGCCCAAGGCCGGCCAGGTGGTGCGCTTCCACGGCCGCGACGGTGCCGCCGGCCCCGATGGCTTCGACGCCGAGGTCCTGGGCCGCGACGGCCCCGACGGCGGCCTCTTCCACCTGCGTTTCCCGCGCGACGCCTTTGCGCTGCTGGAGCGCTGCGGCCACGTGCCGCTGCCGCCCTACATCACGCATGCCGACGAAGAGGACGACGCGCGGCGCTACCAGACCGTCTTCGCCCGCGCCCCGGGCGCCGTGGCCGCCCCCACCGCCGCGCTGCACTTCGACGAAGCCGTGCTGGCCGGGCTGCGCGAGCGCGGCATCGGCACCGCCGGCGTGACGCTGCATGTGGGCGCCGGCACCTTCCAGCCGGTGCGGGTGGAGGACCTGTCCGAGCACAAGATGCACAGCGAGTGGTTCGAGGTGCCCCAGGCCACCGTGGACGCCATCGCCGCCACGCGCGCCGCGGGCGGGCGGGTGCTGTCCGTGGGCACGACCACGCTGCGCGCGCTGGAGTCGGCCGCGGTGGACGGCACGCTGCGCGCCGGCGCGCGCGAGACCAGCATCTTCATCACGCCCGGCTTCGAGTTCCGTGTCGTCGACCTGCTGCTGACCAACTTCCACCTGCCCAAGAGCACGCTGCTGATGCTGGTCAGCGCCTTCAGCGGCTTCGAGCGCATGCACGCGCTGTATGCGCACGCGATCGCGCAGCGCTACCGCTTCTTCAGCTACGGGGACGCGATGCTCCTCCAACGCTCCAGCGGCCCGGCATGAACTGGGCCGAGCACATCGACATCTACTGCGAACGCCTCGGCCCCGGGCTGTGGGCCGAGCCGGTCAATGCGCTGACCAACCTCTCCTTCATCGCCGCCGCCTTCTTCTTCCTGCGCACCGCGAGGCGGGATCCCGCGCTTCGCCTGCTCGGCTGGGAGATGGCCGCCATCGGCGCCGGCAGCTTCGTCTTCCACACGGTGGCCACGCGCTGGGGCGCCTTCCTCGACTCGGGCTTCATCGCGCTGTACATGGCCAGCTTCGCCGCCGTGTGGGCGCAGCGCGTGCGCGCCCTGCCCTGGTCGCGCGCCTGGCTGGGGGCGCCGGTGTTCGTCGGCTTCGTCGCGTTGACGACGCTGGGCTTGATCGCGTTGCGCCTGGCATGGTTGCCGCCGGACGTGACGCTGTACGTCGCGGCCTGGCTCGCCTTGCTGGCCTTCGTGCTGCTCAGCCGTGGGCATCGGGATGTGCAGCAATGGCTGCTGGGCACGCTGGGCGTGTTCACGGTGAGCCTGACGATGCGGCAGGTGGACCAGCCGCTGTGCGCGGCCTGGCCGGTGGGGACGCACTTCGGGTGGCATCTGCTCAATGGGTTGGCGATGTGGATGAGCGGGCGGGCATTGCTCGTGGCTCGTGGCTCGTGGCTCGTGGCTCGTAGCTCGTAGCTCGTGGCTCGTGGCTCGTGGCTCGTGGCATCGAGCGCTGTTGCAGGGGTTCCGTTCGACTCCCTGCCCTGCGCCGGGAGTTCGGCCCGGCGGCCGACCTACTTTCTTGCTTGTGCAAGAAAGTAGGCAAAGAACACACCCCGACGTCCTCGCCGCCCGCATTCGCGGGCGGTGCCCTGCGGTGCTCGGACTTTGGGTCG
>SCTQ01000266.1 GCA_004322345.1 Aquabacterium sp. | reverse complement strand
CTCCAGCGCCGTGGTCTGCAGGTAGCCGTAGATGGTCGTCGAGGAACTCGCCGTGACCGACTGACCGGCCGTCAGGGTGCCGCCCAGGGCGACACGTGCTTCGGCACCGTAGCCGGTCTTGTCGGTGGTGACGGCGCTGTCGCCCTCACCGTCGCCGAAGCCCAGGCTGGAGGTGGCGATGGTCGTCAGGCCGGCGAAGCTGCCGGGCTTGGAGATCGGGCTGACCTGTTCCAGGGAGAAACCGGAGGAGCCGATGACCGGCGAGGCTGCCGAGCCGCCCTTGTAGGACGAGGCCGTGGTGACCGAACCATCGGCTTCGGTGAAAACCACCGAGCGGGTCGTCGACCATTCGGTTTCCAGCGCACCGAAGCTGTAAACGCTGTTGTTCGGGGCGTCCAGGATCGACAGGCCGACCGGCGTGGCGTGCGCGGCAGCGGCGGCAACCGTGAGCGCGCCCGCCAGGGCGATGCGGCTCAGTAGCGGGGTCTTGTTCATGGGGGCCTCTCTTTTCAAGTTGTTCGTCGCGGAAAGCGCCCGGCGGCATCAGCCGACGCCAGATGTGAACGAAGTCACAGATCGGGCAAAAGAGACTCGAATGTGCCGACAGCGCTGCTCAAAAGCAAGGCAAGGGGGGTGGGCTCCCTAGGGACACCCCTGGGTTCAGGGGGCGCAGGACGGCCTATGTGCGGCCAATCGTTTCGATTGGTTGCTGGCGCGGGGCCGGGAGCGGCCTTCCTACAATGCCGGGTTTATTCATGCACGCCGTGCGACCTGTCTGAACGGACCATCGATGACCACCTCGGAAGAAAAGCGCGTCCAACTGCGCAAGGCTGCCCTGGAGTACCACGAGCTGCCCACGCCTGGAAAGATCGCGATCGCCGCGACCAAGCAGCTGAGCAACCAGCATGACCTGGCCCTGGCCTATTCCCCCGGCGTGGCCGCGGCCTGCGAGGAGATCGTCGAGGATCCGGCCAACGCATTCCGATACACGAGCCGCGGCAACCTCGTGGCAGTGATCTCCAACGGCACTGCGGTTCTGGGCCTGGGCGACATCGGCCCGCTGGCGGCCAAGCCGGTGATGGAGGGCAAGGCCGTCCTCTTCAAGAAATTCGCCGACATCGACGTCTTCGACATCGAGATCAACGAGAAGAAGGATCTCGACAAGCTGGTGGACATCATCGCCGCGCTGGAGCCCACCTTCGGCGGCATCAACCTCGAGGACATCAAGGCGCCGGACTGCTTCTACGTCGAGCGCAAGCTGCGCGAGCGGATGAAGATCCCCGTCTTCCACGACGACCAGCACGGCACGGCCATCGTCGTCGGTGCGGCCATGCTCAACGGGCTGAAGGTGGTGGGCAAGGACATCACCAGGGTCAAGCTTGTGGCCTCGGGCGCGGGCGCCGCGGCGCTGGCCTGCCTGAACCTGCTGGTCAAGCTGGGCATGCCGCGCGAGAACATCTGGGTGACCGACCTGGCCGGCGTGGTCTACGAGGGCCGCACGGAGCTGATGGACCCGGACAAGGCGCTGTTCGCGCAGAAGACCAGCGCCCGCAGCCTGGGTGAGGTGATCTCCGACGCGGACGTCTTCCTCGGCCTGTCGGCCGGCGGCGTGCTCAAGCAGGACATGGTGCGCAAGATGGCCGCCAGGCCGCTGGTCTTCGCGCTGGCCAACCCGACGCCGGAGATCTTGCCGGAGGAGGTCAGGGCCGTGCGCGACGACGTGATCATGGCGACGGGGCGCACCGACTACCCGAACCAGGTCAACAACGTCCTGTGCTTCCCCTACATCTTCCGCGGCGCGCTGGACAGCGGCGCGACGACGATCACCGACGAGATGGAGATCGCCGCGGTGCACGCCATCGCCGAGCTGGCCCAGGCCGAGCAGAGCGAGGTGGTGACGGCGGCCTATTCCGGCGTTTCGCTGAGCTTCGGCCCCGAGTACCTGATCCCCAAGCCCTTCGATCCGCGGCTGATGATCAAGATCGCGCCGGCCGTGGCGCAGGCCGCGGTGGAATCCGGCGTCGCCACGCGGCCCATCCAGGACCTGGAGGCCTACCGCGACAAGCTGCAGAGCTTCGTCTATGCATCGGGCAACACGATGCGCCCGTTGTTCACGCTGGCCAAGCGGGCCAAGTGCAAGCGTGTTGCGTACTCCGAGGGCGAAGACGAGCGTGTGCTGCGTGCGGTGCAGGTGGTGGTGGACGAGAACCTCGCCCGCCCGACGTTGATCGGCCGCGCCAACGTCATCGCCCAGCGCGTGGAGCGCTTCGGCCTGCGCCTGCAGGCCGGGCGCGACTACGACGTCGTCAACACCGACTACGACGACCGCTATCGCGACTATTGGCAGACCTACCACCGCATGACGGAGCGCAAGGGGGTCACGCCGCAGATGGCGAAGATCGAGATGCGTCGCCGGCTCACGCTGATCGGCTCCATGCTGCTGCACAAGGGCGAGGTCGACGGCCTGATCTGCGGTACCTGGGGCAACACGGCCATGCACCTGCACTACATCGACCAGGTGATCGGCCGCCGCAGCGGCGTGGCCACCTACGGCTGCATGAACGGCCTGCTGCTGCCCGGGCGCATGGTCAACATCATCGACACCCACATCAACTACGACCCGACGGCCGAACAGCTGGCCGAGATCACGGTGCTGGCCGCCGAGGAGATGCTGCGCTTCGGCCAGCCGCCGAAGGCGGCGCTGCTGTCGCACTCCAACTTCGGCTCCAGCAACCATCCCTCGGCCGTCAAGATGCGCGACGCGCTGACGCTGATCCGCGAGCGCGCCCCCTGGCTGGAGGTCGACGGCGAGATGCACGGCGACACCGCGCTGGATGCCGGCTACCGCGCCAAGCTGATGCCGCACAGCGCCCTGTCGGGCGAGGCCAACCTGCTGGTGATGCCCAACATCGACGCCGCCAACATCGCCTACAACCTGCTGAAGACCGCAGCGGGCGGCGGCATCGCCATCGGCCCCGTGCTGCTGGGTGCGGCCAAGCCGGTCCACATCCTCACGGCATCGGCCACCGTGCGACGCATCGTCAACATGACCGCGATGACCGTCGCGGACGCCAACGCTTTGCGCTGAGCCTGCGCGCCGGCCGGGCGTTGCTGCATTGCAGCGACTCCGTGCCCGGCCTTCGGCTACGGTCTTTTCGCGTTCAGGAAAGCGTGCGCTATTGCCCGGAAGTGCGTCTCGCCTGCCCTATGGCCCGCGTGAACCCCTCCGGGTTTCTGCCCGTTTTTGTGGCAGAGTCTTGAGCTTTTTGGCCCGTTTCAGTACCATCGCGGTTTCGGGATTCGAGGTTGACTGTTTGCAATTTCGGGATGAAGAGTCCCTGGAATGTTGAATTCCGGGAATGACCCTCCCCAGTTGCAGCACCACTTTCGATGACGCTGTAGCCGGTAGGTCGGGCGGAAGTTCTGTTTGGCCTGCGCAGGTTGCGCGCCTGACTTTCGACCGCGCGAGCGTTCTGACTTCCTCCACGACAAGACGGGTTATCCGAGGTGCCAAGCACGATGCGCCAATCGACCCAAGGCCTGGGGCGTGCATCGGCAGCCTGGCTGGCGAGGGCAGCGGCCATCGCGGTCCTCGTGTCGTCGGCGGGCGTGCAGGCCAGGGATGCATTCGGCACGTCGCAAGCCGGCCGCGCAGCAGCGGCGGCCCAGTCAGTCGCCCAGTCTCGCGAAGTCCATCTGGCCGAGTTGCCCGCCCAAGCGCAGGCCACTCACAGGTTGATCTTCAAGGGTGGTCCGTTTCCGTACTCCAAGGACGGTTCGGTCTTCTCCAATCGCGAGCGGCAACTGCCCAGGCACGCACGCGGCTATTGGCGCGAGTACACCGTGATCACGCCGGGCAGTCGTGATCGGGGTGCTCGGCGCATCGTCTGCGGGGGTGTCCCGCCAACCCGGCCCGAAGCCTGTTACTACACCGACGACCACTATGCGAACTTTCGCCGAATCGCGGACTCACACGCAGGCCATGAGTGACGAGACCTTTGAGGCCCCATCGATGGACTCAGTGCTTACGCAGCCCCAGTCTTCGTCGCAGGGAAGCCTGATGATGCTGCACACCGTTCGACCCAACATCGTTCAGGCCATCCGCGCCTTCCGCGTCGAGGACCTGCAGCAGGCCGCGCAGGATGCCGGCCAGCACTTCCTCTACACCAGCCTCTTCGAGGTCGAGTCGAAGCAGGACGTGCTGGACGTGATTGCGCGCGACTTCCTGCTGCCGTCCCATTTCGGCAAGAACCTGGACGCGCTCTACGACTCGATGACCGACCTGGTCCACAAGGCCGGCCAGCAGCGCGGCTTCATCGTCGTGCTGGACCAGTTGCCCGACACCCCGCGCTTCGATCGCGAGGCCCGCGAGCAGCTTCTGGACGTCTTCCGCGATGCCGCCGACTACTGGGGCGACCGGAAGATACCGTTCAGATGCTTCTATTCTTTTCGGTAGCCCGCTCCCAGGAAATCGGGCAATGGGAGCGGGCTGAGACGGCCCCCAGCGAAGCGATCAAGCCGGTCAAGACCGCCAAGAACGCGACGCCCACTCTGAGCATGAACCTGCCGCCGATGAGCAGCGCCTTCGACACGGCGATGCTGTTGGCAGCGGCCTGATCCGTCGCTGGCGCAGGTACCTGCTGCAGAAGAAGCGAAGCCCGTCCTCGGACGGGCTTCGTGCTTTCCGGCTTCCGGATCAGGGCAGATCGGGGTTCGGCGTCGTGCCGTCCGGCGTGCGCGGGCCGATGAGGCTGCCCAGGCGGCTGCGCAGCGTGCCCGGGCGCCCCAGCAGCGCGGCGTAGCTGTTCGAGTTGGCCAGCACCTTCTTGACGTAGTCGCGCGTTTCGCTGAACGGGATGCCTTCCACCCAGGCCGCAGCGTCGACCGTGGCGCCGTCGCGCCAGCGGCGCGGGCGGCCCGGGCCGGCGTTGTAGGCGGCCGCGGCGAGGGCTTGCGAGCCGCCGAAGTTGTCCAGCGCCAGCTTCAGGTAGGTGACCCCCAGCTTGATGTTGGCCGCCGGGTCGTGGAGGTCGGCCGGGTCATGGCTGATGCCCAGCTTGCGTGCCGTCCACTGGGCCGTGGCCGGCATCAGTTGCATCAGGCCGGAGGCGCCTACGCCCGAGCGGGCCTGGATGATGAAGCGCGACTCCTGGCGGATCAGCCCGTAGACATAGGCCGGATCGATGCGCGCGGCGCGTGCGGCGTCCAGCACCTCGCGGCGGAAGGGCGTCGGGTAGCGATGGGCCGGCGTTCCGCCTTGCTTGATGCGTTCGCTGGTGTGGATGCAGCGATCCCAGATCTCCATCTCGCAGGCCCACTGGGCGGCTGCCAGCAGTTGGCGTTCGCCCAGGCTGTCGGAGCGGCCCTGGGCCACCGTGTAGTTCCACTCCCGCACGCCCTCGCCACGCAGGCCCAGCCCCATCAACTGCACGGCCCGGCTGAGGCCGGGCTGGCTGCGGATCTCGCTACGCTCCTGCGCGGTCACCGGGGCGGGCAAGGGTGGGAGGGCCACAGGCTGGGCGATCTCCTCGGCGGCGAGCTGGGCGTAGAAACTCTGCGGGCCTGCGATGCCGGCGAGCATGCGCTGGGCCAGCTGATGGGTGCTGGGGCGGGTTCGTGTGGCAGCCCGTGCGAGGTCCGAGGCGGGCTGGGAGGCGGCCGATGCGGCCGCGACGTCGTTGGCCACCGATGCGGCAGGGGAGGCGGGTGCGGCAGGCGCCACCGCCGCCAGCGCGGGGACGCCGGGCGCGGCCAGGTCCGCCGGTGACGCGGCTTCCGCCGGCAACGCCAGCAGCGTACGCGCCCTCCAGTAGATCCACGTCGGATCAGCCTGGGCGGCAGGGCTCATGGTCTCCAGGGCCTGCAGGACCTGGCGCCAGCGATGCTCGCGCGTCTGCACGGCCGCACTCTGGTCGGTGGCGGCGCGCAAGGCGGCGCGCGCCTGCCAGGCCAGGGTCTCGTCGGACCAAGGGGCCCCGCGGCGCCGCAGCTCCACCGCCCGGTCGGCCGGATTGTCGAAATGCTCCAGCTCGTCGGTCTGGGCAGGATGGGCCTGTTCGTTCAGGCGGGTCCAGGCGCGCTCGTAATAGCCGGGCGCCTGGGGATCCAGGCGCAGCGCGGCCTGGCGGGCAATGCCGGCCCAGGCCCAGCCGGCGGTCTCCGCGGGCAGGCGGCGCTCCCAGCGCTCGTTCATCAGGCGGGCGGCGGCGTCGGAGTCGCTGACAGCCATGCGGACCAGCGCGACCGCGATCACCCCCGTGGCCGCCGCGCCGGCTGCCGTCTGGCGCTTCTTCAGCAGCCTGCCCGGGTTGTCGAAAGCCTCGTCGACCTGCCGGGCCACCTCATTGCCGAGCAGGCCGGCGTACTGCAGGGCCAGCTTGCCGCGTCCGGTCTCGGCGGCTTCGCGCAGGCGGCGCCAGACTGCGCGGTCCGGCAACTGGTTGGCCTCGCGCAGCGCCTGGGCCAGGGACTGGCAGCCGGTGTCCGTCTCGCGCTGCTCCTCCCAGGTGTCGATGGCTTCGGCCGCCACCTTCTCTCCCTGGCGCAGCCGCGCCTGCTGCCACCAGCAGGCGGCCTCGCGGTCGTCGCGCATGCGGTAGGCGGCGTAGGCCTGGATCAGCCGCGGCCAGTCCTTGCGCCGGCCGAGTTCGAGCAGCCAGTCGTTGCGCAGCCGGTCCTCGATGTAGCTGCCGGACCAGCGCGCCAGGAAGGCGTCGACTTCACCGGGCGAGGCCTCGTTCAGGCGGCCGTTCAGCTCCCAGTACGCCGCCCACATCGCCAGCGGATGGTTGGCCTGCTGCAGGGCATTGCGCGCGCTCTGCAGGCGGCTGCGGTCGCGCGCGCGCCAGGCATCCTTGGCGTCCACCACCTGCTGGTCGGCCGCGCTCAGGGGCGGCGGTGCGGCGCTGCAGCCCGGGCTCAGCGTGAGGGTGGCCAGCAGGCCGAGGGCCAGGCGGAGGGAATGGCGGCGTCGTGGGGTCGTCAGGGGCATCTGGTGGGTCAGGCTCGAGGGCTGGCTAGACCGATGGGGATAATGAAGGCTGTCTCAAGTTCCGGATCACGGATGAACGGCCAGCCCCATCACCTTGATCGCTCGATCCTGCGTAGGCAGCTGCTCGCGCTACGGGAGGCACATGCCGCGGAGGCGGAATTCGTCTGGGCATCCGCGGCGCTGGGCAGATCGCTTGCCGACGCGGTGCTGGGCCTGGCGCCGGACTGCGTGGGGGGCTACTGGCCGATGCGCGGTGAATTTAACCCATGGGTGATCTGGCCCGCGCTGGCGTCCCTGCCCAGGCTGCGGCGGGCGCTGCCCTGGGCCACGCGCACGCCGCGGGAAATGCGCTATCGCCTGTGGGAAGGTGGCGAGCCGAAGCTGCGCGACGACTACGGCATCCCGGCCAGCGAGGGCGAGCCTGTCGAGCCGGACGTGCTGCTGGTGCCTTGCCTGGGGTTCACGCGGACGGGTTGGCGTCTGGGCTACGGAGGCGGATTCTTCGATCGCTACCTGATGGCTTGCCCGCGTGCCATCGCCATCGGCGTGGCCTGGTCCTGGGCCGAACTGCCTCTGGAGCAGTTCGAGCCCCAGCCCCACGATCGCCCGCTGTCGATGATCGTTACGGAGCAGGGCGTCGTCATGGGTTGAACGCCCGTGAACTTGTACTCGAAGCGCCCCCCCGGACGCGGGGCGAGAGGCTAGGGTTTGCGCGCGATGGTCCTGTTACGCTGCCCCCATACTCTTTGGACATGGCCTCATGCTGGTTGTGGCCTGTAGCAGCATCGGGTGATGCCGGGCAGAAAAACTGCGCGGCAAGCATCACGCGATGTAGGAAAACGTCAAAATATCTCGAGCCACCCTATTGGGAATCAGAGGAGAAATAGCTGTGTCTCTGTCGATCAACAAAATGAGTCGCGTCGCGTTGGGCGCAGCACTCGTGGCGCTGGCCCCGGCCATCGCAACGGCTGCTACCACCAACAAGGGCGTGCTGACCTATGCAACGGGCCTGTCCTCCACCAATGCGGCTCTGCTGCTCCTGGGCGTGGACGTCAACCCGATTGGTGCAGCCACCGAATCCGGCGGTCTGCTGTCCCCCACTTCCTTCAACCTGCCGATCACCAAGGTCACCACCAACGCCACGGGCCTGAGCTCGGTCGCGTTCGGTACTTCCGGCCTCGAATTCGAGAAGAGCTTCCTGATCTTCTCGAAGGAAATCGACTTCAACGGTCTGACCTTCGACTTCGCCACGAAGACCCTGTCGGGCAAGACCGGTAGCAGCACGATCGGCCTGTTCACCGCCCAGAGCGTCACCGGCAGCGTGACCGGCGGTCTGTCCAGCGGTTCGTTCAGCTACACCGCCAGCGGCCTGTACCTGACCTCCGCTGCCGTCAGCAAGATCAGCAGCGCCCTGGGCGTGTCGTCCCTGGCCCTGAGCAAGGTGAACTTCGGCTCGCTGAAGATCACCGGCGCGATCCCCGAGCCGTCCACCTATGCCCTGATCGGCATGGGCCTGGCCGGTGCGGCTTTCGTCGCCCGCCGCCGCCGCGCGGAAGAGCAGGTGCACTGACCTGCCGATGGTTGCCGCAGCAATGCGGCGCCTTCACGAAGAACCGCTGCCACGAGCAGCGGTTTTTTTTCGCCTGGCCCTGGCCGCCGGCGCGGCCTTGCGGGAGCGCAGGGCCGCGTCGAGCGCCAGCCGCGCCCAGGGCCGCATGGCCGCGGGCGACTCCATGGCCTCCTCGGGCGCGCTCCAGTAGCTCATCTGCACCGTGCGCTCGCTGCTGCTGTAGACGAAGGGATGGCTGCCCGCGCCTTCCCATTGCGCCTGGGTGTGCGGGTCGGTCTTGAGGTAGAGCTCCTCGCCTGCGATCAGCGCGAACATCAGGTCGTCCAGGTAGATCCCGTGGCCGCCGAACATGCGCCTGGCGCGGCAGGGCCCCAGCGAAGCCAGCAACTCCAGGCAATGCGCGACGAACTCCGGATCCGCTGCCATGCCGAGGCCCTCCGGCGGCTACCAGCCCAGACGCTCGCAGATCGCGCGCGTCGCCCGGACCTGGTTCATCGTGTAGAAGTGCAGGCCCGGCGCGCCGGCGGCGCGCAGTCGCTCGCACAGGTCGCTGACCACGTCCAGTCCGAAGGCCTGGATGGACGCCAGGTCCTCGCCATAACCCAGCAGGCGCTGACGGATCCAGCGCGGGATCTCCGCGCCGCAGGCATCGGAGAAGCGGATCAGCTGAGCCGAATTCGTGATCGGCATGATGCCGGGCACGATGGGCAGGTCGGCGCCGGCGCGGCGCGCTTCCTCGACGAAGCGGTAGTAGGCATCGGCGTTGAAGAAGTACTGCGTGATCGCCGAATCGGCGCCCGCCTGCACCTTGGTGACGAAGGCACGCAGGTCGGCTTGCGGGTTGGACGCCTGCGGGTGGGCCTCGGGATAAGCCGCCACCTCGATGGTGAAGTGCGAGCCGGTCTCGCGCCGGATGAAGGCCACGAGGTCGCTGGCGTAGCGGAAGGTGCCCGGGTCGGCCATCGCCGACCCATAGCCGCTGGGCAGGTCGCCGCGCAGCGCGACGATGCGCCTGATGCCGGCAGCCTTGAAGCCGGCCAGCTGCTCGCGCACGCTGGCCTCAGTCGCGCCGATGCAGGAGAAGTGCGGCGCCGCGTCCACGCCCTCGGCGAGGATGGCCTGCACCGTCTGCAGCGTGCCGGACTGCGTGGTGCCGCCGGCACCGTAGGTGACGGAGCAGAACTCCGGCTTCAGGGCGTACAGCTCCTGGCGCGCTGCGGCCAGCTTGGCCGCGCCCTCCGGCGTCTTGGGGGGAAAGAACTCCAGGCTGATCGGCAGGCGGGCGGATGTGCTCATGGCTGCTTGCTCTTTGGTGTGGGGGCCGCGGCGTGCCGGGCCCGGATGAAGTATTCGCGGTTGCCGTCCTGGTTGCCCTGGCCGCCGCCGCGGATCGCGCTGTTGAACCAGTCGACGACCTCCAGGCCCGCTGCCGCGCAGGCGGCGCGGATGCCGCGCTCGACCTGCGGGTAGAGCGCCTCGTCGCGCACCACGCCGTGCTTGCCCAGGCCGGTGCTGCCGACCTCGAACTGCGGCTTGACCAGCGCGAGCACCTCGCCGTCGTCCGCCAGCAGCGCCGGCCAGGCCGGTAGCACCTTGGCCAGCGAGATGAAGGACAGGTCGGCCACGATCAGGCCGAAGCCATCGGCAGGCATCGCACCGCCCAGCTGGTCGCGGGTCAGCTCGCGCGCGTTGAGGCCCTCGAAGGCCCGCACGCGCGCATCCGCGCGCAGTCGATCGACCAGCTGGCCGTGCCCGACGTCCACGCCGACGACTTGCCGCGCGCCCTGCGCCAGCAGCACGTCGGTGAAGCCGCCGGTGCTCTGGCCTACGTCCAGGCAAACGCGGCCGTCCGCGGTGATGCCGGTGTGCCGCAACGCGCCTTCGAGCTTGAGCCCGCCGCGCGAGGCCCAGCGCAGCTCGGCGTCGTCGGTGAGCTCGATCTCGCAGCCTTCGGGCAGGTTTTCGCCAGCCTTGCGCGGCACGGCCCAGCCGCTGCCGGTGCGCCAGCGCACGGCGCCGCGCTCGATCAGCCGCTGGGCAGCCGATCGCGTGGGCGCCAGGCCGATGTTGACGAGGAGCTGATCCGCACGCATGGGACGACAAGGCCCCGGCTGCGCACGTGGACGCGCGCAGCCGGCGGGCCGGCCTCGATCAGTAGCGGTAGGTGTCCGGCTTGTACGGGCCCTGCTTGGGCACGCCGATGTAGGCCGCCTGCTCGTCGGTCAGCTCGGTGAGCTGGGCGTTGAGCGTGGTCAGCTGCAGGCGCGCCACCTTTTCGTCCAGGTGCTTGGGCAGCACGTAGACCTTGCCCACGTCGTAGCCGTCCTTGTGCGCGTACAGCTCGATCTGAGCCAGCGTCTGGTTGGCGAAGCTGGAAGACATCACGTAGCTCGGGTGGCCGGTGGCGCAGCCCAGGTTCACCAGGCGGCCCTTGGCCAGCAGGATGATGCGCTTGCCGTCCTTGAAGATGACGTGGTCGACTTGCGGCTTGATCTCTTCCCACTCGCACTGCTGCTCCAGCCTGGCTACCTGGATCTCGTTGTCGAAGTGGCCGATGTTGCAGACGATGGCGTTGTTCTTCATCGCCTGCATGTGCTCGAAGGTGATGACGTCGCGGTTGCCGGTGGTGGTGACGAAGATGTCGGCCTTGTCGGCGGCCCAGTCCAGCGTGACGACGCGGAAGCCTTCCATCGCGGCCTGCAGCGCATTGATGGGGTCGATCTCGGTGACCCACACCTGGGCCGAGAGCGCGCGCAGCGCCTGGGCCGAGCCCTTGCCCACGTCGCCGTAGCCGGCAACCACGGCGACCTTGCCCGCGATCATCACGTCGGTGGCGCGCTTGATGCCGTCGACCAGCGACTCGCGGCAGCCGTAGAGGTTGTCGAACTTGCTCTTGGTGACCGAGTCGTTGACGTTGATCGCGCGGAACAGCAGCGTGCCCTTGGCGGACATCTCGTTCAGGCGATGCACGCCGGTGGTGGTCTCCTCGGTCACGCCGATGATCTCGGCGCCCTTGCGGCTGTACCAGGTGCCGTCCACGGCCAGCTTGGCCTTGATGGCGGCGAAGAGGATGCGCTCCTCGTCGCTGCCGGGGTTGGCCAGCACGGAGGGATCCTTCTCGGCCTTCTTGCCCAGGTGCATCAGCAGCGTCGCGTCGCCGCCGTCGTCCAGGATCATGTTCGGGCCTTCGTCCTTCGCACCCTTTGCGGCGAAGTCGAAGATGCGGTGCGTGTAGTCCCAGTAGTCCTCCAGCGTCTCGCCCTTGTATGCGAACACCGGGGTGCCCGCGGCCACCAGCGCGGCGGCGGCGTGGTCCTGGGTGGAGAAGATGTTGCACGAGGCCCAGCGGACCTCGGCGCCCAGCGCCTGCAGCGTCTCCACCAGCACGGCGGTCTGGATGGTCATGTGCAGCGAGCCGGTGATGCGCGCGCCCTTCAGGGGCTGGCTGGCGGCGTATTCCTTGCGGATGGCCATCAGCGCGGGCATCTCGCTCTCGGCGATCTTGATTTCCTTGCGGCCCCAATCGGCCAGGGACAGGTCGGCGACGACGTACTGGTCGGCGGCGAGGGTTTTCAACACAGCGTTCATGGCGATGCTCCTTGATGAAAGAAGGACCGACGTGCCGTAGGAGGGAGGAAAGAGGACTCACCCGGCGGGACACATGCGGGTGAGCGTGGTTGCAATCGGCCGGGCTGCTGCCCTGCCGAGGTTCCGAGCCTGGGGCGGCTGCGGCCGCCTTGCAACGCTCCTCGGAAAAAAGAAGGGCGCCAGTGTATCGCCTGCCGGCGCCCTTCGTGCGGGCTATCCCTCAGTCAAACGACGGCCGGCGCAGCCGGCGGGCGACCGGCAGGGCACCGAGGCCGGCCGGGAGATGCTAGACGGCAGGTAGCTCGGCGGGGTGAACGGCGGCAACCGCTGCACGGGCCACGGGCAGCGCGTCCGCCCGGACCACGCGGTTGCGCCCGCCACGCTTGCCCTCGTAGAGCGCCGCATCCGCGCGGGCGATGGCCTGCTCGGCTGTCTCGCCTTCGCGCAGCGTCGCCACGCCCAGCGTCGTGGTCACGCGCAGCGGCTGGCCGTCGTGGGTCAGCTCCAGCGCGGCCACGAACTCGCGCAGGCGTTCGGCGACGAGGGCCGCACCATCCCCGTTGGTGTCGGGCAGCACGGCCAGGAATTCCTCGCCGCCCCAGCGCGCGAGGAAGTCGACGTCGCGCACGCCCTTGGACAGCGCCGCGCTGACGGCCTTGAGCACCAGGTCGCCGGCGTCATGGCCGCGGGTGTCGTTGATCGACTTGAAGTGGTCCAGGTCGCACAGCACGAAGGACAGGTAGGGCACGCCGCGTTGCACGCGCGCCTCCTCGCGGCGGATGGCCTCGGTGATCGAGCGGCGGTTGCGCAGCTGGGTCAGCGGATCGGTGGTTGCCAGCTCGCGCAGGGCAGCGTGGGCCTGGTTGATCAGGTAGTAATAGCAGCCGGCCAGGAAGGTCAGGATCAGCATGGTCCCGAACACGTTGAAGTAGTACAGCCCTTCCTGCACGGCGGCCGGCAGCACATGCGGCGGCACGCGGTGGCGCAGCGTCGCATCCAGCACGATGTAGGTCAGGGCCACAGCCAGCACGGTGGCGGCCTTCAGCGCCAGCGGGCGGATGGGGCTGACCACGGCCACCGGGATCACCAGCAGGATGTAGTGGTGGAAGCCGCTGCCCCATCCGATGACGAAGGTGGCCAGCACGGCGTGGCCCAGCACTTCCAGCACGGTGGCGGTCCAGGCGGTCTCGATGCGGTAGCGCGGCGAGCGCGACACGAAGAAGACCCAGACGTAGCAGGCCACGCTGCCCACGTTGACCAGGGCCAGCAGGTCCACCCCCGCCCACAGGAAGACGCAGAGGAAGCTGAGGTGGGTCAGCGCGGCGATGGCGGCGATGCCCTGCATCAGCTTGCGGAAGGTCTCGGGTTGCACTTCGCCCAGGTGCGCGGTGTTCAGCGAACGCAGGACGATCGGATCGGTTGTGCCGGACGGGGTCGACATGGGCGAAAACAGGTGGCGGTGTGGAATGCCTGACCACGTGATATCGACACGGCCACTTGTCAGGCAAGGCGCAATGCGCGGCGGCACCGGACTTCCGTGGCCTATGCCTCATATCGGGGCGTCCGTGCGGCCGGCCCAAGGCGGCAGCCGTGAAAACCGCCGGATATCCGGGGGCGGCGTCCATCTGCGCGGTCGCCGACAATGGCGGGTTTTTGCCGCGCCCTGCCTGACGAGCGCTTCCCGCGCCCTCTTCGCCATGACCAGCTTCAGCCCCGAAACCCGCCGCCGCCGTACCTTCGCGATCATTTCCCACCCGGATGCGGGCAAGACCACGCTGACCGAGAAGCTGCTGCTGTTCTCCGGTGCGATCCACATCGCCGGCTCGGTGAAGGCGCGCAAGGCCTCGCGCCATGCCACGTCCGACTGGATGGAGATCGAGAAGCAGCGCGGCATCTCGGTGGCTTCGTCCGTCATGCAGATGCTCTACCGCGAGAGCGTCATCAACCTGCTGGACACCCCGGGCCACAAGGACTTCTCCGAGGACACCTACCGCGTGCTGACCGCGGTGGACTCCGCGCTGATGGTGATCGATGCGGCCAACGGCGTGGAAGCCCAGACCAAGCGCCTGATCGAGGTCTGCCGCCAGCGCGACACGCCCATCATCACCTTCGTCAACAAGATGGACCGCGAGGGCCGCGACCCCATCTCGCTGCTCGACGAGATCGAGGCCGAGCTGGGCATGCCCTGCGTGCCGATGACCTGGCCGGTGGGCCAGGGCAAGGCTTTCGGCGGCATCGTCAACCTGCGCACGAAGAGCATGCGGCTGTTCAAGGCCGGCGCCGACAAGCGCGACGAGGACGGCGACGAGATCGTCCCGCTGGAGCAGGCCGAGCAGTTGCACCAGCGCTTCGGCCACGACTGGGAGCTGGCCCAGCAGAACATGGAGCTGCTGGCCGAGGCCGCGCCCGCCTTCGACCCCGCGGCCTTCCTCGCCGCCAAGCAGACGCCGGTGTTCTTCGGCTCGGCCGTCAACAACTTCGGCGTGCAGGAGGTGCTGGACGCGCTGGTCGACCTCGCACCGCCGCCCGGCGCGCGCCAGAGCACGACGCGCATCGTGGAGCCCGACGAGGAAGCATTCTCCGGCGTCGTCTTCAAGGTGCAGGCGAACATGGATCCGTCGCACCGCGACCGCATCGCCTTCGTGCGCGTCTACTCGGGCAAGTACAGCCAGGGCATGAAGCTGCGCGTGCAGCGCACCGCCAAGGAGCTGCGGCCCACCAGCGTGGTCACCTTCCTGTCGCAGCGGCGCGAGGCGGTGGACGAGGCCTATGCCGGCGACATCATCGGCTTCACCACCCACGGCGGCGTGCAGCTGGGCGACACCATCACCGAAGGGCTGCCGGGTCAGAACGGCCTGCAGTACACCGGGCTGCCCTTCTTCGCGCCTGAGCTGTTCCAGGTCGTCGAGCTGGCCAACCCGATGAAGAGCAAGCAGCTGCAGGCCGGCCTGATGCAACTGGGCGAGGAGGGCGCGATCCAGGTCTTCCGGCCCAGCGTGGGCGGCTCGATGCTGCTGGGGGCCGTGGGCCAGCTGCAGTTCGAAGTCGTGCAGCACCGGCTGAAGGCCGAGTACGGCGTGGACGTGCGGCTGATGCCCAGCCGCTATACCGGTGCGCGCTGGATCACGGCCGAGTCCGAGGCCGACATGCGCAAGTTCACCGATGAGAACGCCTCCAAGCTGGCCTACGACGCGGCGGACACGCTGG
>SCTQ01000265.1 GCA_004322345.1 Aquabacterium sp. | reverse complement strand
CATGAGCACGGCCATGCGCACCACCACGAGCCCGTGCCCGGCGAACGCTACAAGCAGGACATCAACCTGCGCGCCGCCTACGTGCACGTGATCGCCGACGCCGCGACCTCGGTGCTGGCCATCGTCGCGCTGGCTGCCGGCCTGTGGCTGGGCTGGTCCTGGCTGGACCCGGTGATGGGACTGCTGGGCGCCGCCCTCGTGGCGCTGTGGGCGGTGGGCCTGCTGCGCGAGAGCGCGCGCGGCCTGCTGGACAGCGAGATGGACCATCCGCTGGCCGAGGAGATCCGCTCCGCGCTGGCCGGCTTCAACGCCGGCGCACCGGGCAGCGTGCAGGTTGCCGACCTGCATGTCTGGCGCATCGGACGGGACAAGTACGCCAGCATCATCGGGCTGGTGACGGACGATCCCCTTGTCGATCCGGCGGCTGTGAAGGCGCGGTTGGCGGAGCACCAGGAGCTGGTGCATGTGACGGTGGAGATCAATCGGCGGGGGTAGGGCGCTGCTCGCTGCCCGGGTTCTCCAAAGCACGTCACCGCACCATCCCCGCACCGGGTCGGCGAGGGTACGCCGGCCCCTCGCTGAGACATGGTTCCGCCGGCGCGCCGATATGCTGGTGGCCATGTACTGCCCCAACCCATTCGACGAACGACGGCCCGAGCTGCTGCAGGCCCACATCGACGCCCACCCGCTGGCCACGCTGGTGAGGCTCGCTCCCGACGGCCTGTCGGCCGACCACGTCCCGCTGCTGCTGCGCCGCGAGGGTACGGCCCACGGCACGCTGGTGGGCCACGTGGCCCGCGCCAACCCGCTGTGGCAGCAGGCCGCGGGCAGCGAGGTGCTGCTGGTCTTCGGTGGGGCCCAGGGCTATGTCTCGCCCAACTGGTACGCCACCAAGCAGGAGACCGGCAAGGTCGTGCCGACCTGGAACTACGCGGTGGTCCACGCCTGGGGCCGGCTGCGTGCGGTGGAGGATGCGGATTGGCTGCGACAGCTGCTCACCGAGCTGACCGACCGCCACGAGCGGCCCCAGCCCCGCCCCTGGCAGCTGGACGACGCGCCGGCCGACTACACCGGCCGCCTGCTGGCTGCCATCGTCGGCATCGAGATCCCCATTGCACGCCTGCAGGGCAAATGGAAGCTCAGCCAGAACCAGCCGGCCGCCAACCAGGCCGGCGTGCTGCAGGGGCTCGCGCAGGGCCAGGACGCCGAGCGCGCGCTGGGCAGCCTGATGCAGGACTACCTGTCCGCCCGCTCGCAACCCTGACTCGCCCGCACGCGCCGCAAGCGGCACACTGCCGCCTCACCCCACCCCGCCTCCAAGGGAACCGCCCATGCACCTCGCCGCCCAGATCCTCGTCGCCCTCGTGGCCCTGCTCCACGTCTGGTTCCTGGTGCTGGAGATGTTCCTGTGGGACAAGCCGCTGGGCCGCAAGACCTTCGGCTCCACGGCCGAGTTCGCCGCCTCGACCAAGGTGCTGGCGGCCAACCAGGGCCTGTACAACGGCTTCCTCGCCGCGGGCCTGGCGTGGGGGCTGCTGCTGGGCGGAGATGCCAGCGCAGGGGGCCGCAGCGTGCAGGTCTTCTTCCTGGCCTGCGTGATCGTCGCCGGCGTCTTCGGCGCGGCCACGGCCAGCCGCAAGATCCTCTTCGTGCAGGCGCTGCCGGCCGTGATCGCGCTGGCCTGCGTGCTGGCCGCCTGAGCCCGCAGCGCGCGGCGCCTCAGGCGTGCGCGCGCGCGCAGTCGCCCAGGCCCTGAGCCCGCACGTCGCGCTCCAGGGTGGCGGACCAGCGCTGCAGGCCCTCGCCATTGAGGTGCACGCCGTCGAAGGTCAGCTCCGGCCGGCCCTCGCCGAAGAGTTCCTGCGCATCCGACAGCGGCAGGCCCTGGGCCTGCGCGAGGGCGCGGACCTCGGCGCGGATCTTCTCCACCAGCGCGGCATCGAAGTAGCCGGTGCTGCTCTTGCCCGGCTCCAGCGGCAGCGGCACCGACAGCAGCACCCGGGCGCCACCGTCGCGGACCTGCCGGACGAGGTCCAGGTAGCGCGCGCGCCACGCGCCCAGGTCGAAGGCAGCGGGCTGCCTCCCGGCCCTGCCGTCGTTGACGCCCAGTGCGACCACGACCAGCGCGGGGCGGCAGGCGCGCAGCAGCCCCGGCAGCAGGGGATCGAAATCGAAGATGCCCGCGCCGCTGACGCCGGCGTTGAGCACCGGCAGGCCGCAGATCTCGCGCAGCCAGCGCGGGCGCAGCTGCTGGGTGATGCTGTCGCCCAGCAGCACGATGCGCGGCTGGGGCAGGCCGGCGGCCTCGGCAAGGATCTGCTCGAAGCGCGCGGCGAAGGGCCGGGCCGGCTGCGCCCACGCGGCGGGCGCCAGGGCCCAGGCCGGCGCAGCGAGCAGCAGGCGGCGCCGCAGCGGCGAGCGCATCGTCAGCGCAGCCCGAACATCATCCCGCGCGCCAGCCGCGACTTCACCGGGCCAACCGCCTGCAGCGCGGCCAGGCCCAGCCCGCGCACCGTCGCCAGGGCCGGCACCGGCCAGGTGAAGCTGCGGGCCAGGAAGTCGGTGGCGCCGATCAGCGCCCAGCGGTCGGGCGTGCGGCGCAGCTCGAAGCGGCGGATGGCCGCGTCCAGTTCCGGCGGCGTGCCATCGGGGCGCGTGTGCGACAGCGCATCGACCAGGGCATGCACGTCGCGCAGGCCCAGGTTCAGGCCCTGGCCGGCCACCGGATGCAGCGTCTGCGCCGCGTTGCCGATGCGCACCACACGCGACTGCGCCAGCCGCCACTCGGCGTTCAGCCCCAGCGGGAAGGCCTTCAGCGGCGACAGCGACAGGATGCGGCCCACCTTGGGATGGAAGACGGTGTTGAGCAGGGCCAGCCGCTGCGCTTCGTCCAGCGCGGCGACGGGGTCGTCCTCACGCGGGACACACCACACCAGCGCCGCGCGCGTGCTGCCCGCGTCGTCGCCGGGCTGCGGTGCCAGCGGCAGCAGCGCCGCGGGTCCGTGCGGCGTGAAGCGCTCCCAGGCCACGCCGAAGCGGCCGCCCTCGATGCCCACCTGGCCCACCCAGGCGGTCTGGCGGTAGTCGTGGCTCACGCCCTGGGTCCAGGTTTTGGCCGGCTGGTCGGCGAAGACGCCGCCCTCGGCCACCACGGCCAGGTCGAAGGTCTCGGCGATGTCCGCGTCCACCTCGACGCCGCCGGCCACCGGCTTGAAGCCGCCGACCTTGGTGCCGAAGCGGGTGACCAGGCGCGGCGGCTGGTCGCCGCGCAGCGTCTGCTCATGCGCGATCAGCTCCATCCACGCGGCCTGCAGCGGCGCGACGATGGCGCCGTAGCTGAGCACCGCACCCAGCTGCGGCACGGCCTCGTCGACGGCGCGGATCAGCACCTCCGGCTCGCCATCGGGGCCGCCCGGGCGCAGCCGCTCGGGCAGCAGCCGGCTGAGCAGCGCCGGCTGCTGCTGCGACACGTGCACCTCGTGGATGGGCTGCACGCGGCCGCCCTGCACGATGCGGTCCCACACGCCCAGGCGCTGCAGCGTCTGCACGCTGCCCAGGCTCAGCGCCAGGGTGCGCGGATCGGCGGAGACGTCGCGCTCGGCGGGGCGCGCGTCGAAGAGGGTGATGCGCGATTGCGGCAGGGCCTGGGCCGCGTGCAGGGCCAGGGCCAGGCCGGCGGGACCGGCGCCGATGATGGCGATGTGGGGGTGGGCGACCGTCATCTCATGTCTCCTGGCTCGTCAGCGAACGATGCGAAATGCCGGGCCGCCCCGAGTTTCGCGCTCCCTTGGGGGCGGGCCGATGCGCAGCGGCGGGCCTTGGGCGCCGACATCAGCAGCCTTCGTTCATGAGTTCTTCGATCTCGTCGGCGCGCACCGGCACGCCCCGCGACATCAGCTCGCAGCCGGTGGCCGTGATCAGCGCGTCGTCCTCGATGCGGATGCCGATGTCCCAGTAGCGCTCGGGGGCGTCGGGCCCGGGGCGCACGTAGATGCCGGGCTCGATGGTCAGCACCATGCCCGGCTGCAGGATGCGCGACGGGTGCTTCACCGTGCGCCCGCCCATGCCGTCGGGCTGGTCCAGCGGGTCCTCGTCGCGCTGGAGCACGTCGCCCACGTCGTGCACGTCCATGCCCAGCCAGTGGCCGGTGCCGTGCATGTAGTAGCGGCGGTAGGCGGCACTGGCGACGACGTCGTCCACGGTGCCATGCCTGCCCTTGTCCAGCAGGCCCAGGTCCAGCATGCCCTGCGACAGCACGCGCACCGCCGCCCAGTGGCTGTCGATCTTGCGTGCGCCGGGGCGGGTGACCTCGATGGCGGCGTCCTGGGCCGCCAGCACCAGGTCATACAGCTCGCGCTGAGCCGGGGTGAAGCGGCCGCCCACCGGGAAGGTGCGCGTGATGTCGCTGGCGTAGGAGCCGAACTCGCAGCCGGCGTCGATCAGGCAGAGATCGCCCTCACGCAGCTCGGCGTCGCCTGCGGCGTAGTGCAGCACGCAGGCGTTGCGGCCGGTGGCCACGATGCTGTTGTAGGACGGGCCGCTGGCGCCCTGGCTGCGGAAGCTGTGCAGGATCTCGGCCTCCAGGTGGTACTCGCGCAGGCCGGGGCGGCAGGTGCGCATCGCCCGCACATGGGCGGCGGCGCCGATCTCGCCGGCGCGGCGCATCAGGTCCTGCTCGTGCGTGTCCTTGAACAGGCGCATCTCGTCGACCAGCTTGTGCAGGTCGCGCAGCGCGTCGGGCGGCATCACGCCGACGCGCTCGCGCGCACGCAGCTTGGCCAGGGCCTTGGCAATCTGCGCCTGGGCGCCGCCGGTATCGTCCAGCGGGCACCACACCGACGGCTGGTCGGCCAGCAGGTTGGGCAGCCGCTCGTCCAGCGCCTCGATGGGATACGCGGCATCCACGCCGAGTGCGGCGGGCGCGGCTTCGGGCCCCAGGCGGTAGCCGTCCCAGATCTCGCGCTCCTCGTCCTTGGGGCGCAGGAAGACGGTGCTGTGCTCGGCGCCGTCGCGGCCCACGCTGAGCACCAGCCAGGCCTCGGGCTCGACGAAGCCGGTCAGGTAGTAGAAGGAGCTGTCGTGCCGGTAGGGGTGGTAGGTGTCGCGGTTGCGCGGACGCTCCACCGCGGTGGGGCAGACCGCCACGCCGCCGCCGGCGAAACGCAGGGCTTGGGCGAGGCGGGCGCGGCGCTGGGCGTAGACGTTCACATCCATGGGCGGTGTCGGTGTGTCTGGGGTGGTCGGGCTAGTGTAGTCAGGCGTCCGGGGCCCTGCCTGCCTCGGGGTGGGTGCCCGCGGCCGGCCATTGGCGCCGTCCCGTCGGCGCTTCGTCGCAGCCGGGCGGCAGCCGGCCGCGCCGGACGCAAGACTGCCGCCCATGAACCTCCACCACATCCTGGCCGCGCCCCTCCTGGGCCTGTGCGCGGCGACGGCTTCGGCCGCCCCCTTCAGCGCCGTCGTCTCGCTGGGCGACAGCAACAGCGACACCGGCAACGTGCATCGGCTGGAGCCGACCTTGCCCGTCACGCCGCCCTATTTCGACGGCCGCTTCTCCGACGGCCCGGTGGCCGTCGAGCACCTGGCCGCGCAACTCGGCGTGCCGCTGGTGGACCTGGCCTGGGGCGGCGCACTTACCGGCCAGGACAACCTGCTGCCCGGCGCCACGGTGGACCTGTCGGGCACCGGCGTGCTGGGCCAGGTGGACCGGCTGCTGGCGCAGCAGCCCGTGCTGGATGCGGATGCGCTCTACGTGGTCTGGGCCGGCGGCAACGACTTCCTGCTCGCCCTTGCCGACCCCGCCGAGGCGGCGGCCAACCTCGCCACGGCCCTGCAACGCCTGCACGACGCCGGCGCCCGCAGCTTCCTGCTGCCCACGCTGCACGACCTGGCCGACCTGCCGCTGGTGCGCGGCCTGGGCAGCCGCGCGGTGAACCTGTTCGGCGCCATGGGCGACAGCTTCAACGACGCGCTGCGCGGGCACGGGGCCGACCTGGCTTCGGCCTGGCCGGATGCCAGCCTGCGGCTCTTCGACACCGATGCCGTGCTCGCCGGTCTGCAGGCCGGCGGCGCCTTCGACGGCGTGGACCTGGACACGCCCTGCGTCAGCGGCAACTTCATCCAGGTCAGCGCCGTCTGCGCCGACCCGCGGCAGCACGTCTACTGGGACGGCACGCACCTGTCGGCCGTGGTCCACGCACAGCTGGGGCAGGCCATGGCGGCAGCGGTGCCGGAGCCCTCGGCCTTCATGCTGGTGGCGATGGGCGTTGCCGCCGCGTGGCTTAGAGTCCGCGGTGCCAACCAACGGAGACTCAGCACATGCGATACCGCCGCCTCGGCCGCGCCGGCCTGCAAGTCAGCGAACTGTCACTCGGCTCCTGGGTGACCTATCACAACCAGGTGGACACCGGCAGCGCGCGCGAGATGCTGGCCGCCGCCTGGGACGCCGGCGTCAACTTCTTCGACAACGCCGAGGTCTACGCCAACGGCCGCAGCGAGACCATCATGGGCGAGGCATTCAAGGCCCTGGGCTGGCCGCGGCTGGACTACGTGGTGTCCACCAAGTTCTTCTGGGGCTTGAACGACAAGGGCCGGGAAGGCCCCAACAAGCGCAACACGCTGAACCGAAAGTACCTGCTGCAGGCCATCGACGGCTCGCTCAAGCGGCTGCAGCTGGACTTCGTCGACCTGGTCTACGCCCACCGCGCCGACGCCTCGACGCCGATCGAGGAGACCGTCTGGGCCTTCCACAACATCATCGAGAGCGGCAAGGCGCTGTATTGGGGCACCAGCGAATGGTCGGCCGCCGAGATCCGCGCGGCCTGGGACGTGGCCGAGCGCCACCACCTGCACAAGCCGGTCGTCGAGCAGCCGCAGTACAACCTCTTCCACCGCCAGCGCGTGGAGCGCGAGTACGCCAAGCTCTACGAGGACGTCGGCCTGGGCCTGACCACCTGGAGCCCGCTGGCCTCGGGCCTGCTGACCGGCAAGTACCGCGGCGGCATCCCCGAAGGCAGCCGCGGCGCGATGGACAACATGGCCTTCCTGCGCGAGGGCCTGACCGACCCCGACAAGAACGCTGCCGTCACCGAGCTGGAGGCGCTGGCCGGCGAGCTGGGCGGCAACGTCGCCCAGCTCGCCGTGGCCTGGGCCGTGCGCAACCCCAACGTATCCACCGTGATCCTGGGCGCGTCCAGGCTGGCACAGCTGCAGGACAACCTGAAGGCCCTGGCCCTGGTGCCCAAGCTGACGCCGGACGTGCTCCAACGCATCGATGCGATCACGGTGCCGCTGGCCGGCTGACCGCGCCATGCAAGCCCCGGGGGTCATCCCGCCCCCGGGAGCAGGGTGCGCCCGACACATGGCGCAGCCCCTCCCGAGGCTAGGCTGGTGACCGACCGCATGCGATCCGCGGTCGGGACACGAACCAACCAACCAGAGACCTTGGGAGAGAGAAACATGAGAGGAACGTTCTTCGTGCCGCGCGCCACGCGCGGCCTGCTGGCTGCCGCAATCGGCCTGGCCGCTGCCGGTGCACAGGCATCGACGCCGGCGACGGTCGACCCTGAGACCCAGGTCAGCACCCTGAACCTGCCGCACGTCCAGGCCTTGTTCGATCCGGTGCCGCACACCCCTGGCTACGGCGGCTACTTCTCGATCAACGGGCAGGACTACAGCTTCGAGAACCACGCCGTCATCGACAACGTCATCGAGCCGGGCGCCGAAGGCCTGAGCTTCGCGAGCTACCACGCCACGTCCACCGGCATCGTCGAGGCGACGCCCACGGGCTACCACACCTGGCCGGGCGGCTCCATCGACCTCACGCTCTACAACATCGGCTTCGTCGCGAAGGACGGCTACAGGATCGACAGCCTGCAGCTCGAGATCACGGCGACGACATCCGTCACCGGCAGCGGCAGCGCCTCGGTCGAATTCGATCCGCAGGGCCAGACCACGACCTCGACCGACTCGGCCACCGGCGTCATCACCCACCGCTACACGCGGACCTTCGACGGCACCAGCACCGGCGACGTCCACGTGGGCCTGAACTCGGCCGTCGACGACAGCCAGGGCGTGGCCAAGGCCAGCGCGATCCTCACCGGCTTCAAGCTCACCGCCCAGATCAGCGCCGTCCCCGAGCCCTCCACCTGGGCCATGATCGGCATCGGCGGCGCACTGGCCGCGGGCTGGGCGCGCCGCGGCCGCAAGGGCTGAGGTCGCGCACGGGGCTGCCCGCCGCCGAGCCGAGTCCCGGATAGCCACTGCACGCAAGCCCGCCCGCGGGCTTGCGCGCTAACTTGGCCGTCCACAACGAGGAGCAGCCATGAGCGACCGCGAACCCGGCCTGGCCGGCAAGACCCTCTTCATCTCCGGCGCCAGCCGCGGCATCGGCAAGGCCATCGCGCTGCGCGCCGCGCGCGACGGCGCCAACATCGTGATCGCGGCCAAGACGGCCGAGCCCGATCCGCGCCTGCCCGGCACCATCTACAGCGCGGCCGAGGAGGTCGAGGCCGCCGGCGGCCGCGCGCTGCCACTGGTGGTGGACATCCGCGACGAGGCCACGGTGCAGGCCGCCGTGGAGAAGGCCGCGCAGCACTTCGGCGGCATCGACATCCTGGTCAACAACGCCAGCGCCATCCACCTGGCCGG
>SCTQ01000264.1 GCA_004322345.1 Aquabacterium sp. | reverse complement strand
TGTGAGCCCCTCGGTCCACGACTACGTGGCCCGGTCCCCCGGGGGGACGGGGCCGGCTTGGGGCGGCCCGGCGCTCGGCCCCTGCCGCCTCCGCCAATCGGTGATGCCGGCGGGAGCGGTGAACCGGCGCTGCGGGGGCGTCATGTGGGCCTCTCGGTCCGCGAGTACGTGGCCCGGTCCCCGGGGGGACGGGGCCGGCTTGGGGCGGCCAGGCGCTCGGCCCCTGCCGCCTCCGCCAATCGGTGATGCCGGCGGGAGCGGTGAACCGGCGCTACTGGGGGCGGCCCGGCGCTCGGACCCTGCGGCGCCTAGAAGCTCGTCGTCACGGTCAGCCGCAGGCTGCGCGGCTCCACGGGGTGGAAGTGGCGGTCGGTGACGCCGCCGGCCTCGTTGGCCAGGCGCGACTCGTACAGGTAGTCGATGTCGCTGGCGCGCGCGTCGAACAGGTTGAACACGTCCAGCGCGACGCGCAGCCTGGGGCTGATGCGGTAGCCCACGCGCAGGTAGGCCAGCGTGGTGGCCTTGGAGCGCACGCTGCCGTCCTCGAGCAGGTCGCGCGGGCCGAAGTGGCGCAGCTGGAAGTGGCCGAACCAGGGCGCATCGCCGCTGTAGGTCAGGCCCAGCGAGCCCACGTGGTTGACGGCACCGGGCACGCGGTTGCCCGCGCCCTCGGTGTCCTCGCCTCGATACCGGGCCTTGGATGCCGAAAGGTCCAGGTCCAGCAGCCAGCCGGCCCAGCCCATCTTGTCCAGCTGCAGGTGCTGGTTGAACTCGATGCCGTGGCGGCTGGAGGCACGCGTGGCCTCGGTGGTGCCGGCGTCGCCGACATAGACCAGCTCCGACCCCAGGTTCAGGCGCCACCAGGCGAAGGACGCCTGCCAGCCGGGCAGCGGCTCGGTGCGCAGGCCCAGTTCGCCGCCGCGGCTCTTCACCAGGCCGGGAACGCGGTCCACCGGGTCGCCGCTCCTGGCGTCCACGCTGGCCGTGGTGCCGCGCGCGTCGTTGCTGTGGAAGCCCTGGCCCAGGTTGACGAAGGCCTCGGTGCGCCTGAGCAGCGACACGTCCGACTGCGCCCAGGGCCCGAGGACCACCGACAGCTTGGGCGATACGGCGTCGTCGTGCGTCTTGCCGCTGTTGCCTGCGACGCTGCTGTCGACGTCGAAGCCGGCCTGGTCGAAGCGCAGGCCGGCGACGTGGCGCAGCCAGGGCGTCCACTGGTGCTGATGCTCGGCCCACAGGCCCCAGCCGGTCTCGCGCACCTTCGCCTCCTGCGTCACCGAGCGGCGCTGGCGGGCCGTCGTGTCGTACAGGCCGACGGGGCTGAGGCGGTCGTGGCGCACATCGGCACCCACGGTCAGCAGCTGGTCCTCGCCCGGCAGCACGAAGCGGCGTTGCAGGTTGGCGCCCAGGGTCGTGCGGTGCTCGGCCTGCTCGAACTGGTCGCCGTCCACCGGGTTGTCGAGGAAGTAGGTGAAGTTGGACCACAGCTTCAGCCGCGAGCTGATGGCATAGGCATCGGCCTGCCACCAGGCGCCCTCGCCCAGGTCGACGCGGCCGTTGGCCGACAGGCTCGCGCGCGAGGTGCGCCCGCCATCGCTGGGGTCCACCGCGTCGAAGCGGCCCAGGCTGCCGTCGGCCACGGCGCGCGCCGGGATCTGGTCGGTGGCGCGCCAGTGGGCGGCATAGGCCAGCGCCGTCAGGTGCAGCTTGGCGCTGCCCTCCTGGATGGTCTGGCGCAGCGCGCCGCTGAAGCGGTGGATGCCTTCGGGCGTGGTCCACGGGCCGTCGTTCTTCGCGGCCTCCAGGGCGTAGAGCGCGTCCTTGCCGCCGGCCGCCGCGGGCGTGCCCAGCGGCCCCATCAGCAGCGTGCGCAGGTAGCCGCGCTGGCCGACGGTGACGGTGGCCTCGTGCTGCGCCAGCCTGTCCACCAGGCCGATACGCGCCGAGCCGGCGTTGGCGAAGTCGCCGTCCTGGGCGCGGTACGGGCCCTTGTTGTAGTCGATGCGGTTGACCAGCTCGGGGATCAGGAAGTTCAGGTCGGTGTAGCCCTGGCCGTGGGCGTGGCTGACGCTGTTGATCGGCATGCCGTCGACGAAGGTGGCGAAGTCGGTGCCGTGGTCGAGATTGAAGCCGCGCAGGAAGTACTGGTTGGCCTTGCCGTCGCCGCTGTGCTGCGTGACCACCACGCCGGGCACGAACTCCAGCACCTCGGCCGGGCGCAGCGCGGGGCGGCTGGCGATCAGCTTGCGCGTCACCGTGCCGGCGCTGGCCGCGTCGGACGAGCCCACGCCGTTGTCGTAGTGGCCCAGCACGTCGACGGCGGGCAGAGCCGCCTCGGCAGGCTGGGCGGTCTCGGCACCGCGGGCGGCGGCTGCACAGCACAGGGCGAGGACGGAAAGGGACAGGGGACTGCTGCGCACGACCGGTACTCCAATTCAAGACCGCGGATTCCACCAGGGCTGTATGACGAATTGATGTTTCCTCATACAAGAGGCGTGCCCGGCGCCGGGAGGGCGACGAGTCAGGAGGTGGAGCTGAACCGCAGCTTGCCGGCCGCGTACGGCGGAAGCGCCTTCAGCGCTGCGGGCGTTTGCCCATACGCCGGGCGACGGGCGACGGATGCGCAGCCGCGTGCTTGGCGGGATGCGGATGCGCGTGCCCGTGGGCATGGCCGGCCACGGCGATCGGCACGATGTGCAGTGCGCCGTGGTGCACCCCGGGCTGGGCGATCACCGAATCCGCGAAGGCCCGCAGCTGCCCGCCGGGGCCGCGCAGGATGACGGTCTCGATGCACAGGTGGTGGTCGAGGTGGGCATGCATGGCCGACACCGTGAGGTCGTGGTGCTCGTGCTGGAAGTCCATCAGCCGCGCCGCCAGCTGGCGCTCGTGGTGGTCGTAGACGAAGGTCAGCGTGGCGATGCTGGGCTCGTCCGGATCGGCCTTCAGGCGCTGCTGGCCCAGCTCGTGGCGCACCAGGTCGCGGAAGGCCTCGGAGCGGTTCTCGTAGCCGCGCTCGTGCACCAGCTGCTCGAAGGTGTCGGCCAGGTCGTCGTCGATGGAGATGGTGAGTCGGCGCATGGTCAGGTCCGGGTGGGCGCGCGCGCATTCTGCGCCGGTTGCGCGACACCCCTGCGAACGCTCCCGGGCTCAGTCGTCGTCTTCGGCCACCGACGGATCGACCATGCCGTGGAAGAACAGCAGGCAGCCGGTGTCGGACACCAGGTCGCCATGGCGCGAGCCGGCGGGCGCCGACTGGAACTCGCCTTCGCGCAGCAGCAGGTCGCCGAGGAAGAGCTCGCCTTCGACCATCAGGCATTCCTCGTGGCTGGCATGCGGATGGCCGGGCACGCGGGCGCCGGGCTCGAAGCGCACCAGCATCGACAGGTGCTCGCCCAGCTTGAACAGCGGCCGGATGCGCACGCCGGCGCGCAGCGGCTGCCAGCCGGCATGGGCCGCGGACATGGTCAGCGAATGCTGGACCTCGCCGAAGACGCCCTTGCCCGGCAGGTTGGTGCGCAGGTAGACCAGCGCGCCGTCGTGCGACCGCGCGCATGCGGCCTGCGCATCGGCGCCGGCCAGGTGGTAGTCCTGGGGCCCCAGCGCCGTGCCGTCGATGTCCAGGTCGCCGCGCAGCACCAGGCATTCGCGCACCAGCCGGCGTTCGCTGCCCTGCAGCCGGGCACCGGGCTCGAACGCGATCAACGCCGAATGCGAGCCCTCGCTGCGGTCCAGCAGGCGGGCGCGCACGCCCTCGGCCAGCTCTCGCCAGTCGCCATCGTCGCGGCGCACGGTGTGGAAGGCGCGGTTGGCGCGCGCGCTGTCGGCCACGCGGGCGAACAGGCGCGCACCCAGCGCGGCTTCGCTGCCGCCAGACAGTTCGATGGGCGACAGCGCCGCGGCCAGCAGGGGCAGCAGCGCGGCGATGTCGGGGTCCTCGCCGGGCGGCAGCGGCGGGGAGTCGGCGGCGGGGATCGTGGTATGCGGCTTCATGGGCTCCTCGCTCTCTGTCTGCATCATGCAGCCGGCGTGCCCAGCCGCTCGCGCAGCAGGGTCAGGGCGCGCCGGATGTGCGACTTGACGGTACCCAGGGGCAGGCCCGCCTGCGCGGCGATCTCCTCGTGCGTCAGGCCGCGGAAGAAGGCCAACGCGACGAGCTGGCGCGGCAGCGCGTCGAGCGCCAGCAGCGCGGCCTGCACACCGGCTCCGGCCTGCAAGGCGCTGAGCCAGGCTTGCGGATCCTCGTCGGTCGGCGGCTGGGCCAGCTCGGCCTCCAGGGCCTCGCCCAGGCTGTCGGTGGAGACGGTCTGCGCGGCGCTGCGCCGGTGGGCGCGCAAGGTGTCCAGCGCGCGGCTGCGGGCGATGGTCAGCAGCCAGGCCAGGGCCGGGCCACGCGCGGCGTCGTAGCGCGGGGCCTGGCGCCAGACCTGCCAGTAGGTGTCCTCGACAACCTCCTCGGCAAGCTGGGCGTGGCGCAGGACGCGCAGGGCCAGGCCGTGCACGCGCGCAGCGGTGGCGCGGTACAGCGCGGCCAGCGCGGCCTCGTCCTGACTCACCACGCGCGCCAGCCAGGACTGGAGCTGGGCTTCGTCGATCGCCGGCGCGCAGGCCGTCGGGCGCGACACGTCCTGGGGCGCGTGCTCGTCGCCGTCCTCGTCGTCCGTCAGGGACGGCGGCAGCAAGGCGGTGGACGCGGATCGGATGGGGTCAGTGAACTCGGGCATGGCGAAGTCCAGGCTGAAGCGCGGCGCCGCGGCGTCCTGCATGCCGGTTGCGGCGAGGCGGGCAGTCATTTTGTCGAGAGGGTGCGCAGATAGGCAACCAGGTCTGCACGAGCGGTCGCGTCCGGCACCGAATAGCCCATCTGCTGCCCCGGCACCAGGGCCTGCGGGTCGCGCAGCCAGGCGTCCAGCGTGCGCTCGTCCCAGACCAGGGTGGAGCGCCGCAGCGCCGGCGAGTAGGCATAGCCCGCGACGCTGCCCGCGCGCCGGCCGAAGACGCCGTCGTGGCGCGGGCCCACGCGGTCGGCGCCCGGCGAATGGCAGGCGGCGCAACGCTGCTCGTACAGCGCCTGCCCGCGCTGCGCATCGCCGCGCACGCCGGCCTGCTGCGCGCAGGCCGGCAGCGCGAGGGCGCAAGCCAGGAGCGCGGCGGCGCGCATCAGGCGCCGAAGCTCAGGGCCGAGCCGGGCAGCGGCTGGTTCAACGCCTGTGACAGCGCGGTCCAGTGCATGGTCTCGTCGGCGGCCAGCCGGGCGGCCACCTGGGCCAGCGCGGCGTCCTTGAAGGCGGGGATCACGCCCAGGTAGGCATTGGCCGCGCCGCCTTCGAGCCGGCGCGCCAGCGCCAGCACGTCGGCCTGGTTCTTCAGGCTGGCGGCGTTCAGCGCACGCGCGACCTCGTCGGTGCTCTTCGCGGCCACGGGCTTGCCGCCCAGCTTCTCGATGGTGGCGACCAGCGCGTCGCGGTGGGCCTTGTGATGGCCCTGGAAGAGCACGGCCACGTCGAGCACGGGCTTGCTCAGCAGGCCGCTCTCGGCGCCCAGCTGGTAGGCCGTGATGGCCTCGTGCTCCAGGCCGAGGGCGACATTGAGGATGGCCACGTCCTTGGGCTCCATCGCGGCCTGCGCCAGGCCGCTGCGCCCGGCCAGCAGGCCCAGGGCGGTGGCGGACAGGGTGACGGACGTGGCGCGGCCGAGGAAGTTGCGGCGCGGGGTTTCGATCTCGGAAGAAGGCAGGCGGATCAGCATGGCGGTGCTCCATGAAAGGGTCATTGGGGGCGGATGGCCGCGCGCTGCTCGCGTCGCGGTCGTGTGCCTTTACGCGGCCCCGCCGCCATCGGATGCAGCGTCGCCGCCGGTCCCACCATCGGAGGGAGCCGCCGCGTGCTCACAGCGGCAGCCCCAGCGGCCGGTCGAGGGCCCGCTCGACGAACCACAGCGCCGCCAGCCCCGCGACGGCCAGCGAGCCTGCCTGCAGCCCGAGTACGCGATAGGCGCGGCGCATGCGCAGCCCCCAGGCCAGCGGCACGAAGGCCGCGACCACTGCGAGCTGGCCCAGCTCGACCCCCAGGTTGAAGCCCGCCAGGCTCCAGCCCAGCGGCGCGTCCTGCAGCCCCAGGTCGCGCAGCGCACCCGCAAAACCGAAGCCGTGGACCAGGCCGAAGGCGAAGGTCAGCACCCAGCGCCCCTCGCCCACCAGCGGCCGCAAGTTGTTCAGCGCCGCGAGGACGACGCTGGCCGCGATGAGGGACTCCACCCAGCGCGCTGGCGGGTTCACCACGCCGAGCACGGCCAGCGCCAGCGTGATCGAGTGGGCCACGGTGAAGGCCGTGACCACGCGCAGCACGTCCAGCAGCACCGCCCTGCCCTCGCGTGCCGCGGTCCAGCGGCCGTCGCGGCGCACCAGCACCGCGGGCAGCAGCAGGCTCAGCAGGAAGAGCAGGTGGTCCGCGCCCTGCCAGATATGGCGCACGCCCTCGGCGGTGAAGGCCCCCAGGGCGCGCAGCGGCGTGGGACTGTCCAGCACGAGCCGGCGCGGCCCGTCCGCGGGATCGAGCACGGCCGCCAGCGGCGCCGACAGCGCGGCCGACTCGATGCGCAGGATGCCGCGGTGGGTGGGGTCGCTCCCGGCGAAGAGCCGGTAGCCCACCTGCAGCGCACGCGGCGGGGCGCGGCAGGTCCAGCTGCGGCGCAGAACCACGTAGGCGCCGTCACTGTGGTCGTCCAGGCTGGGCGAGGCGGCGGCAGGGGCGGCCTCGCACTGCGCCGTACCGGCGTCGATCTCCAGCATCGGCCAGGCCGCGTCCTCGATCTGCCGCCAGCGGCGGCGCACCTCGCCCCAGCGCAAGGCATGGTCGCCGTCGGCGTCCAGCGCGAGCTCGCGGTCCAGGTCGCGCAGGGCGATGTCCCAGCGGGCCTCGATGCGCCCGCCTTCGACCTGCAGGCTGAGGTAGGCGTCGCTGGGCTTGTGGGCGCGGGCCGGCGCGATGCACACGAAGAGCAGCGCGGCCAGCCACGCGATGGACCACTTCATGGCCAGGCTCCGGCAGCGGCCAGGCGCTGGTCGCGCAAGCCCTGCTCGCGCACGAAGCGGCGCACCGGCTCGGCGGCCGAAGGCTCGCCCGCGGCCAGGGCGGCCGCCCACAGCAAGCGGGCGTCGGCGGGCTCCTTCTGCACCGCCCAGTCCGCGCGGGCCAGTGCCAGGGCAACGGCCGCCCGGCCCTTGACCTGCAGCTCGAAGCGGGCCTCCTCGCGCAGGTGGACCTGCTCGCCGCGTTCGCGCGCTGCGTCGAAGCGGGCCTGCAGGGCCGTGGCCGCCTGCCGCAGGCGCGCGGCCTCGCCCAGTTGCTGCCAGGCCAGGGCCAGGCGCAGCAGCAGGCCGTCGACGCGCTCACGGCCTTGCAGCAGCGGCGGGACTTCGGCGGCGCGGCGCTGGTCGAGCAGCAGGTCGGCATAGGCCCCCAGCGCATACGGGTCGGCATCGGGCGCGGGCCGTTCGCCGCGGGCGCGCAGGCCCAGGGCCGCGCGGTAGTGCGCTTCCGCCTGGAGGCCGTGGCCGCTGCGCTCGGCCAGCTCGGCGCGGGAGACGGCGAGCCAGCGGGCGCCCTCGCCGTCGCCGATGCCCGCGGCCAGGTCGTCGAAGGCGGCGCGGGCGTCGTCCTGCCGGCCGGCCAGGCCCTGCAGCTCGGCCAGGCAAGCCGTGGCGGGCACCGGCGCCAGCGGCTGCAGCAGGCGGCAATCGGCCCGGGCAGCGGCCCAGTCGCCGCGCACCTGGTGTACGGTGGCCCGGGTCAGCAGGGCCTGGGCCCTCACGCCGGGAGGGACCGCGCGGCCCGGTGCGAGCAAGGCGTCCAGGTCGAGCAGCGCCTCGCCGAAGGCGTGCGTGCTCTGGCGGATGGTGGCACGCAGCAGGCGCACGCCCGGCGGCGGATCGGCCTGCGCCCACCAGGGCGTGAGCACGGCCCGGGCGCTGCCCAGCCAGCGCGGGTCGCCGCTGCGGCGTGCGGCCGCGATGGCCTCCTGCGCATGCGCCAGGGCGGCGCCCAGCGGCAGGCCGCGCGGCGGCGGCCGCAGGCCGGCGGGCAGGGTCTCGACGACGCGTTCGTCGTCGGCCGGCACGTAGGGCGCGGCACCGGCCACGCCGCCTGCGATCAGCAGCGCGGCCAGGAGCGGCAGGCGGGACATCGCGCCGCCTCAGTTGCGTGCGCCCGGCAGCGGCGTCTTCAGGTACGGGAAGGCCGCATCGAAGAAGCTTGCGTCCACCGTCGCCCCATCGGTCAGCGGCGCGCCGCCGGCCCCCGCATCGCCCGGCACGCAGCCGAAGACGTCCTTCTGGTTCAGGGTGCACAGCACGCCCATGGCCACGCGCAGCTCGGCATCCACCACGTCGTCGCCCGGCCGCCGGCCGTTGGGGAAACCCGCCGCGTCGCCGGCCAGCACGCCCAGGTTCTTCTGCGTGGCCGCGGGGGTGGGCACGACCGCGGTGTTGAGCCGCAGCATCTCGGAGGCCACCACGTTCTTCGGCTGGTTCAGCCCCTTCACGCCGGTGAGGAAGGCGGCGATCAGGTCCTTGCGCGGCAAGTTGGTGGGCGCCGGCACGTTGAACAGGCCCTGCAGCACCGCCGGCAGCGTCGGGTTGGTGACGTAGGTGGCGAACTGGCCATCGTTCTTCGGCTGGGAGGCGTTGAAGCGGTCCTTGTCCTTCAGTCCGATCACCAGCTCGTTGACCAGCGGCATGCCCAGCCGCGAGACCTGGGTCCAGGCGCCGCCCACGCGCTCCACCGTGTTGTTGCCCGAGGCCGGATCGGCATCGAGCAGCCGCGCCTGGCGCAGGCTGGCCGTGGTCCAGCCGCCGATCACCGGCTCGCCGGCCCGCGTGATGCAGGCGATGGGCAGCTCCAGCGCGATGGCCGTGATGTTCTTGTCGGCCAGCTCGGTGTCGTTGCCGCCGACCGCCGGGCCCACCGGGTTCAGGTTGAACTGGTCGAAGGCCGGGCCCAGCGCGACGACGAAGGGCTCCTTGCGCTGGCCCACGAACACGCGCCCCTGCTGGCCGCAGCCGGGGATGTTGACCGTGTAGACGTACTGCGCCGCATAGGCCTCGTAGCCGGCGTCGCTGCCGAAGGTCTTGTGGCCGATGAAGTCCAGCGGCTTGGTGAAGCTGGCGCCGCCGCCGTGGGCGTCGGTCAGCGCGCCGCGCATGCCGGTGCGGCGATCGCCGCGCACCACGTCCACGCTGTAGGTCTCCACCACGTTGATGCGCGAGCTGTCGCCCGTGCCCGTCATGCCGATGCCGTGCACCAGCGGGATGGCCACCTGCTGGTCGCCGACCTTCACGGCCGCGTTCTTCAGCGTGTTCTTGAAGCGGAACTGGAAGCTGAGGTCCTCCTTCGCGTCGCCGTTGTTGTCGATGTGGATCTCGTACAGCGCGTTGGGGTCGAGCGAGAAATAGTTGGGGCCGCCGTAGGCGTCCTGCAGCGGCAGGTAGTCGGCGACGATGGTCACGTAGTCGGCACGTCCGCTCTCGTAGCTGCGGAACATGTAGAAATCGGTGCCGTCGACCTTGGGCGCGGTGGTGATGAAAGGTGCCTCGCGGTGGCTGGAGGCCAGCGCCGGAAGGGCCATCGCCGCTGCGACGAGCAGCACGGAAGAGGCGGCCAGCGCCTGCTTGCGGGAAGTCATGGTGGGATCTCCTGTGTGGATGGAAGAAGGACGCGCTCAGTGCGCGGTGCGGCGGCGCGCGGCGTGCACGAGGCCCAGGCCGAGTGCCAGCAGCACGCCGGCGGCAGGCTCGGGCACGGGCGCGGCGTCGAGGGCGAACAGCGCATTGGCCTCGGCATGGGCCAGGCCCGGCGTGGGTCCCGGCGTGGACATCAGTGCGGCATAGGCGTTGAGCGTCAGGCCCAGCGTGCCGCTGCTCCAGGCGCCGGAGGCGAAGCTCCAGCTGTAGTGGCCGGCCTGGGTCAGCACCTGGTCCAGCACCTGGTCGTCGCCCAGCTTCAGCGTGACCGACAGGTCGGTGCCGGCCGTGCCGGTGGCCACGGGCGCGTAGTCCAGGCTCAGCGTCACCGTGCCGGGCTGGTTGATGTCGAACACGCCGAGGAAGGTGGCGCCGCCCATGGCCGAGGCGTCACGCGGGGCCTTGGCATCCGCGTCGGACTGCAGCAGCGCGCGGGCGTTGAGGCTCTGCGTGCTGACGCCGGCATAGGCATCGGCCGAGACGCCGCCGTCGGACAGCATGCTGCGCGAGGTCCACGGGGCGCCGTCCAGCGTGGTGGTCAGCGCCGTGTCCTCGGGGCCGGACAACTCGCCGATGACGGACAGTGCGGTGGTGGAGCGCAGGCCGGAGCCGAAGCTCACGGGTGCGGCGTGGGCTTGCGCTGCAAGGGCCATGAGGGCCAGGGCAAGCACGCATCGATGGGAAGGTTTCGGGACGCGGGCGGGCCGCGCATGGGGACGGGTCATGGTGTTCGCTCCTGATTGAGTGCGCGCGGCGCCACGGTGGCGCGCGACAGGAGCCCATACGCGGGTCATCCGCGGCCGGATGCGCAGGAGCAGGGGAACGAACTAGGGGGTGGGTGGAGGCCGCTCAGCGCGAGGCAGCGGGCGCGCCCCCGCAGGCTGCATCGGCGCCGCCTGCGCGTGCCCCGGGACTGCGGCCCGCGGGGGTCTGCGCAACCGCTTCAGAGGGCGGCCAGCCGCGCCAGCAGCCAGTCCTGGTAGACGGCGCGCAGGTGCAGGTCCTGGTGCCCCGCATCGGGCAGCAGGAGCAGGTCGGCGTCGGGACGCAGGGCCTTCAGCGCGACGCTGTTGGCATAGGGGATGACCCGGTCGAGCTCGCCATGGACCAGCAGCACGGGCATGCGCACCCGCGGCAGGGCCCGGTCGGTACGCAGGGGATACCGCAAGACGAAGGCCGGCACCCAGGGGAAGTGGTCGTGTGCCATGTGGACGATGCTGACGTAGGCCGAAGCCAGCACCAGCAAGTCGGCCTCCCCCGGTCGCAGGCCCGCGGCCAGCTCCGCCGCCATGCCGGTGCCCATCGAGCGGCCGTAGATGACCCGCTTGCGCCCCGCGTATTGCGGCGCCACCTGCGCCCAGGCGCGGCGCACGTCGTCGTGCAGCTCGGCCTCGCTGGCGATGCGGCCGGTGCTCTTGCCGTAGCCGCGGAAGTCGATCATGAAGAGATCGAAGCCGGCGCGGCGGTAGAAGTCCAGGTCGGTGAACCAGCTCGACAGGCTGCCGCCGTTGCCGTGCAGGTAGAAGACCACGCCGCGCGCGCCGGGGCGCACCAGGTGCAGGGCATGCAGCCTGGCGCCGGGCACCTCCACCCAGGCCTCGTGCACGTCGTCGGCCTGCCTGAAGTCATGGTCCGGCGACAGCTTCTCCGGCATGAAGAGCAAGGCGTCCTGCCGGGCCCAGATCGCGGCGACGGCTGCGGCGTACGCCAGGCAGGCCGCGGCCACGAGGGCCGCCGCACCGCGGATCAGGGAGGAGCGCTTCATGGCCCGGCCCGTCCTCAGGCTGCGCCGCCCAGCACTTCCCAGCGTTCGAGCAGCATCATCAGCTCCTCGTCGATCTGCTCGTAGCGGGCCTGCAGCTTCGGCAGGCCCTGCGGGTCGCGCTGGTAGAGGCCGGGGTCGGCAAGCTGCTCGCCCAGGGCCTTCTGCTCGGCCTCCAGCGCGGCGATGCGGCCGGGCAGCTCGTCCAGCTCGCGCTGGTCCTTGTAGCTGAGCTTGCGCTTCGCGGCAGGCGCGGCAGCCGCGGGCGCCGGCGCCGGCGCGGCCACGGGCTGTGCCGTGCCCGCCGCCTTGCCGGTGCTGGCCGCGGCCTTGGCGTTGCGCGCGGCGTCCTTGGCCGCGAGCTGCGCCGCGCGCTGCGACTGGGTGATCCAGTCCTCGACGCTGCCTTCGTACTCGCGCCAGCGGCCCTCGCCCTGCGTGTTGCCCTCCCAGGCCACGATGGAGGTGACCACGTTGTCGAGGAAGCGGCGGTCGTGGCTGACCAGGAAGACGGTTCCGTCGTACTGGTCCAGCAGTTCCTCCAGCAGCTCCAGCGTGTCGATGTCCAGGTCGTTGGTGGGTTCGTCCAGCACCAGCACGTTGGCCGGGCGCGCGAACAGGCGTGCCAGCAGCAGCCGGTTGCGCTCGCCGCCGGACAGGGTGGACACCGGCGAGTTGGCGCGCGCCGGCGAGAAGAGGAAGTCGCCCAGGTAGCTCATCACGTGCTTGCGCTGGTTGCCGATCTCGATCCACTCGCTGCCCGGGCTGATGGTGTCGGCCAGGGTCTTGTTCAGGTCCAGCGTGTCGCGCATCTGGTCGAAGTAGGCCACCGTCAGGTTGGCGCCCTGCTTGACCGTGCCGCTGTCGGCCGCCAGCTCGCCCAGGATCAGCTTGAGCAGCGTGGTCTTGCCCGCGCCGTTGGGTCCGACCAGGCCCACCTTGTCGCCGCGCAGGATGGTGATGGAGAAGTCGTCGACGATGGTGCGCATGCCGCCGGTGGCCAGCGGATAGCGCTTGCTGACGTGCTCCAGCTCCGCGACGATCTTGCCGCTGCGCGCGCCGGCGTCCACGTCCAGCCGCACGCGGCCCATCGTGTCGCGCCGCTGGGCCCGCGCCTCGCGCAGGTGGTCCAGCCGCTTGACGCGCGCCACGCTGCGCGTGCGCCGCGCCTCCACGCCCTTGCGTATCCACACCTCCTCCTGCGCCAGCAGCTTGTCGAAGCGGGCGTTGGCCAGGGCCTCGTCGGCGAGTTCGCGCTCCTTGGTCGCCTCGAAGGTGGCGAAGTTGCCGGGGTAGGACCGGATGATCCCGCGGTCCAGCTCCAGGATGCGGGTGGACACGGCGTCGAGGAAGGCGCGGTCATGGGTGATGACGACCACCGCGCCGCGGAAGGCCTTGAGCAGCTCCTCCAGCCACTTGATGGCGTCGAGGTCCAGGTGGTTGGTCGGCTCGTCCAGCAGCAGCACGTCGGGCTGCAGCACCAGGGCCTGGGCCAGCGCCACGCGCTTCTTCAGGCCGCCGGACAGCGACCCCACCTTGGCATCGGGGTCCAGGCGCAGGCGCTCCAGGGTCTCGGACACGCGCTGCTCCCACATCCAGCCGTCCAGGGCCTCGATGCGGGTCTGCAGCGCGTCCAGGTCCTCGTGCGGCTCGTGGGCCTCGTAGCGGGCGCGCAGGTCGCGCACCTCGGCCAGGCCGTCGGCCACCGCGTCGAAGATGCTGGCATCGGCGCTGAGCACCGGCTCCTGCGCCACGTAGGCGATGCGCATGCCCTGCTGGAGCTGCAGCAGCCCGTCGTCGAGTTTCTCCAGGCCGCCGAGGATCTTCAGCAGCGAGGACTTGCCGGTGCCGTTGCGGCCGATGAGGCCCAGGCGTTCGCCGGCCTCCAGCGAGAAGGATGCGTGGTCCAGCAGCGGCACGTGGCCGAACGCGAGCTGGGCGTCGGAAAGCGATAGGAGAGCCATGGGGGGATTGTCCCAGGCTCGCGTGACCCGGCGGCCGGATGCGCCCGGGGCCGGGGCTACATCGCCTGCGCGACAATCGCGGCCATGGAGCGCACCATCCGCCCCACCATCCGCATCACCACGGCCGGCCGCCAGCAGCAGGAAGACCTGCGCTACTGGCTGTCCCAGCCGCCGCAGGCGCGGATCGCCGCGGTCGAGGCGCTTCGCCGTGAACACGCCGCCGTCATGGGCGCGAGCGCAGATGCTGAACAGCGACTTCAAAGAGTTTGCCGAGTTGCTCAACTCAAACGGGGTTGAGTACCTGGTGGTCGGCGGCTATGCGCTGGCCGCACACGGCCACTCGCGATACACCGGCAATATCGGTTATTGGGTGAGCACCGCGCCCGCCGACGTCACCGCCTTGATGCGGGCGCTCCACGCGTTCGGGTTCGGCTCGCTGGAATTGAAGACTGCCGACTTCGCCGAGCCGCAGACTGTCATCCAGTTGGGCCGCCCAACGCGGCGCATCGACCTGTTCATGGCCATCCACGAATGACCCAGCCGACCGACACCGACAAGCGCCTGACCGAACTGGAAATCAAGGCCAGCTTCGCCGAGGACCTGATCGAGAGCCTGAACCAGGTGGTGATCCGCCAGCAGCAGCAGATCGACCGGCTGGTGCTGGAGGTGACGCAGCTGCGGCGGCAGCTGGAGCAGTCGGACACGGGCGCGGCACCCTTGCGCAGCCTGCGCGACGAGTTGCCGCCGCATTACTGAGCCGGCGCCGCGCACTGCTCCGCCAGGAGAGGCAGGACGTGTGCGGCCACGCCTTGCGGGTCGCCTCAGGCCCCCGCCGCGTGCAGCGCATTGCCCGCGGCCACCGCGTCGCCCGTGCGCTCGAAGGTCTTCAGCCACACGCCGTAGCTGGGCATCTCCTGCTGCTGCCACGGGTGGAAGCCGGGGCGGTAGTAGCTGAAGTAGTAGCCCCAGGTGTTGGAAAACAGGCCGCCCGGCTTCCAGAACCACCACAGGCCCTTGGCCCACAGGCCCAGGCGCTTGAAGAAGCCGTGGCCGTCGACCTTCAGCATGTGGTTGAGGATGACGGCGATGAAGATGGGGAAGCCGAAGGTCACCTGCGCCATGGCCAGCACGCGCGGCCAGTAGCCGGCGCCGGCGGCCTTCTCCAGCACGTCGAAGGCCACGGCCTTGTGCTCGACCTCCTCGATCGCGTGCCAGGCGAAGACGGCGCGGATGCGCGGGTCGCTGAGGTCCAGCAGCTCGCGGCGCTCGAAGAAGCAGGTGCACATCATCGCAGTCAGGTGCTCGAAGGCCGCGGTCATGGCCAGGCGGTGGCGCTCGGAGAAGAGGCGTTGCACGTCACCGAACAGGCCATCCTCCAGGCGCTGGGTGATGGCGTCGATGTTCACGCCCTGGGCCTTCAGTCGCTCGTTGTATTGCAGGTGGACCATGCTGTGCTGGGCCTCCTGGCGGGTGAAGTCCTTCACCTCCTGCTGCAGCCTGGGATCGGTGACGCGGTCCTTGTAGTTGCGCACGCTGACGATGAAGAAGCGCTCGCCCACCGGGAAGACGGTGGACATGGCGTCGAAGAAGCGGGTCTTGAAGGGGTCGCCGCCCATCCAGTGGCGGGGGATGTCCTGGTCGAGTCCGAAGTCCAGCTTTTCGCGCGGGGTGATGGGTTTGTGATCGTGGCTCATGTCGGGGGCCCTCGTTGTCTCTCGTTCGAGGGGCCCACTGTAGGAAAGTGCCCGGCCTGCGGGCTAGACCGGGGCGTGACAGCGCAGGGAACCGCAGGCGACAGTTCAGCCGCGTTCGCGCCGGCGCCATTCGGTGGGTGTGCAGCCGGTCCAGCGCTTGAAGGCACGCGTGAAGCTGTGGCGGTCGGAGAAGCCCAGGCGCTCGCTCAGGGCCTCGATGTCGCCGCTGTCGC
>SCTQ01000263.1 GCA_004322345.1 Aquabacterium sp. | reverse complement strand
CCTCCGAGCTGCTGCAGCTGACCGACCGCATGATCAAGACCGTGCCGGAGGTCGAGCGCGTCTTCGGCAAGGCCGGCCGCGCGGAGACGGCCACCGACCCGGCCCCACTGGAGATGTTCGAGACCACTGTCCGGCTCAAGCCGCGCTCGCAGTGGCGCGCCGGCATGACGCCCGACAAGCTGGTCGAGGAACTGGACCGCGCGGTGAAGGTGCCCGGCCTGACCAACGTCTGGATCCCGCCAATCCGCAACCGTATCGACATGCTGGCCACCGGCATCAAGAGTCCCATCGGCGTCAAGGTCTCGGGCGCGGACCTGCGGGCCATTGACCTGGCCACCGCCGAAGTCGAGGCGGCGGCCAAGACTGTGCCCGGCGTGAGTTCCGCGTTGGCCGAGCGGCTGACCGGCGGGCGCTACGTCGACGTGCAGGTCGACCGCGCGGCCGCGGCCCGCTACGGCATGAACGTCAGCGACGTGCAGTCGGTGGTCGCCGGGACGATCGGGGGCGAGAACATCGGCGAGACGGTCGAAGGCCGCGCGCGTTTCCCGATCAACCTGCGCTACCCGCGCGAGCTACGCGACACACCCGAGAAGCTGCGCAGCCTGCCGCTGCTCACGCCCGGCGGGCAGCAAGTGACCCTGGGCGCGCTGGCGCGCGTGGACGTGGTCGACGGGCCCGCGATGCTCAAGAGCGAGAACGCCCGGCCCTCCGGCTGGGTGTACGTCGACGTGCGCGGGCGCGACATCGCCTCCGTGGTGGCGGACCTGCGGCGGGCCGTGGGCCAGCAGGTGCGGTTGCAGCCGGGCATGAGCCTGGCGTACTCCGGCCAGTTCGAGTTCATGGAGCGCGCCAACCAGCGCCTGCGGGTCGTGGTGCCGGCCACCCTGGCCATCATCTTCGTGCTGCTGTACCTGACCTTCCGCAGTCTGGAAGAGGCCGCCCTCATCATGGCCACGCTGCCTCTGGCGCTGACCGGGGGCATCTGGTTCCTCCACGCCCTGGGCTACCACCTGTCGGTGGCCACCGGCGTGGGCTTCATCGCCCTGGCCGGCGTGGCCGCCGAGTTCGGCGTCGTCATGCTGCTATACCTGAAGCATGCTGTTGACGAGCGCATGGTCGCCGGCGCGCCGCTGACCGCCTCCCTGTTGCTGGACGCTATCCGGGAGGGAGCGGTGCTGCGGGTGCGGCCCAAGGCCATGACCGTGGCGGTCATCCTTGCCGGACTGGTGCCCATCGTCTGGAGTGCCGGCACGGGATCGGAGGTGATGAGCCGCATTGCCGCGCCGATGCTCGGGGGCATGGTCACGGCGCCGCTGCTGTCGCTGTTCGTCGTCCCGGCGGCCTTCTTGCTGATGCACCGCCCGGGGTCAAGGGGCCGACGCACATGATCGCCGCGATCAAACCGCCCGGTGGTCCGCGCCCTCGGTGGCATGGGGACGTCTCAGGCAGCGCCGTGCGAGCGGTCCCGCTGCCGCGTGGCTGCGGCGTCCCACGGCCAGTAGCGAGGCGTGCGCTCGGCATAGGCCTCGTATTCGGCACCAAACTGCCGTCGCATCTGCTCCTCTTCGGATCGTCCCAGCCGCGCATACATCACCAGCAGGACGGGGAACATCGCCAGCGTCAGCAGCGTGGGCCACTGCAGCAGGAAGCCAAACATGATCAGCACGAAGGCGACGTACTGCGGATGGCGGATGCGGGCGTAGATGCCTTGGGTGGCCAGGCGGCCGGCCCGCTGGGCCTTGTAGAGCACGCCCCAGGCGTTGGACAGCAACAGGAAGCCGCCCACGATGAACACGTTGCTCAACAGGTGGAAGGGGCCGAAGTGCGGGTTCGCCTTCCAGCCGAACATCATTTCCAGCAGGTGGCCGGCGTCGTGCGACAGGAAGTCGATGCCGGGGAAATGCTGGGCCAGCCATCCCGACAGGAGATAGATCGTCAGCGGAAAGCCGTACATCTCGGTGAACAGCGCCACGATGAAGGCGCAGAACGCACCGAAGGAGCGCCAGTCACGCGAGGTGGTGGGCTTGGCAAAGCTGAAGGCGAACACGATGAAGACCAGTGAGTTGATGATCACCAGGCTCCACAAGCCGTACGAAGGCGTGGCACTCATGACCGGTCTCCTTCCGGGCGCTGCCGGGCCTGACTGCCAGCGCCGCCATGGTGGTGTCCCTGGCCATGTCCGCGGTGGTGGAAGAAGTGCATCAACGGGCAGGCCAGCAGCAGCACGTAGGGCAGCGCACCGTACAGGTGGGCGCGGTGTTCGCTCCACAGGAAGAACAAGGCGATGGCCAGAAAGACGCCCAGTGCGATGCGCGAGGCGGTGCTGGACAGCGGTCCCGAGGAGGACCGGTCGGGTTGGGGGTTGGAGGACATGGTGGGCTCCTTGTGCCGGAAGGATGGCGATGAACTGCTGGGTGTGCGTCGTGTGGATGGATCGCGTGGTCCGCTCGATGTCCGATACGGTCACCTCCAGGCTATTCAGCACGGCCAAAACCGGCTTGATGTGCATCAACCGCGCCACGGCTGCATCGACCGCTCGTTCGGACTTGCGATTCGTCAACCCCTGGGCATCTGCGCACCTCGACCATGGACGAGAACATCGGAGCTGACATGGAACATGAACATCACAAGAACGCTGCAGCAGAGCACGAACATGGGCACATGACCGGGCACCGCCATGCAGCGCCGCCCCAGTCATCGGCGCGCTCCGCGGGGGGCGCGGTTTACAGCTGTCCAATGCATGCGGAGGTCCGTCAGGACCATCCCGGAAGCTGCCCCAGGTGCGGCATGACGCTGGTGTTGGTTCAGGGTGAGGTAGAGGCCGTCGGGGCTGGCCAAGGCAAGCATGGCCACGCGCACCCGAGCCACCACGGCTCGCACGAGCACGCGCCAGCCGCGCGGCCGACGGTACCGAAGGCAACATCTGTCGCGGCCGGGCCAGCTACTCCCGGCTCAGCAGACGGGGCCATCTACACCTGCCCGATGCATCCGGAGATTCGCCAGGACCATCCCGGCAGCTGCCCCAAGTGCGGCATGACGCTGGAGCCGATGCTGCCGGACCTAGAAGCCAGCGACGACAACCCGGAACTGCAGGACTTCAGTCGTCGCTTCTGGTGGACCTTGCCGCTGACGGTCGTCGTCACCGCGCTGGCCATGGCCGGCCACAAATTGGGGTTGATGACTCCGCAAGCGCAAAGCTGGCTGGAACTGGTGCTGTCCCTGCCCATCGTGCTGTGGGCGGGCTGGCCATTCTTCGAACGCGGCGCCCAGTCGATCATCCATCGCAGCCCGAACATGTGGACGCTCATTGGCCTGGGTACCTCCGCGGCGTTCGTCTACAGCGTCGTGGCCACCGCGCGCCCCGGCTGGTTCCCCGACAGCTTCCTGATGCATGGTCGCGTAGGGGTCTACTTCGAGGCGGCGGCTGTGATCATCTCGCTGACCTTGCTTGGCCAGATGCTGGAGCTCAAGGCCCGCTCACAGACCTCCGCGGCGATCAAGTCGCTGCTCGGGCTGGCCCCCAAGACGGCCCGGCGCATCGAGGAGGACGGCTCCGAAGCAGACGTGCCACTGACCCATGTGCACGTCGGCGATCGCTTGCGCATCCGGCCAGGCGAGAAGGTGCCGGTGGACGGCGTGGTGCTGGAAGGCTCCAGTGCCATCGACGAAGCGATGCTCACCGGCGAACCGGTGCCGGTCACCAAGCGGGCCGGGGACAAGGTGATTGGCGCGACGATCAACACCTCGGGCACGCTGGTCATGCGCTCCGAGAAAGTGGGATCGCAGACGATGCTGTCGCAGATCGTGCAGATGGTCGCCCAGGCGCAGCGCTCGAAGGCGCCGATGCAGCGCATGGCCGACAGCGTCGCTGGCTATTTCGTGGTGGCCGTGGTTGCGATCGCGCTGCTGTCCTTCTTCGGCTGGGGCCTTTTCGGTGGCGATCAAGGCTGGCAGTACGGGCTGATCAACGCAGTGTCGGTGCTGATCATTGCGTGCCCTTGTGCGCTCGGGCTGGCCACCCCGATGTCCATCATGGTGGCGACCGGCCGTGCGGCGACCCAGGGCATCCTCTTTCGTGATGCCTCGGCAATCGAGAACTTCCGCAAGGTCGATACGATGATCGTCGACAAGACCGGGACGCTGACCGAAGGCAAGCCGGCCTTCGAACTGGCCGTGGCCGTGGACGGCGACGACAACGAGGTATTGCGCCTGGCCGCGTCGCTCGACCAGGGCAGCGAACACCCGCTGGCCCAGGCCATCGTCGACGCAGCCAGGATCCGCCAGTTGCCACTTTTGCAGGCAAGCGATTTCGAGTCCTCGACCGGCATCGGGGTACGCGGCCAGGTGGACCACCTGCGCCTGGCGCTGGGAAACACGGCGCTCATGGAACATGATGGCGTCGATGTCTCGGCCTTGCGCGCCAAGGCCGAAGAGCTGCGCCAGCGCGGCAGCAGCGTCATGTTCCTGGCCCGCAATGGGCAGGCTGCGGGGCTGCTGGCGGTGTCCGACCCGGTCAAGGCCAGCACGCCTGAAGCCCTGCACAGCCTGCATCAAGCAGGCATGCGGGTGGTCATGGCCACCGGGGACGGCTTGACCACCGCCCGCTCGGTAGCTCGCGATCTCGGCATCGACGAGGTTCATGGGGAGGTCAAGCCCGCCGACAAGCTCGATCTCGTGACGAGGCTCCAGGCCGAGGGACGCGTTGTCGGCATGGCCGGCGACGGCATCAACGACGCGCCGGCGCTGGCCAAGGCTGATGTGGGGGTGGCGATGGGCACCGGCACCGACGTGGCGATGAACAGCGCCCAGGTGACTTTGGTCAAAGGCGACCTGCGCGGCATCGCTCGCGCGCGGGAGATCTCCCAAAGCACAGTGGCCAACATGCGGCAGAACCTGGGGTTCGCCTTCGTCTACAACGCACTGGGCGTGCCGCTGGCCGCCGGCGTGTTGTATCCGTTCACCGGATGGCTGTTGTCACCCATGATTGCAGCACTGGCCATGAGCTTGTCGTCGTTCAGCGTCGTGGCCAATGCGCTGCGCCTGCGCTCGAAAGGTTGAAATGCGAGTCCGCTGCGATTGCGTCACGGCCTTCTGCGTCTTCCTCTACAGCAGAAACTCACTCAGCTCTTGCTCACGTTTCCCGAAGGAGTCGCGCCCACGCTGGAACAAGATGTTTAGCTTGGTCAAGTCGTGCTCGAGCAAGTCGGTGGCCATCTCCGGCTCGGCAAAGGTGTTGCTGATGCGGATGGTGGGCACGTCGGCGAACAGGATCTCCCGAAGCTGATCCATGGACTGCGTGTTGATCTCCAACGTTTTCTGCAGGAGCTGCACGCTAAGCAGTTTCTTGGCGAATCGCATCTTCCAGCTCTCCCAACTCGTCCAGCCCGGCTTCGGCTCCGGATAGACACCCACGCCCACGCTGACCAGGCGGATGTCTTGGTGCGCGAACTTCAACGCGCGAACAGCGTCGGCTATGGCGTACAGGGTAGGGTTGTTGGCGCAGTAACCGCCATCGATGAGCTCGATCATTTCTCCTGCAGCGGTCTGTACAACCGTCCGATCGAAGAATGGATACGCTGAGCATGATGCCCGCACGGCGTCAGCGATCTTCACCCCGAAGCCTGGTGCGAATGTCGCCTTGCGGCCGTGGGCTTGACCGATATGGGCCTTGAAGATCATCGGCTGCTCGTTGAGCCACTTGGCAGCCACCACGCCGATGCCAGTCTTGACCTCGTCGAATTTGGCATCACCGAAGACATCCTCAGCGAGCTTGCGTAGAGCCTGCGTGCGCCCGGGGCAGTTGGTCTGCCTCATGACCTTCGGCACGTTGGTGCGGTACAGCTCAATGATCTCGTCGACGCTGCGGCCCAGCGCGATAAGCGTTGCGATGATGGCGCCGGTGCTGGTGCCGAACACGAGGTCAAATTTCTCGTGCAGGAGGCAGCCGCTCATGGCCTCGATCTCTTTAAGCACTCCCAGGGTGTAGAAGCCCTTGGCTCCGCCGCCGTCGAGCGTCAGGACGCGCAGCAGCTTCCCGCTTTGCGGATTGGAATCGTCCCCGGTCATCGAAACGCCGCCTCTCCAAGTTCTGGCAGCTGATTGTCAGCTCGGCACGGCAGAACGACGCCCCTCCGGCAGGGCATCACGGGGGAGGGTATTGAGGGTTATCCCGCGCTCATCGCCGGACTCGGCGCACGGAAACCGAGGTCACCCCAACATTTGCGGGCGTTGTGTCGCTCAGAGGGCAACCTATCGATGGTCGTGATGATCAAGCTCAGGCTGCAAGGAAGCAGCTTCGCGGCGCTGCCGATGTCCAACGACCAAGGCAACGCGCGCGCGGTGGCGTTCGCGGCGACGGTCGACGAGATCCTCGAGCAGATCGACCCCGACCGCTCCCGGACCCGGCTTCTGCAGCGCGCGGCCAATGTCGGCGTCTTCGCCGTTCGGGCAGCCGCTGCGTTGGTCGAGCAACTTCTAGGCATGGACCAGGTGCAGAGCATTGATCTTCTCGAACCTTTTGAGGGCCGATACAACGCCTCCAGCGCACTGTCCCCGTCGCCTGATCCCCACAACACGCACGCTCACGAGCACACGCCGATGCCACCGGGGCAACAAGACCCAAGCACTTGACGGGTCGGGTCAGTGAGTATGCTGTATGCGCATACAGTATTCTGCCGTACCCATGAATGCCCCGACTGAACTTGCTCTCCTGCGGGCTGCTGCGATGCCTGAAGCGGCGCGACCAGCAGCGGTGGG
>SCTQ01000262.1 GCA_004322345.1 Aquabacterium sp. | reverse complement strand
ACGCGCCCAGTGCTTGGGGACGGGCTTCTCGCCCAAGGGGACGACGGGCTACGTGAGACGGTCCGAAACTGCGGTTCCAAAGATACAAGGGGACGGGGGCCGGCTTGGGGCGGCCCGGCGTTCGGCCCCGGCCGCCTCCGCCAGTCGGTGTCAGGCGGCGGCGGTGGCCAGCCGGCGGCCCGCCGCCACGCGCACGCCCACCATCGCTGCGCAGGCCACGCCCAGGACCAGCGACAGCGCGGCGCCGCCGAACACGCCGTCGGCGCGGCCGTGGTCCATCAGCGCGCCTAAGATCGGCGCGGCCAGCGCGAAGCCCAGGTCCAGGCCCGAATACACCATGCCGTAGACGCGGCCGGTGGCCCCGGGTGGGGCCGCCTGCTTGATCAGCATGTCGCGTGAAGGCCCGGCCAGGCCGCTGCCGATGCCGGCCGCGGCCGTCAGCGCCAGCGCGAAGGCACCCGCGTGCGCGCCGGGCAGCCAGCCCTGGCCCACGCACAGCAGCAGCACGGCCGACAGCAGCAGGCAGGCCGAGATGATCCGCTCCAGCCGCGCCACGCGCGCCAGCAGGAAGCCGCCGACGACCATGCCCGCGGCGCCGCACAGCATGTAGCCGCTGACCACCATCGAGGCCGTGGCAAGCGGCAGCGCGTACAGCTTCTGCAGCGCGGGTGCGGCGAAGCTCTGGATGGCGCTCAGCGCGGCAGTCGTCCAGAAGAAGAAGGAGAAGCACAGCCACACCGAACCCAGGCGCAGGAAGGCCAGCGGATGTTTCTCGTGCTGCGCGGCGCCCGTTGCCTTGTGCGCCGGCCGCACGTCCAGCGCATCGCGCTGCCACGCCAGCAGCGCGAGCACCGCCAGCGCCCACAGCGCGGCGGACGCCAGCGCGACGCGCCAGGAGCCGGTGGCCGCGGTCAGGCCCAGCAGAAAGACGGGTGCCGCGGCCCAGCCCAGGTTGCCGCTGATGCCGTGGGCCGAGAAGGCGTGGCCCAGGCGCGGCACCGACACGCGCTGGTTGAGGATGGTGAAGTCCACCGGATGGAAGGGCGAGTTGCCCAGGCCCGCGAGCGCCGCGGCGGCTATCAGCGCGGCATAACCCGGGGCCATCGCCGCAGCCAGCGCGGCCAGTACGAAGCAGCCCAGCGCCGCGAACAGCACCGGTCGGGGCCCCAGCCGGTCGACGACGAAACCCGACAGCGCCTGCCCGACGCCCGAGACCACGAAGAAGGTCGACACCAGCAGGCCCATCTGGGCGTAGCTCAGGCCGAACTCGCGGATGAACAGCGGGAACAGCGGCGGCAGCAGCAGGTGGAAGAAATGCGAGGTGCCGTGGGCCAGCGCGACGAGGCCGATGGTGCGGGCGTCCTCGCGCAGCGGCACGGCCGGCGAGGCGGGAAGGGCGGAAGCGGACATCGGGCGATGGTAGCCAGCGGCGCGGCGCCGCGTGCCCGCTCGGCTACTTCCGCGGCCGCGGATGCGGCGTCTTGCACACTGGGATCTACGCCCTGCAGCCGCGTGAGGGCCATCGTGTAAGGTCGCCGGCATGCCGCGTCCCCCCGTCCAGCGGGCCCTGCTCGCCTTCGTCTGCGTCGCCGCGTTCTGGTTGGGCGGCTGCGCCACCAAGCCCGGCGGTGTGCCCCCGCCACCCAGCCTGGGCGCCGATGGCCCGCCCGATGCGGTGCCGCGCGACGTGCTGGCCACGCCCGACGCGGTGCCCCGCGTGGAGCCCATCCGCCAGGGCGGGCCCAACAACCCGTACAGCGTGCTGGGCGAGAACTACACGCCGCGCACCGGCGACGAGCCCGTGCGTGAGCGCGGTCTCGCTTCCTGGTACGGCCGCAAGTTCCACGGCAGGCGCACGGCCAGCGGCGAGCTCTACGACATGTACGCGATGACGGCCGCGCATCGCACCCTGCCCATCCCCAGCTACGCCCGTGTGCGCAACCCGGCCAACGGCCGCGAGGTGGTGGTGCGCGTCAACGACCGCGGCCCCTTCCATCGCGAACGCATCATCGACCTCAGCTACAGCGCCGCCGCCCGCCTGGGCTTGCTGGCCCAGGGCAGCGCCGTGGTGGAGGTGGAGCGGCTGACCTTCGAGCAGATCCGCACCGGCTCCTGGAAGCGCGCCGACGACGGCACCGCCGTGGCCGAGGCGCCGGCGGCGGCACCGGATTCGCAGCCGCAGCCGCCGGCCGTGCCGATCGCGGTCGCCCCGGCTCCGGTGGCCGTCGCCGCCGTGGCCGCGGCGCCACCCGCTGCGGTCGCGCCACCCGCCGTGGCGGCCGTGGTGCCGCCGCCGGCCGTGGTCGTGGCAACGGCTGCCACCACTCCGCCGCTGCCCGACGACGGCGCCCGTGCACGGGCCCTGCTCGACGGCGATGTCGCAGCCCCGCCGCCGGCCGGCACGCCGCCACCGGGCGCCATTCCCAGCGCCGATCCCGGCCGCGCCTATACCCAGCCGGCCCGCGGCTTCTGGGTCCAGATCGGCGCCTTCGCCAAGCGCCAGGGCGCCGAGGACGTGCGCCAGAAGGTGGTCGCCCAGCTCCAGCACCTGGCACCGCTGCTGGCCGTCTTCAGCGAATCGGCGCTGTATCGTCTGCAAGTGGGCCCTTACCCTACGCGCTCGGATGCGCATGGCGTCGCGCAGTCGCTGAAGCAGTCGCTGCGGCTGGCGCCGATGATCGTCGAGCGGCGTTAGGCGTCCTTGGCCGGCAGCCCACACCTTGCGTTCAGGCTGTTCGTCGGCTTGGCACCGCATGTCATTGACATCGCGGGCGGCTTGAGCCCCAATGCGAGGCCCTGATCCCTGGTGTTGCGATGCAGCAAGTGTGGTGATGGTTTTTCGCGCCGGCAGCCCATGCCGGATGTCATGCGCCGGACATCGATGCCCACGAGCATCCCGGCGTCTGTCGCTCCACACGGGGAGTTGTCCATGAGTCTCACGCGTCTGCATCCGATGCTCTTCGGCCCGTCGCCCTTCGTCACGAGCAGCGGAGACTCCCTGGGCTACCACGGTGCCTGGGCTCGCCGCGCGCGCAGCGACAGCCCGGCCGCCTCCAGCGGGTGGCCCTCGACGGTCGACGCCCTCGTCGAATGGATCGAGGCCCACGGCAACACCGAGCTTCCCGGCCACGACGTGACCCTGGCCCGTCACGCACGCGCCGCCGCCACGCTGGCCCGCCGCGACGGTGCCTGCGACGCACTGATCGCCGCCGCCGTCGTGCACGACCTGCCTTTCATCGAGGAGCAGCCCACCCGCGAGGCCTGGCTGCCCATGCCCTGGCTGCGCACGCTGTTCGACGACAACGTGCTGGGCCCCGTGCGCCTGATGGGCGAGGCGCGCGCGCACCGCGCGCTGGGTGATGCCGCCTCGCGCTCCGACTTCCTGTCCCAGCCCCATGCCGCGCGTGCGATGCGCCTGGTCGGTTTCGACACCGCCGCCCGCTCGCGCGAGGCCGCGCAGTCGGCCCTGCCCTGGTCCTCGCTGTTGCCCATCCTGCACCGCGTGGCGCGCGACTGAGCCTGCCTGCCCCACACATCGACGGCCGCCTCGTGCGGCCGTCGTCCTTTGTGTGCGCCCGGTGTGCCCGGCACGCTCGTTGCGGCGGCGAGAATCGCCCCCCATCGACGCGGACCACAACGAGAGGCAGGGACACACGCATGCGCCACATCGCAAGACGGCTGGTGACCACGCTGGCAGCCATTGCCTGCACAGCCGCCCATGTGGCCGCCCACGGCGTCGGCCCGGCCGCCTCCACCGGCCCGCAGGCGCCGCAGCTCGATCCCAAGCCGCTGGCCGAGTCCAAGGCCGAGACCGCCGCCATCCAGCCCTGCCGTGCCCACGGCGGCGACACGCGGCGCCCGCGCATCGGCCTGGTGCTGTCCGGCGGCGGCGCGCGCGGCCTGGCTCACGTGGGCGTGCTGAAGATCCTCGAGCGTGAGCGCATCCCGGTGGACTGCATCGCCGGCACCTCGATGGGCGCCATCATCGGCGGCCTCTACGCCAGCGGCATGAGCGCCGCGCAGATCGAGGCCGAGATCGCGAAGATCGACTGGGACGGCGTCTTCACCACCCGCGTCGAGCGCTCGGAGCTGTCCTTGCGCCGCAAGGAGCAGGACTTCGAGATCCCGCCGCTGATCGAATTCGGCATCAAGGACGGGCAGGTCCGCGCGCCGGCGTCGTCGGTCTCCAGCCGCGGGCTGGAGGTGCTGCTGCGCCGCTACACGCTGCCGGTGCGGCGCCTGCGCGACTTCGACCGCCTGCCCATCCCCTACCGCGCCGTGGCCACCGACATGGAGACCGGCCAGGCCGTGATCCTGAAGGAAGGCGACCTCGCGGTGGCCATGCGCTCCAGCATGTCCGTGCCCGGCCTGTTCGCGCCGCTGGAGGTGGAGAACCGCCTGCTGGGCGACGGCGGCCTGGTCAACAACACGCCGGTGGACGTCGCGCGTGCGATGGGTGCCGACGTGCTGATCGTCTCCAACATCGGCACGCCGACCAGCGAGCCCAGCG